>JAQBUI010000112.1 GCA_027624035.1 Pseudomonadota bacterium | reverse complement strand
ATATCTCCACTGATGGTCCGCGAATCGAACGAGCCAGTTGAGCGGATCGTGCCCCCCGCCAGATTGGTCAGCGTCGCAGCACCGCCCAGTTGCAACAGCACACCCTCATCCCCGAAGCCGTTTACGCCGCCTTTGAGCTCCAGCAGCCCGGCGTTGACCACGTCTTCATTGAACGTCGTGGTCTTCAGACTACTCACCCCAAGCAGCTCCAGTTCGCCCGCCGCGCCAATCTGCACGCCGACGTTAAACACCTCATCCTCGCTCTGCACCTGGAGCAGTCCATCGATCAGCAGATCATCCACCACCGTCGCCCGCTCAAACGTCACCGTACTGTCTCGGAAGTTGGTCAGCGTCGTCATCGAGTCCCAGTTGAAGTCGCCGGTCAGCGTCACCGTCTGCGCCCCCACAAAGTTCAAGGTGCCGCCACCCTGCACCGTCGAACCGGCACCCAGCTTCAACTCCCCGGAACCCGCCTCACTATTGATGACCAGCGAGGTGGCCGCCGCAATATCCAGCGTCCCGGCGGAACTGTTCACCGTCACCCCGTCATTCAACAGCGTCAGCGTGTAGTTAACATCAATCAACCCGTCATTCAGAACGTCTCCTGCTATCGACCGGCTGTCAAAGCTGCCCTCCGACAGGATCGTGCCACCTGCCTGATTGTGCAGCAGCGCGCCACCACCGAGTTGCAGCAGCACACCCTCATCACCGAAGCCATTGACCCCGCCATTCAACCGGATCACACCCGCGTTGTTGACGTCCCCGTTGAACGTCGTCACCTTCCCCACATTGAAGCCAGCCAGCTTCAGTTCACCACTCGCCGTCGTCTCCACCACCGTGTTGAACACATCATCACTGCTGTGCACGGTCAACACCGCGCTGTCGACGATCAGCCTGCCCGTACCGACGAAGGTGATGGCGCCAGCGGCCGTGTTCGTCGCCACCGACGTCGCATCAAAGGTGAAGTCGCTCTGCAGGTCCACGCTCTGGGTCCCGCTGAAGCGCAGCGTGCCCCCCGTTCCCTGGATGGTAGTACCTGACCCAAACTCGGTGGTGCCACCATTGACGTCGACCGTCGCACCACTGCCGATGTCGATGGTCCCCAACGTCGCATCAAATGTGCCCGTGGTACTGATGGTCACACCCGCGTCCGCATCCAGCGTTCCGCTGTGGTCCAGACTGCCCGTCAGCGTAATGGCATAGTCGGCATCAATCGTGCCCTGATTGATGATATCTCCACTGATGGTCCGCGAATCGAACGAGCCAGTTGAGCGGATCGTGCCCCCCACCAGATTGGTCAGCGTCGCAGCACCGCCCAGTTGCAACAGCACACCCTCGTCCCCGAAGCCGTTGATACCACCGGTCAGCAACAACAACCCATCGTTAACGAAGTCATCATTGGCCGTGAGCACCTGCCCAGCAGCCCCCCCATTAATGATGAATGTCCCGGCGGGCCCGATGTCTACCGGGCCAGCAATGGTCGCAGAATTCTGATGACTCAACTGCCCAGAAGTCACCACCAGTGGACCAGGTCCCGCGAAGGTACCTCCATTGGAATTCAAGACACCGTGAACCCTGAGCAGAACATAGTCCAATGTGTCACCGGACGCCGTCACCGTGGTGCCAACCGGGATGGACACATGGTCGGCCGGTGCAGGCACGGTACCGAACGACCAGTTCCCTGCCGCGTTCCAGGCACCATTGCCCAGGGCCGTGTTGGTAGGTGGCGGGTTCACGTTGAGCGTGACCACGGCGCTGTCTGTCAGACTGCCGGGGTCTTCTATTTCATAGGTGAACGTATCAACTCCTGTGAAATCCGCATCCGGCGTATAGGTAAACGACCCATCAGCGCTGAGGACAAGCAAGCCGTGCAGCACGTCGACAACCGGCGTCGTGTTGACCCCCAGGGCAACATCATCGACATCCGTATCATTGAACAGGAGATCGTCCACCCCGGCCGTGGTCACCAGCGTGGTGTTCTCGGTGAAAGTGTAGGTGTCACCATTTGCGACCGGCGCATCATTGATGTTCGCTATCGCCGCCGTCGGATCACTCAATACCGTCTCGAACGTCCCCTGGCCGTCGGTGTAAGACACCTGGACGGTCAGCACTGCGCCCACATCGGCATCATCTGCCACATAGGTCGCCGCATCTGCGCCGCCAATGGGAGAACCGTCACGACTCCACTGATAGGAGAGCACGCCAAGACCGTCCGCATCGACCAGAGCACTCACATCCGCCGTCAGCACCTGATCCTCGGTGGCGACGCCGCTGATCACCACGCTTCCGACCGGCGTATCATTGATGTTCGCAATCGGCGCGGTCGGATCACTCAGTACGGTCTCGAACGTCCCCTGACCATCCGTGTAGGACACCTGGACGGTCAGCACCGCGCCCACATCGGCATCATCTGCCACATAGGTCGCCGAATCTGCTCCGCCAATGGGGAAGCCGTCCCGGTTCCATTGATAAGAAAACTCTCCAAGACCGTCCGCGTCCGCCAGGGCCGTCGTATCCGCAGTCAGTGTCTCGTGTTCGATCGGGTCGCCACCGATGACCACGCTGCCCTCAGGTGGTGAATTGACCTGGACGGGCGGGCCGCTGACAAGTGTCTCGGTGGTACCGTGCCCGTCAACGTACGTCACATGTACAGAGATCTCGCCCAGAGCAACGACGGAATGGGTGTCGCCGGTCGCGCCGGGGATGGGTTCACCGTCGAGATGCCACTGGTAAATCGGCTCGCCCAGGCCGTCCGCATCGGTGACACCACTGACATCGCTGGTGAGCACCTGACCCGGCTCGATAGTACCGAACACCTGTACCGAACCGGTGGGCGGATCATTGATGTTGGCGATCGGCAGGGTTGATGCACTCAGCAACTGCTCGGCCGTGCCGCCCCCGTCCAGATAGGACGCGGAAACCGTAAGGCCGGTGCCTACATCCGCATCATCGGGACTATAAGTCGCCGCGACTGCGCCTTCAATCGGGGCCCCATCACGAAACCATTGGTAAGAAAACCCACCAAGACCATCTGCATCCGAGATGCCACTCACATCCGCCGTCAGCAACTCATCTTCCACCTCATTGCCTACGATCAGAACGGTTCCGACGGGTCCATCGTTGACGTTCTCGATCGGGGACGTGGTGTCACTTGATACCGTCTCCTGGGTACCGCCCGAATCGAGATAGGAAACCTGAACACTCAACCCGGCGCCCACATCGGCCGCAACCGTGGTGTAGGTTTGTGCGGTGGCGCCTTCAATCGCGAGGCCCGCGCGAAACCATTGGTACGAGTACGCACCGAGCCCGTCATCATCCGACAGGTTGCTCACATCTGCCGTGAGCACCTGGGCCTCTGAGACGATGCCCGAAATAACGACCTCCCCAACGGGGACATCATTGAGGTTTCCAATCGACGCTGTGGGCGCGCTCCGCACAGACTCGGTCGTACCCCCGTCGTCCGTGTAGGTGACCTCAACGGTCAACTGGGTTCCGACGTCGGCATCACCGGGCAGATAGCCTGGCCCATTGGCGCCCTCCACCGGCGAACCGTCCCGGTACCACTGATACGAGAACGTTCCCAGGCCGTCAGCATCCTGTAACGCGCCGACATTGGCGCTCAGCAACTGATCCTCAATGGGCGAACCATCAATCACGACGCTGCCGACGGGAGCATCATTGATGTTCTCCACCGGCGGCCTGCCACTGCTTAACAAGGACTCCGGCGTACCACGCTGATCGATATAGGACAACTCGACACTTAACACCGTGCCGACATCATCGTCCCCCTGCAGATAACTGCTGCCGGTCGCGCCGGGGATCGGTACACCATCCCGATACCACTCGAACCCAAACGGTCCAAGCCCGTCATCGTCGGCCACACCGCTACCGGTCGCGGTCAAAAGCTGATCTTCAATCGACTGCCCCGTGATCAGGACCTCCCCGGCTGCAGGATCATTGATATTGACGATGGGCCCGGTCGGTTCGCTTCGAATCTTCTCATCTGCGCCGCCCTGATCGGTGAAAGAAACCTCCACCGCCAGCACACTGCCAACATCTTCGTCATCGGGTACATAGCTTGCGTCCGTCGCGCCTGCGATGGGGGCATCGTCACGCAGCCACTGATATTGAAACGACCCCGGGCCATCAATGTCTATGACGCCACCGGTATCTGCCGTCAGCACCTGCCCTTCGATCGCCAGTCCGCTGATCGTCACAGCGCCCGTCACCGGGTCATTGACGTTGCCGATGGGCAACGACGCTTCACTGACCACAGATTCAACCTTGCCCAGGCCATCCGTATACGACACTTCAACAGACAGACGACTTCCGACATCGGCATTGCGGGCGAGATAGGTCTCAGCCAGTGCGCCGTCGACAGGTGCCCCGTCCCGAAGCCACTGATAGGCAAGCGACCCGAGACCATCGAAATCAGACAGAGAGGCCGTGTCGGCTGTCAGCAGTTCACCCTGCAGCGGCGTTCCAGTGATCTGAACAGCACCGGCGGGAAGCTGATTCACCCGGACCACGTCGATCAACACCTCCGCCTGACCACTTCTCCCAGTCGCATCCCGGACTCCATAGACAAAAGTGTCGGTACCGAAATAGCCCGATGCCGGCTCGTATTCAAATGAACCATCAATGTTCAAGGTCAGGGTCCCGTGACGAGGCAGCACCACTGGCTCCGTGCTGGCCGTCAGCGCGTCGCCGTCCGGGTCACTGTCGTTAGCCAACACCCCGCGATCCGACGAAACCTGCAGTAACGTATCCTGATCCAGTGAATAACGATCTACTTCCGCCAATGGCGCACTGTTGACGCTGATCACGTTCAGGGTCACCTCGGCCTCGGAGCCAAGTCCTTCGTCGTCCACAACCCGATAGGTAAATCGGTCCTCCCCGACGAACCCGGAGTTGGGGGTATAGCTGAAAACGCCGTTGGCCTGCAGCGTCAGCGTGCCATTGACGGGCCCAGTTACGGGGGAGGCCTGCACCCGCAGCCCATCGCCATCGGCATCCACATCGTTGATCAATAGATCGTCGATGCCCGCACGCGCCTGAAACCCGGCACCTTCAATCAGTTCATAACGGTCCGGGGTCGCGACCGGCGCCAGGTTGGTCGAGGCAATCTCCAGGGTGACCTGCGCCCGGGATGTCAACCCCGTGACGTCCTCAACCTCATAGGTAAAGTTGTCACTGCCATGGAAACCCTCGACCGGCCTGTACTCGAATGATCCATCCGGGTTCAGCGTCAACGCGCCATGAACCGGCGCTTGCACCGGCGTGGAGTTCACCACCAGGGCACCTCGGTCCGGGTCAGCGTCATTGGCAAGCAGACCGAGGTCCGCCGCTACTTCCAGCAGACTGCTTTCTGTCAGCTGATATCGGTCATCTGCAGCAAGGGGCGGTTCCTGAACGGCCTCTATGCTGATATCGACTGTTGCCTCACTGCTGCGTCCGGCAGCATCGAGTATCTGATACACAAAGGTATCGGCTCCGGAAAAGCCCTCCATCGACCGGTAACTGAAGGTGCCATCGGGGTTGATCGTCAACGTTCCTGCTGCTGGCGGCTGAACAGGATCGATGTCGATCCGAAAATCATCTCCTTCCACGTCAACATCATTAGCCAACAGATCGCCGGCAATGAGTTCATTGTCTGTGCCTGCAAAACGATCGTTATTTGCACGGGGCGGGTCGTCCACCGGAACGATGGTCAGCGAGACGGTGGCGACACTCGTCAACCCACCCGGGTCTGTCGCCGCATAGCTGAACGAATCCTCTCCACTGAAGTCCGTCGTGGGCGTGTAGCTGAATGAACCATCGTCATTCAATGTAACCGTACCGTTGGCTGGCCCAGCCACCAGGGCCGCGGTTAAGAAGTCACCATCAATATCCGTGTCGTTGACCAGCAGGCCTGCCGTCACATCGACAGTCAGTGGCACGTCTTCGTGGAGCTGATAGGCATCTGATACTGCCTGGGGCGCATCATTTTCACCAACGATGGTAATTGTGTACGTACCCTGACCGGTCGCACCAAACTGATCAGCAACGCTGATGCCAAAACTGTCCGTGCCGGTCTCGCCCTGCGCAAGGTCATCAAAGGCTGTCCCGGGATCATAGAGTACGCTGCCAATGGTGATGGTGCCCCTGGTCTGGGTGGTGTCCACGGCCAGTACCGTCAATTCGCTGCCGAGATCGGAATCAGAGAATATCGCCGAGAGAGGGATCTCCGTCAGGCCGCCTCCGGCGGCAATCTGGACCGGGGGCGCAGAACTGATCACCGGCGCATCATTGGCGCCGGTAACCGTCATCGTGACCTGAGCGGTCGCCGTCAGAACACCATCGCTAATTGAATAACTGAAGGTCTCGATGCGGGTTTGCCCTTCCACCAGATCCTGTGCGGGCGTATACACCAGGGTCTGCCCATCAATCACCACGGCGCCGGTGATGTCACCAGAGATTCCTGTGATGCTCAGCTGCGCACCGAGGTCCGGGTCACTGTCATTCTGCAGCACCGTCAGCACCACCGGCGTGTCTTCATCCGTCAGGGCAGAATCATTCCGCGCCACCGGCGCATCATTGACACCGATCAGTCGAATAACCGCACTGGCGGTCGCGGTCAGCCCGCCCGAGACAATCTGGTAGGTGAAGCGGTCAGTACTGGTCTGGCCCGCTGCCAACCGCTCGAAGCCGGCCGGTTCAGGTTGATAGACAAGGCCACTGGCGGCAGAAAACTGTACCGAACCGGTACCCACGAAGCTGCTAAAGCCCATGATCCGGGGGGACTGACCCACGTCGGGATCACGATCGTTAGCCAGCAACGTCGGGCCAATCTGCACCGCGGCCGAACTGTTAAGAGTGACCTCGTCATTGACCGCGAGCGGGGGATTATCCGGCGGAACCTCCTCCTTAGGCGGAGGCGATTCAGCCCTGGGAGTGGTTGGGGCTTGGGGTTTGACTGGATTATCAGTCGCTTCCAGCGTCTCCAGTTCCACCTCAGTGCGTGGACCATTTTCTGTATCGGTCTGGTCTGACCGGTTCGCTTGCGCCGGGTCATTCCGACCAGCCGTCTCGGCGGAGTCAGCGGCGGGTTCATCGGGTACTTGCTGATCAGCGGTCGCCCGGGCGCTATCAACGTTTGATGGCGATTCAGCACCGTCCGCCTGCCCTGGTTCCACGTCGGCCTGGTCCGATTCCGTTTCGGCAGCCTCTGCGTCCTGCCCACTCTCACCTTCCTCGGTATCGTCGCTGGATGCTTCTTCGCCTTCGTCCTCAGATGTTTCTTCTGACTCGCCCTCCGGGTCCGGCTCCTCCCCGGCTTCTGCCGGCACGCCCTCTTCGCTCGTTGCCTCGGTTGGCTCCCCCGTATCGTCCTCGACACCTTCCGGCAGATCCTCAGGGGCCTCCGGTGTCACCTCGGCATCCTGCCGTAGTTGCTCAATCTCCTCATCCTGCTGCTCGATCTCCTCGGGCGTGTCCGCCGGGGCGAGGTTTTGAGATACGGTGTTTGCATACTGACCTGGCTGGGGATAGAAATTCGGCAAGCCGCCCTGCACGACCACCGAGGTATTGCCAGGCTGGTCCAGGGTCACCGTCTGCAGGTTGTTGATGTCGGAGATGTCCAGGATGCCGTCGCTGTGAATGACGGTGGTTTCGCCGCTGTCCGGGTCAAAGTAACCATCCAGCGCACTGCCTCGAATCGCGATCCTGGCGGTCGGCGTCGCAATCGTCGAGTGGGGCTGGCTACCAGCCAGGCTGCCAATCTGACCGCTCTTATAGTGAAAGCCGCCCTTGACGACCAGCGCTTCGAATCTTCCCACGTTTGCCTCGGGCTTGAACTCAAAGTCGTCAAGCACCGCCTCGGCGTTACCACCCAGATTGAAGCGCGTCCCATCCTTCATGCGAATCTTCACAAAGCCGGAACCCGTTTGAATCCGATCGCCCTTGTACACCGGGTCCAGCCGATTCAGCGCGATTTCTTCGCCATCCCGAATCACATTGACCACGCCCACCTTGAGGACAACATTGCCGATTTCTTCCGGTGCGACCTCGCTCTCCGCTGGCCCCGCATAGAGCGTGCCCGCAGCCTTGCCCATCAGCAGCAGCACCATTTCCGGCGATAAGCCAGCGCCGCTCGCTAACAGCAGATTGGGCGGAGGATGGAAAGCGAAATAGTCTGTGATAACGAAAACATCACCGGACGCATTGGTGATGACCAGATCAAACCCGGACTGCTCGAAATGGGCGAAAGCGAGAAACGTCGCGTCCGGAAGGAGGACCGAGGGACGGCCAGCAGGGACCTCCTCATCATTGGAGGTGGGCTGCTGTCCTGAATAGTGATCTTTCACCTGCATTGGTCCGGTCGGGCTCAGACCCAAGTCACTTCAAATTACCACAAACACACTTGCCCGGCATCTACAGCCGGTAGATTGAGCGACCAACGGCTGAAACAGGAGGAGGGCATCATCGCAACAGGGGCAGGGCCCGGCGGGCCAGGTGGCAGAGATTCACTGCCAGACGTCTGATGTTTTCATGGAAGTGGCTAGACCAGACAGTTCACCCCTTTCAGCAACCCGGATCACCCCACCCACCAGTCAGACCCGGGGTTCCTCAAAGACTGTCGATTTCTTTGGAGAGATTGGTCCGCGAGTCCGTCACAATACTCTCGACGACTCGCATTCGCTCTTCCAGCTCCTCAAGACGTTCACGCGTTTCGTCCATACCGCCACTGGCCATCTTCTGCGCTTCGATCTGGCGGGTCCTGAGGTGCACCAGTGCCATCGGCGTCAGGCAGCCAACGATCACGATGATTACCACCATATCAAAGACACCCATACTCAATTCTCCATCCGATCTATTGTTATTGTCGATTTATCAAACTCTCAAACCAGCAGATAAGCAGATTCCGTACCAGAAAATAAAAGCCCGCTAAATCAATGACTAACGCCCACTCGTTCATTATACGAGGAATCAGCCTCACGACAATCTGGTCAGGCTGATCATTCGAATCAATTCCAGCCACCATTCCTTCCCGCTCCCATCCTCACACAGCCTCTCTGCCTGACCCGTGTCACTGGCCACGATCATCAATCAATCATCGCTGGCGACGCCGCCGAAACGTCGCCGAGCGAATTGCCAGCAGTGGCTGCTCCAAGGTACTCTGAGTATTCTTCTGGCCGTTTCCAGCGGCAGCAAACGGGAAACACCCATAACGAGGGAACACTATGAGCGACTTTAAAGACAAGGTAGTAGTCATCACCGGCGCTGGCGGCGGGCTGGGCAGGGCCCATGCGATCGAGTTCGCCAAACGTGGCGCGAAGGTCGTGGTCAACGACCTGGGTGGCAGTGGCGATGGTGTTGGCCAGAGCGACATGGCAGATCAGGCAGTAGAAGAGATCAGGGCATTGGGCGGAGAAGCCATCGCCAACAAGGCTTCTGTCTCTGACAAGGCTGGCGCACAGTCCATCATCGACGATGCCGTCGAAGCCTTCGGCACGGTGGACATCCTGGTCAACAACGCCGGTATCCTGCGGGACAAGAGCTTCAAGAACATGGACCTTGCCGACTGGGACCTGGTGATGAATGTGCACCTGAACGGCAGTGCATATGTCACCAAAGCCGCATGGAAGATCATGTACGAGAAGAACTATGGCCGTATCGTATTCACCAGTTCCTCCTCCGGGATCTATGGCAATTTCGGCCAGGCCAACTATGGCGCTGCCAAAATGGGCATGCTGGGCTTCATGAATGTGCTGGCGATCGAGGGCCTGTCGAAGAACATCCGGGTCAACTGCCTGGCGCCGGCAGCCGAAACGCGGTTGATCGGCACCATCCCCGGCGTGAAGGTCAACCCCGACAACCCTGATCCAATGCGCCATCCAAAGCTTGTCAGCCCCGCCGTCCTGCTGCTGTGTGACGACGATGCGCCGACCAACAAGACGATCCATGCAGGCAACGGCCGGTTCTCCTCCAGTGCTACCTTCGTCAACGAGGCGTTGACGTTCGGTGCCGACGTGAGCTACGAAGACCTGCTGGCCAAAAAAGAGCAACTCCTCGATCTCAGCAACGCCGAGGAAATGTCAGGCCTTATTCGAGTCATGCGAATGCAGCAGCGTCAGAAAGAAGGCTAGGGAAGCCAGCGGCCCCGGAGCCCTGCCTGAATGTTCGACATCATCATCCATCCCACCGCGCTGACCAGCGCGGACGATGCTGCCTTTGATCACGCACTCGCCATCGCGGTTGCACTTCAGTCTGACCTGACCATTTTGCACGTGGACCCGGAGCGGGTCCGCCACGAGGTATGGCAACGATTCCCCGGGGTTCGCAAAAGGCTGATCGAGTGGCAGCTCATTGATCCGGACACCAGTCGCGAGGACCTCAGGGCAAAGCTGAACCTGTCGATCAGGAAGGTGGATACCCATTCACGCAATCCGGTGCAAGCAACAGTAGACTACGTCAATGGTCACGATGCCGATCTGATCGTCCTGGCAAGCGGCGGCAAACAGGGGCTGGACCGTTGGCTGACGCCTTCGATTTCCGAGCCGATCGGGCGCAGCGCTCGAACGCCCTGCCTGTTTCTGCCTGACGCCGCGACGGGTTTTGTAGACCCTCGCAACGGACAGATGGCGATCCATCAGATTCTGATTCCCGTCAACGTCGAGCCGGATTACTGGCCAGCCGTACAGCTGGCGACGGACTTCAGCCGCGAGGCCGGCGTCGCCAACCCGAAGATAAGGCTCTTGCATGTGGGCCGTCAGGTCAAGCCGCCCAGCCAGCGCATCGACCTGCCGTTCACGTTTGAATCAGTCGAAGCAGAGGACCCGGCCGACGCCATCCTGACAAGCGCAGAGGATTGTGACCTGATCGTGATGGCAACCGAGGGACATACCGGTCTGCTGGACGCCATCCGTGGCAGCACCACCGAACAGGTCATCCGCAAGGCGCGCTGCCCGGTGCTGACGGTCCCCTCCAAACCATGACCAAACGCTGGTCCGGCAGAATATCGGCAAGTCCGCTCAGATTGGTCGTGATACCGGTTCCATCATACACTGACGACTGAACATCCTTTGGCTCTGACATGACCACCCCGGAGTGAGTACATCTCCACCCGGATTTGGTGTACCGTCTCGGCAAGGTCACTCGGCGGCAACATTCAACACATTCAAGGATCACGAATGAACCTGGAACAGCAAACCCGTGCCCGCAACAGCGTACTGGGCGCCTTCGTCGCGGACGCAGCGTCCATGGGGTTGCACTGGGTCTACAGCCAGCGGCGGATCCAGGAACTGGCGCCCGCCAACCCGGAATTCCGGAAGCCGGACCCCGCTGACTACAGTGGGGGCGTGGGCTACTTTGCCCACCCAACGAGAGTAGCGGGCGATCTGTCCCATTACGGGGAACAGATGCTGGTGATGTTGCGCTCCATCACGGCGACACAGCGCCGCTACAGCAAGACACACTACACGGAACAGTTTCGTCAGCACTTTGGCTATGGCGGAGAGTTCGTCGGCTACATCGATCGCCCCACCCGGCAGACCCTGGACCGCATCTATCGGGATGAACACGACGCCATCGAAACGGCCAATGTCATTGCTTATGCTGGCGCCCCCGCCGATCGGGCCAGCATGTTGACCAAAGTGCTTGCTGCAATGAAACAACACGAAGGACAGCAACTGCGGGAACGGGTTGAGGCGTATGCGGCAGCGATGCCGGAGCCTGAACGGTCACTCGACTATGGCCTGCGCCTCGTTACGGCGCTGACTCCCTCCGATGATTTCCCGGGCGCAGCAGACGAGCAATTGCCCGCAGTGAGCAAACTTCCACCCCTGGTCGCCTGCCATGTAGACGACGATGAGCTTGTTTCGCTCAGCGAGTCTGCGATCAGGGTAACCAACAACGCCCCTCGCGCCCTGGATTTTGGCCGGGTCTGCGTCGCGTTGCTGCAGTCATCGATTCAGGGGGCGACAATGGCCACCGTATTGGAGGCTGCCGTCAAAGCCGGATCCGCCGCCACGGCACAGACTCTGAACCGGGCTCTTGAGAGCAGCCTGTCGGTACGGGAGCAGAGCAGGGAGTTTGGCCTGCACTGTGACCTCGGGGCCGGCATTCCCGGAATCCTGCACAACATCAGGACTGCCAGCAGTTTCACCGAGGCCATTCGAAACAACATCTATGCCGGCGGCGACAACTGTGGGCGGTCGATCATACTCGGTGCCGTCTGTGGCGCGCGGTTCGGGATGGGTGGGCCCGATGGCATTCCCGGCGAATGGTTACAGCGCCTGACCCGGTTCGATGAAATCCACATGCTGGTGGGCAAGCTGTTCGAAGACTGACCGGCGACAGCCGGATTCGCAGCAGGCTGTGAAGATGTTAGAGTCAGGCCCCCGTTATCGCCGTTCCCCGCATGAAAGCCATCGTCCTGTCCTGCGACAAATATCACGCCTTCGCCCGACACATGATCCTGCGTTACGACAAGCTGTGGCCCGGACATCCCTTCACGTTTCGGGTTCCGTACCAGGACGCGTCCGGGGACCACTTGCTGGCCATGCGTGCCAGCAGCCGGGTCGAGCCCCGGCCCGCTGCCACGATGATCAAGCCAACCCTGCTGTCTCTGATCGATGATCTGGACGACGCGGAATGGGTCTACTGGTGCATTGACGACAAGGCTCTTCCCCTGATCGAGTGGGCAGATTATCGTAGTCCCCTATGAGAGACAAAGACCTATAC
>JAQBUI010000018.1 GCA_027624035.1 Pseudomonadota bacterium | reverse complement strand
CTCGTAGAAAGAGCCCTCAGCCCGGGGAGCGCGAGGGGGGATACCCCCTCGTAGAAAGAGCCCTCAGCCGGGGGAGCGCGAGGGGGATTCCCCCTCGTAGTAAAGAGCAGAGCGCGAGGGGAAACCCCTCTCGTCAAAAAGAATCAACGAATAAACGAGGCCTCAAGCGAGTGCCCATGTTTCAGACAGAACGTCAGCAGTTCTCCGAAGAACCGATTGATCTGGGACTTTTCGTCCGGTTGATACATCTGGGGATTCGGTACCGGGTAGCGGTATTTCAGATGCCGATGGCGCTCAAAACTCACAACTTCAGCGGTATTGAGATCCTGATAGACCCTGACTTCAAGACTCGGCCAGCGAATCCAGGGACGGTCCACATCACTCTCAACGTCTACCGACAGCATGGTCGTATAGGGGCAACGCTCTGTAATTCGGATGGTGACGATGGCGCCATCTTCAGTCGTACCCTGAACACCAAACACGAGGTTGTCTTTCTCAAACATGTTGGGAAACAAGCGGTGTAAGCGTAGATAGTTGGCATCGCATTCCGCCATGTCGGAAATCAGATCAGGCACGTATCTGCGTTTCGATTTCATGCTGATTTCATACTCGCACTACAGTTCGTTGAGGTTCCGAAACAAATTAACACATAATCCAGCAGCGGTGCACAAGGAATAAAACCCACCAGACTATGGACAATCTGCCTTGTTCATGGCACTGCAAATTGCATTCCAGACTGTATTCCAGGCCGGATAATCAAGGCTCTACTGCTGAAGCGTCAAGCCGTAGCGTCGGCGATCTGATCTCGTGTCGCGGACGGAATCGCCTTGACATCGGGCGCCTTCTCATCAGGCAGACCTGGCGGAAGCGATCGGCTTCACCACCCAGTCTTGTCGTTAGACATTTCTGGTGCTCGCAATCCAGGCAACTCAACAGGCCAGAATACGGCCGCGTGCTGTACTAAGGCAGACATCGTGACCGTGCCGGCGGATCCGGGTTACGATTGCCCGTCCCAGTCGGGTTCATCTGCTGGTGTCCTGCAATGCATCGGTCACGATCCCGGTGACCTCTTTGAGTGCGCCCCGCTGCTGATCGTACACCCGGGTCGCACGTTGCTGGACGTCGAGACGGATAGAAGCATCCTGGAGCCATCCGGTCAGTACCTGGCTCAGTTCCTCACCATCGGCGACCACAACCATCCCTGCTTGCCGGGTAAACGCCCTGGCAATGTCCTCGATGTTGTCCAGATGCGGCCCCATCACGACGGGGACACCGGCCATGACCGCCTCAACAAAGTTGTGGCCGCCGACGGGAACCAGGCTTCCACCTACAAAAGCCACATCCGAGGCAGCATAGAAGTAGGCTAACTCGCCCAGAGTATCGACCAGGAGTACATCAGTGTCGGCTGAATATTCGTCATCGTGACTGCGCCTGGCGACCCGGAATCCAGCGGCCAGACAGAGTTCGTAGACCTCATCGCCACGGTGGGGATGCCTGGGTGCCAGGATCAACTGCAGGCCCGGGTCTATGGCCCGCAGGACAGAAAACGTATCGAGCAGTATCGATTCTTCACCAGCGTGTGTACTCGCGGCAATCATACGATGATGTTCACCAAGAGCTGCCCGAATACCGGCCGAGCGCGATTCGATGTCATCTGGTAACGAGTTGTCGAATTTGATGCTGCCGGTGATACGCAGCCGGGAGGCAGGGAGCCCGAGGGCCAGAAACCGCTGACCGTGTTCTTCGCTCTGTGCAGCGACCGCAGTGATATCGTGCATCATGGCCCGGGTGAGCCCGGCTACCCGCTGATATCCCCGCGCCGACCTCGCGGAGAGCCGGGCATTGACCAGCAGAACCTTCACACCCGCGGTGGCACTATAGTGGAACATGTTCGGCCACAGTTCTGTATCGACCACGACCAGCACCCGCGGCCGGGTCCGGGACAGGAAGCGGCGAACCGCATGGGGTACATCGTAGGGCGCGTAATAGTTGATCACCCGATCACCCAGCAGATGTCGGACGCGTTCACGACCGGTTGGCGTCATGTTGGTCACGACGATGCGGTACCCAAGGCTCAAAAGGTGCTCGACCATGGCCACAGAAGCAATGGTCTCCCCTGCTGACACCGCGTGAATCCAGATATCGCATTGAACGCGTGGCACGTGACCGAGGCGGTGCCCCATGTCTGCGGCGTAGTTCGGCTCGCGCACCGAACGCCACATGAGACGAAGCCAGACTGCGGGCAGCACAAGATAAAACAGCAGGCTGTACAGGTTTCGGAGCAGCACCATCCATTCCGGGACCGACGAGGGATAGGCTATACTAGCGTCTTTTACCTGCCCAGTAAGCGCTCATGATCGAAACCGACATCGCCATCGTGGGCGGCGGCATTGCTGGACTGTGGCTTCAGACTGTGATCTCGGATGCCGGGTACAGCAGTATTGTCATCGAGAAGGACGGCCTTGGAGCGGGCCAGACGCTGGCTTCCCAGGGGATGATCCACGGGGGACTCAAGTACAGTCTGCAGGGCACAAGAAGTGGCGCATCGGAGGCCATCGCCGACATGCCGGGTGTATGGCGAGAATGCCTTGCGGGCGCAAAGAGACCAGACCTGCACCAGGTCAAGCTACTGGCAGATCGCTACTTTCTGTTTTCGGACAGTGCCCTGTCTGGACGGCTCACCGCCTATCTGGGCGCCCACGCCATCATGGGCGGGACCCGGCGACTATCTCCACCGGACTTTCCTCCGCCGTTTGACAACAATGTCTTCCGCGGCATGCTGTACGAATTGCCCGATGCGGTGCTCGATACAGTCAGCCTTGTGACCTCGCTCGCCGAAGCGCAGCAGGGCCGGCTGATCTGTGGGACCCCGACCATAATCAGGTCGGCACGGGGAATCAGGGAACTGGAACTTGACACGACCTCCGTGCGCGCCCAGTGCTACATTCTTGCCGCCGGCCAGGGCAACGAGGCGCTGATCCGTGAGGGCCAATTCGAAGTCGCGATGCAGACCCGGCCACTCCATCAGGTCATGGTCAAGGGCCGGCTGCCGCGGTTGTATGCCCATGGCGTCAGCCTGAAGAGTCTGGACAAGCCGAGACTCACCATCACCTCTCACCCATGTGACGATGGCGATATCGTCTGGTACCTGGGCGGTGAGCTGGCGGAGTCCGGCGTGCACCTGAGCGAGCCTGAGCAGATCGTCCACGCGCAATCCGAACTGGATGCCATGCTCCCCTTTATTGATCTGTCAGGCTGTCAGTGGGCAACCCTGCGTGTCGATCGGGCTGAACATTATCAGCCCCATGGCAGGCGGCCTGATGAGCCATACTGCGAGCGGCAGGATAACGTCGTCTTCTGCTGGCCCACCAAGTTGACCCTGGTCCCCATGCTGGCCAATCGGGTGCTGGCGCTGATCAGGGAGCAACCGGAATTTGACCAGCCAGCCACCGACGGCCTCGAACCCCCGCGACTCGCGAGGCCGCCCTGGTCGGTCGCCTTCAAATGAAGCGGGGTCATCTCGGCCCGGAGCACCGGCGGCGTGTTGGTGAGATGTCGGTCTCGCCGCTTGGTCTGGGGACTGTCAAATTCGGTCGCAACACAGACGTGAAGTATCCTTCCGCCTTTGATCTTCCCGAAACCGATGAGCTTGCCAGCCTGCTCGCGCTTGCCAGTGACCTTGGTATCAACCTTCTCGATACCGCGCCCGCCTACGGCAGCAGCGAAACGAGGCTCGGGGAACTGATCCGGGGATCTCGAAGTGACTGGATACTGAGCACCAAGGTGGGCGAGATCTACGACGGGACGTCCCGGTGGGATTTCTCAGCCCAGGCAACGATTACCAGCATCGAGACCAGTCTGCGCAGGCTGAAGACGGACTATCTTGATATTGTCCTCATTCACTGCCCTGACGAGGATGTCCGGGCGCTGCGTGACACGGAAGTGGTCGAGACCCTGGTCCACCTTCGGCAGGCCGGTTCAATCCGGGCCATTGGTGCCTCGACCAAGACCGTCGAGGCAGGTCTGTATGCACTTGAAATACTGGACGTCGTAATGGTCTCCTTGCAGCCGGATGATCAGCTTGCGGTGATCTCCAGGGCCGAGGCACTGCACAAGCCGGTTCTCGTAAAAAAGGCACTGGGAAGCGGTTACTCTTCCGATGTCACGGGCGATCTGCAGCGGGCCCTGTCCATACCGGCGGTATCCTCGGTCATCGTAGGAACCATCAGCGAGGATCACTTGAAGTCAAACGTCAGAGCAGCCCTGAAAGCCATTGGCGTGCTCGCGTCAGGCACGCCGTAGTCGTGCCGGATCAGGAGGCGCGAATCTTCTCCACGAGAGCACTGGTAGAACAGTCCTCAACCAGCGGCATGACGCGGACCTCGCCATCATAGCCCCGGACAATATCACCGCCCACGACCTGATCTGAACTGTAGTCCCCACCCTTGACCAGCACGTCGGGACGCAGGGCGGAAATCAGTGCTTCCGGGGTGTCTCCATCGAACGACACGACCCAGTCCACCGCTGCAAGACCAGCAAGAACCGTCATCCGATGGTCGAGGGTGACCACCGGTCTCCCAGGGCCCTTGAGCCGCCGCACGGATTCATCGCTGTTGATGGCCACGATGAGCCTGTCTCCCTGTTTGCGGGCCTCGGCGAGATAGTCGACATGGCCGGCATGCAGAATATCGAAGCAACCATTGGTGAAGACGATCCGCTCTCCACGGTGCCGGGCCTCCTCAACCACGACTTTCAATTGCTCGGGCGACATGCGCCCGCGGGCAAACTCGGCATCGGAGGCCAATTCCTGGCGCAACTCCGGTCCACTGACGCTGGTAATACCAAAATGGCCCACCACCAGACCCGCTGCCACGTTGGCAAGCCCAATGGCATCATTGAGCGTCTGGCCCGCACCCAGCGCAGCGCACAGCGTGGCCATCACCGTATCGCCTGCTCCGGTCACGTCATAGACCTCCCGCGTCCTGGCCGGGAAATGCTGCTCTTCACCGTACCGCTTGATCAGCGTCATGCCCTGGGCCGAGCGAGTGACCAGCATGGCCTCAACGCCAAGGTTGCTGATCAGTTCCTGACTACGACGCACCATTTCCTCCTCCGACCCCCACGGTCCAATGGCCGTCTCAAGCTCAAGGCGGTTCGGTTTGATCAGCGTCGCGCCCTGGTAATGAACAAAGTCCTTGAACTTGGGGTCCACCAGTACAGCAATCCCCTGCGCCTGCGCGAGGGCAATGACCTCGGCAGGTGAATCCAGGACGCCCTTGTCGTAATCCGACAACAGCACGTTGCTGGCAGAGGGCATGGCCTCACGGGCAAGACGAACCAGTTCCGAATGTTCCATTGGCCGATACTGTTCGAAATCGGCCCGTGCCAGTTGCTGGCTACGGGATACAATCCGAACCTTGGTCGTAGTCTGATAGTTCGGGTCGAAGCTGAGTCGACAGTCAATTCCCGCCGCGGTGAGCTTTTCCGCAAGTTGCTGGCCAACCTCATCGGCACCCACCATGCCGATCAGCGTCGCACTGGCGCCAAGCGAAGCCACATTGACGGCGACGTTCGCGGCCGCACCTGGCCGGTCCTCTACCTCGTTCACATCCACGATGGGGATGGGTGCTTCCGCGCTCAGCCGACGGGTCGCACCGTGCCAGTAACGATCTACTATGATGTCGCCAATGACCAGTACGCGAGCACTATCGAAACGGGGCACTTTCATGGGTCAGACTGATCAGGAATCGGACCCCAATAGTACCACAACAGAGCCAGCGGCCCGGCTAGCCCGACCAATCGGGACAGGCTAGAATGTTGTCTTGCAACCGCCAACCTTAATCCAACTTCGCCTCCTCCACCCAAGGTACTGGTTGACCTGGCTGGGGCTCGCAATGGCCCTCGCCATTGTCCATCTACCCCAATCGGGGCGGGTGCTCTGCGGCGCTGCCTTGGGTCGACTGGGTCACCTTTTTGCCCGCAACCGTCGACATATCGTGGAAGTCAACCTTGAGCTTTGTTTTCCCGAATGGACGAGCGCGCAACGTGATGCCCTGGTCCAGCAGATCTTTCGATCCAGCGGCATCAGCCTGATCGAGACGGCCGCAGTATGGCTTCGAGACGCTGAAGATTTCAGGCAACTGGTCGAGATAGAGGGCCTCGAGCATTTCAATCGCGCGATTGAGGCTGGCGACGGCGTCATCCTGATGGGCATGCACCTTTCCACGCTGGATTTCTGCGGCGCAGTGGTCGGGACCGAAGCACCATTCGATGTCATGTATCGACGCAACAAGAACGAACTTCTGGAAACTGTGATGACCAGGGGCCGGCTCAAGAATTTCCCCAGCGCCATCGAGAGGGACGACATGCGGAGTGTAATTCGAGCGCTCAAGCGCGGCCATGCCGTATGGTATGGGCCAGATCAGGATTACGGAAGACGTCATTCCGTGTTCGTACCTTTCTTCGCCGAACCCGCCGCCACCATCACAGTGCCGAGTCGGCTGGCAAAGATGACAGGCGCACCGATCCTGATGTTCACCCACTATCGGCGGCCCGGTGATGATTGCTATATTGCGCGCTTCAGCGCACCGGTGGATCACTATCCGAGCGGAGATGACGAGGCTGACGCCGCCCTGATCAACCGAAAGATCGAACACGCCATCATGGTGGCACCAGATCAATACTGGTGGCTTCATCGACGCTTCAAGACCAGGCCCGACGGGCTGGCGCGACCCTATTGATGCGCCAGTTCAACCGACATCAACTCGATCAGTTCATCAAAAAGCAGTCCATCCTCAAGGGCACCCCTGAACGACCGGGCCTCATGCAGAGTGATGAAAATGAAATCATCAAGGCGTTCTATCGGCGCAAGACAATCTCCACTTCACGTCTGGTCCCCCAGGCCCGGCGATTCACGACCAACAGCCGACTGCTGCTGGAGCGTGACATTCCGGCCCCGATCGTCAAGGACGTCGTCTGGTGTGCTGACTACCCGGTGCATATGGTCATTTACGACCGTATCGACGGCAAGGACCTGCGTGAACTCTGCCATGAACTTGGAACGGAGCAGATTTCCATGCTCCCCGATTTCCTCGCCCGCCTCCACGATCAGGGCGTGTTCTTTCGTGCCATCCATCTCGGCAATCTGATCTTTGACGGCGACACGATCCACCTTGTCGACATCTCCGATCTCCGTTTACACACTTCGCCGCTGGGCGTCTTTGCCCGGGCACGGAATCTTGCACATCTGATGAACACGGAACGGGACAAGGCGTATTTCGTTTCCTATGGTGTGGACCGTTTCATCGCGGAATATGAGGCCGCCGCAGGGCGGAGTTCTGCCCTGTTCCGCCTGCGGCTAAACTGGACGCTAGATGGTGACCTGAAGTGACCGGTGAACGATTAGGGCGATTGGAACGATTGGAACGATTGGAACGAGTGGAAGCCCCGCCCCACCTTTCGATCCGAAAAACTCCCCGGCACGACTGCGTTTGACACCGGCAGGCAGTTGGTCACTGGCACAGTTCATATCAGCCCCGCAGCACCGAGTTCCCGTATGGCTCGCCCGGTGATGACTCTCTCGGAATAGTATCGCTCGACTCGAAGCCGTCCTGCGGCACCCAGTTCCTGCCGACGTTCCTCGCTGCCCAGTTCCCGAATCGCGCCGATCCATTCATCGACCGTGGTCACCAGAAAGCCGGTTTCGCCGTGGACCACGACGTCGCGATTGGCGCCCACATCCGAGGCGACCACAGGTAGCCCGGCCGCCATATACTGCAGGATCTTGAGGGCACATTTGCCACGGGTCCACGGATCATCAACCAGCGGTGCGAGGCCGATGTGACTCGATGCGATGTTGGCCACCTCAGTCTCGCCAGACCAGGGGATGTTCTCGACCTCGAGTGCCGGATGGGCATACTGAAAGTCAGCGATCACCCTGAAGGTCAGATCATCAGCGGCAAGGCCCCGAAAAACATCGTGGAGCCCCTGAAGATATTTGCCTGTAGAACGACTTCCAATCCATACGAGCGTCGTAGAGGGTGCCTTCCCGATTTGACCGGCCACATCGCCCGGCCCAGGATACCGTGAAATATCTACCCCGGTCGGCAGCACCACTGCCGGGACTTCCCGGCAGGCAGCAGCAAGATATTCATTACCTGCGAAAGTCAGCGCAGCGCGGGAAACCGTGTTCTCGAATCGGTGCGCCCTTGAAGTCGATGCGGTGCCATCGCTTTTGACGAAGATCGCATCATCGAAATCGAAGACGAACGGCCGGCGACCCACCAGAAGGCGCAGGAACCAGTCGGAAAAGAGCTTGCGTTGAATGAACAACCAGTCATAACCACGGGCCCGCACTAACAGACCCGGGTTCTGCCTCGACGCCTCAAGGTCGCATTGGTGTCCTGCGGCCACCAGTTCTGCCATCAGGGGCAACACCCTGTATCGAGTCGTCGGGTCGTGAATGTCCTTGCCTACAAACAGAATTTTCACGTCAGGGCACCTTGTGCGCCACCACCATGACCTGCCTCGCAAAGTCGATCCCGATGCCCCGGAACACCGGATACAACACAATCCGACGCAGAAACTGCTTGATGAGAGAGTCGTGATACAAACGATAGATATGGCTGACCTGGAACCCCGCCAGGGTCAGCAGGGCGCCCAGTTCATCATAGGCAAACGGCGTCCGGTGAGTCACATCACGCAGAAACGCTGGCGGATAATAAATGTTAGGCGTTGTCAGCATGACCAAACCGCCCGGCGCGACCAGCGACTGACACCGCTCGAGCAAGTGCTGCGCCTGGGCAAGTGTCAGGTGTTCGATCACCTCGAAGCCACAGATCAGATCAAACTCTCCGCTGACCTCGTCCACATCAGCAAAGTCATGGGGCGCACCGGGGTCCGGGTCACAGGACTTGTAATCAACCGCTGGCAGCTTGTTGATCAGTGTCCGGTCACCGGCGCCAATCTCCAGAACCCTCATGCCGGGCTTCACGCCTCGCAGCAGCACATCGCTGTACCGACGATCAACGGGTAGATCCCAGATCTCTCCGAATCGGCTGACGATGGACCGACGCGCCTCATACAAACCGCTCCAGTTGATCTCAGCCAAGGAGCATCTCCTCCAGCGGGCCGAGCGCCCGTAGCCTGGCCGTGAACTGCTCCTGGCGATATTCATCTTCAAATCGCTGACGCGCCACGGTGCCCAGTTGAGCACGCTGGTCATCGTCCATATTGATCAATTCATCAATTCTCGAGGCCAGCGAATCAACATCGTCCACTTCAAAACGCAGGCCAACCGGCCCCAGAACCTCCGCTGGGCCTGCAGCATTGCTGGCGACAATGGGGAGACCGGCGAGCATTGCCTCAACCAGGGCAATGCCAAACGCTTCTGCTTCGCCTGAAGGGAAGACAAAGCAGTCGAAAGCCTTCAGATACCGAACAGCATCAACGACGTGACCCAGGAAAACGACCCGGGACGAGAGCCCAAGGTCCCGGACAATTCTGATCAGCGCATCTGACGAGCGGCCATCGCCAAGCAGCACAAGCGAGCAGTCGTCGGCCGCTCGAGACCGGGCGAATGCCTTGATGGCAAGATCATGCCGCTTTTTTTCAATCAGCCGCCCGACGCATCCCAGTACAAACCCGGACTTCGGGAGCCCGAGGTGGGCCCTGGCGGAATCCCGATCCAACAGTGCAATCTCCGCCACTGCATGCCCAAGAACGGCAAGGCGCCCATCTGCCGCCACTGACGGACAATGCCGCATCACGTTGTCTGCAACGGTCCGGGAAACCGCAATTACAAAAATGTCGGGCCTCCAGAAGGTCACGAACAGGGCCCGTGTGGGACGGGCAAACACATCATGCTCATGGGCCACTGCCAGAATGACACCAAAATCACAGAAGTAACTCAGGATACCCGCGACATAGATCGGCTTGTAACGGTGCGCCACCACGACATCATGGCGCTGGCCCCGGGTCCAGCGCGAGACCGCCAGGATGCTTCGAAGTTTGATGCCGCGCAGTGGTGGCAGATCAAGAAAGACCACCCGACCCCCGACGACTTCGGCAACATCCGGGTTCTTCGCGCCACGAAGAAAGACTGTGGTCACATCTGCATCAGCAAATGCGCCGACATATTGTCGGCAAACGCTGACAAAGGGGCCCTCATAGTCGTGACAGATCTGCAGGACCCTCAGTCGTCGCAACCCGGTCACGATTGCGCCTTGGTCACCAGCAAATCCTCCAGAAACAGATACTGAAGGTCAGATCCAAAGAACATGTTGAGTGCGTCGTCCGGGGAACAGACCATGGGCTCACCACGACGATTCATCGACGTGTTCAACACCGCACCATTTCCGGTCAGACGCTCCATATGAGTCAGCAGCGCGTGATAGCGCGGGTTAGTCTTCTCATCGACGATCTGGACCCGGGAGGTACCGTCTTGATGAACAACCTCCGGGATCCGCTTCCGCCACTGCTCCGAGACCTCAAAGGTAATCGTCATATAGGGCGCCGGGTGGTCGGTCTGGATCATTTCCCTCGCGACAGTATCCAGCACGCTGGGGCAAAATGGCCGCCAGCGTTCACGGAATTTGATCTGTGCATTGATCTTGTCGGCGATGCCGGGATGACCTGGATTGCCCAGAATGCTTCGGCCGCCCAACGCCCTGGGGCCGAATTCCATCCGGCCCTGGCACCACGCCACCGGGTCCCCCCCATGCAGGATCTCGGCCGCTCTGGCGGCGGCATCGTCCACGATTTCGTATCGGGGCTGCTCAGCATGGGCCTCACAGGCTGCGATACATTGCTCATTGGTGTAGGCGGGTCCCAGGTAGACGTGGTGTAATTTCTCCGGCATCACCCCTCGACGCCAGCTTGCATAGGAGGCCGCGCCAACGGCAGTCCCCGCATCGCTCGCCGCCGGCTGCACGAACAACTCCTTGACATAGGGCAGGTTCAGAATCTTCTGGTTGAGCTTTACATTCAGTGCACCCCCTCCAGCGAATACCAGTTTGCCGTTTCCCTGAACGATGATGTCCTTCAGATAGCGCTCGATCAAACCGAGTGAAATATCTTCATAGGTCTTCTGGATGGATGCCGCGTAGTGAACATAGGGGTCATCCGCCACATCTCCGACACGACGGGGCCCGAGCCACTCGATCAACCCGGGGCTGAAATAAAACCCGCGACCGTCTTCCTTGTAGCGTCGCATCCCGACCGTATTCACGAGCCGGGTATTGACCCGGAAATCATGACCATCAAAGTCGATCAACCGGCTGAGGTCATACTTGTCCGGGTCACCGTAGGGAGCCATTCCCATGACCTTGTACTCGCCATCAAGCATCTCGAAGCCAAGGTATTCGGTGAACGAGGCATACAGTTGCCCGAGAGAGTCCGGATCATAGAATTGCTTGATGGAATGGATCTGTCCGCCTTCACCGTAGCCAAAAAAGGTGGTGGCGTATTCGCCTTTGCCATCAATGCCGAGGATCGCCGTGCGGCCCTCGAAACCACTCAGATGATAGGCGCTGCTGGCGTGAGCCAGATGGTGTTCAACACCATCAAACTGGATGCGGCCCCAGTCGATCCCAAGGGTCTGCAGCAGTCCCCGTACGCGACGCACATTGCGCCGATAGTGCCTGTTCCCATTGAACAGTGCATCCAGTGCCCGGTCCGGCGCATACCAGTACCTGGCGGCATAGTGCCAGCGGGCCTTCGAGCCGAGGCCGACAGGTGCGAACGGGAATGCCACCACATCCACATCCTGTGGCGAGATTCCACCGTAGGACAGGCAGAACCGGGCGGCCTGAAGCGGCATCGTATTCCTGGCATGCTTGTCACGGGTGAATCGCTCTTCTTCTGCTGCCGCGACCAGCCTGCCATCCACGTACAGCGCTGCAGACGCATCATGGGAGAGGGCGCCCGAAAGACCGAGAACTGTTAGCGCCAAGGAAGGCTCCCACAATCAAAGGGCCCATTCTATCAACTGGCACAACTGATGCCGAATAAACCGGAACGAATCAGCCCGCCCCGGTGTCACTCGTGGTCCTGACACCATACTGGCGGTTGAGTTCGGTCATCAGGCCCTGAAACCGATCACGCAGGCTGGGTACGTCCTGCCAGTTAGCCATGAATCGCTCGAGATCACTCCGAAACGCCACCTCAAAGCTGGCCTTGTCCCTGTGTTCCTGCATCGAATCCAGATCAATGATCGCCGGACCGGTGGATGTCATCACAAAATTGGTGGCCTTGAGATCGCCGTGAGAGATCTGGCAGCCGGACAGCTCATGCAGGATATCGATCAGGGCCTCCGTTTCTCCGCTGGGGTTATCCATTTGACGCAGGCTTGCCGCGTCGGGGCCCTCCAGATACTCTGTAATCAGGTAGGCGCTGGTCCGGAGCGGTCCAAGCCGATTCTCAATCAGCGCGATGGGCTTGAGTGAGGGTATGCCCAGAAATTCCATTCGATGGGCGTTGCCCCACGACACCCATGCCCGACTCTTGCGAAACGCTCGACCAAGGCCATGTACCGGGCCCTTGATGTTATAACGCTTGATGACCAGATCACGACCGTCGAGGTTGACGAGCACCACGGTCGCTGAATGACCATCCTTGAGTGTCCGTCCTTCGCCCATGAATCGATCCGGATCGTTGATCAGTGCTTGCATTCGCCCGGAATAGCACGCTCTTTCACACACGAAGAACCTGTCCATTGATGACTCGCTGACAAAGCGGGTACAGTCGCGGAAGATCTTGTCGAGGTAGTTCCGCTTGCGAAGCTCCCGCTCTCGCTCGATGGCGCGATTGAGCGCCCCAAGCCGTCCCGGATCTTCTTCCCATCCTCTGGCCGCCAGGTATTCCGGCAGCACTTGCGATACCAGGTGGTCATAACGCGGCAGAAACTGCGCAAAGAAACAGGCGAGGTTGCGCAGACTGTCGTCTTCATTGAGGGGGACATCGGCATGTCGGGATATGCCACCACCGTCGATGGTCACGATCTCGCCACCACTCAACAGAAAATTCGCCGGATGGATGTCTTGCTGCACCACGCCGCAGGCATGCATCCGGGACATGATCCGCATGACTTCCGAGAGCAGACCAAGGCGCGCCTCATCACTGGTCGCGCCGTCCCATTCGTCATTGAGACTGATCGCGTCCCGGAGATAAGCGAACGCCAGCAGGCAACCTTGACCCGGGAGTTCAGCCTGCCACAGCAGGCAGACGGTCGGTACACCGGACCGGTCAATCGCCCGTACGCCCCGGGTTTCCCTTCCGGCATATCTGCCCGAACCGCGTCCCAGGTATATCTTGACGAGGATCGAGTCGGTGCCATCCCTGGCCAGCGCAACCACTCGCTTACCCGGCAGCAGCCGGAGAATACGAACGATTTCGAGCTTCACGGCACCACCGGGCTTATCAGCCCACAAACAAAAGGGTGTGATGATCTCGCGTCCGGCCCGGATCAAGTCCTGGGCATCAAGTACTTCCATTGTCATTCGCGACCTTCAAAGAACTTAAGAATCATCGCGATCTCCTTCTTTTCCGTTGGACCCAACCTTCCACATTGTCGGTATTCAAGAAAGAACCTCAGCCGCTGCGTTCGACTGAGACGCTTTCTGGCGACCTTGTCAAGACAGGCAAGATCCTTGATAACTCCCCGATGACGCAGGACTCGCGGCAACCACCTGCCCTGGGGAGAGTCTATGATATGGACCTCAGGACCACCTTTAGGTTTAAAACCGTCTTCATCAGACTGCGTCACCAGGATATTACGCCACTTCAGGTCACCATGGACAAAACCAGCCCGATGCATCGCCCGAACGTGCCGTGAAAGCCGACCAATGACTGCCCCCAGGATGTCCCGGTCAAGCTGACCGGCGACAAATCGTCTGAGGTCCATGGCACCCGGCAACTCGGCTGTCACGAGTGCGCCCCGGCGACCGTCTTCACCATAGGCAACCGCTCTGACCGTGGGCACACCGAGTCGCCGAAGTCGCAGCAGGTTTTCCCATTCCGCGCGCACCCGACTGCGCCCGAGATAGCGTCGCAGGCCGCGGCCCCGTTCCTGATAGAGCTTGACATAGTACGCCCCTGCACTGGCAGGCCCGGAACGGGATGAAACCCGATACAAGGTACTCATCCGGCTGGTATTGACCATTTGCCCACCACTGCACCAGGTCATCGCGAGGGAGGCAAACAGCTCGCGTTCACGAGAGTTCGCCTCATTGAACTGCCAACTCACAGTGGCGCCATGCCGATGACCCAGGCGGGCAGGCGCGCGTGATCCTGCAGGTAGAGACGGCATGCCCGTCGAAACACCGCCTGCCAAAATGGTTTGTCTTCCTGGAGCGTCCTTCTTAGAGGCTTGCCCGAATACAGGGCCATGAATCTGAAAACGTCCCGCTTTGTAATGTTGTAGTCGAATCCGGAAAAGAACAAACCGCCAATGTCCTTCACGCGCCAGCGTCGTGGTGTCCTGGCTCGGATCTGGGCCCGGTGCAGGTCTATCAGGTACGGTGCAACGGGCCGGGCCGGGTCGACGAGAAAGTGGCACAGGTAAAAATCGCGATGGTTGATGCCATGGTCGTGCATCATCCTCGCGATACCGGCGAGCTTTGGCAACAGACGACGTTTGTACGAAACGGACACGCGGCCCGCTTCAAAGAGTTCCTCCAGACTTGCGGTGTTCTCGAGCGCACGGGTGACGATACACGATCGGCGCCGGGCCGGATTGAGCCCCTTCGAGGTGTACGCCACCAGGGTTGCGGTATCGATTCCCATTTCAGCCAGGGCTCTGATCGCCCGAAACTCATTCTCTGCACCAAGCACCGGCAGGCGCAACTGCATCAGATTTTTGAAGATCTCGGCCCACCCTACGCCGAGGTGGGTCTTGGCGAAGTACCGGGTGCCGTGGCGAGTGAACCGAACCGTCTGCCTGTTCTCAAGTGCACGATAGACATCGCCCCCTGCGCCGGAAACGTCCTCGAGAATGCACCCCGGTTCAAACAGACCCTTGTACTCGTCGGCAATGAATTCCATAGCAGGGATGGCCGGTTGCTAGGCGTCTATACCTGCGACCGAGGCGCAGATGAAGTCCGCAGCGCGGTCGGGCATGCTATAGATGTCTGCACGTCGCGAAAAATCAATCCCGTTTGCCGACCACTGGCCACGCTGATCAGAAGTCATCATGTCCTCAAGAAGCCGGTTCAATTCCGTCTGCTGAAAAGGCGAAGGGACCAACCGGCCCGCCCCGGCAAGAGCGACGTAATGGGCATACCCGCAGACATCTGTAGCCAGAACCGGCAGGCCTGCAACGATCGCCTCCAGCAAGACTGTACCGGTGTTCTCAACGTAGGCGGGATGGACCAGAAGGTCCGCGCCCAGCAGGAACCTGGGAATATCGTCCCTTCCCTTGAGAATCTGCACCCGCGGACCAATGCCGAGACGACGCGCCAGGGTGATGAAGGTGTCCGGTGCATCCTGACCGATGGCAATCAGCCTGGTTCTCGAGCGCAACTCATCAGGCAGGGCTGCTACCGCGTTGATGATCCGGTCCAGACCTTTGGTGCGAAAACCAGATCCCACCATCAGCAGCAGGATATCGTCGCTGGCAATGGCAAATTCTGCACGCAGCCCGGCCCTGATGGTGGAGCCGTTGGCGGGTGCCATGCGATCCCTGGATATACCTGGCGGTAACAGATGAAACCGTGACTCGCCGGTACCGTAGTACCTGTGAAACAGTGGCTTTTGAACCTCCGAGATCAGCAATATATCCGTGTCCAGGTTGCCATCGAAAACGGCTCGCTCGAATTTCGCGAAGTGCTTGTACCGCGGCAGTTTTCGATACAGCTTGTTCCTCTGGGTTCGAGCCTTCTCCTCATAGCACGCATCCGCCGCGTAGTAGATATCAAGACCCGGCATCTTGTTGAAACCCACCACCCGGGCCACGGGACAACGCCGCAAATGCTCGCTGACCCAGTCGTAGAACATCTGGTAGCGCGTGTGGTTGGTGATGGCATTCACAGGCACGATCACCACATCGAAACCCAGGGGGATCTCGCCCTCCCAGCCAAGGGTATACACCCGTATCCTGTATCCGCGACGCTGGCATTCGAGGGCAATCCGCATGAAGTCCCGCTGCAGGCCACCAAACGGAAAGTATTTGTACATCGCGAAACCGAGCACCACGCGATCACCATTGAGGTGATGGCGATCCAATATGACCCGCTCAATGTGCTTTGAGGCTTCCTGCGGCAGGCCGTAAATGTTGGCGTTGGAGGCAAACGTTCGGCCGTTTTCCTGCCACTCGGAGCGACGGTCGCACTGCATCATCTCCAGCAGACGATCATTGAGTTCCTCCTGCTCGAACGGGCTGTGCACCAGACAGCCAACATCAGCCTCTTCAATGTAGTGTGCATAGCCGCAGTTGTTGGTGGCGAGCACCGGCAAACCAGCGACGGCTGCCTCAAGCAGGATGATGCCGGCATTTTCATCGAGAGCGGGATGCAACAGGAGATCTGCCGCGAACAAAAACCGCGGCACATCATCCCGGCCAGAGAGAATGGTGACATTCTGACGCAGCCCAAGCATCAGGATCAGCCTCTTGAACGGCACTGGATTGTCTTCACCAATCACGAAATAGCGAGTCCTTTTCCGGACCTCAGCAGGCAGGGAGTGCAGGGCGAGCAACGCGCGGCGAAGCCCCTTCTTGATAAACCCGGAACCTACCGTCAGCAACATGTACTGGTCCTGGCCGATCCCGAGTTCCGCGCGCATCTCGCTGCGGATGGCCTCTACGTTGTCCGGCGCGATCCTGTCGCTGGCAATCCCCGGTGGCAGGAAATGCATGCGACTGGTTTCGGTGCCATAGTATTTCTCGAAAAAAGGCTGCTGGGCCTCCGAGATCATCAGGATTTCAGTATGGCTCTGCCGACCAAATACGGCTTGCTCGTAACGGGCAAAGTGACGATAGCGGGGCAGTAACCGATAGATCCAGCTTCGCTGGGTCTGGGCCTTTTCCTCGTAACAGGAGTCCGCGGCAAAATAGACATCCAGGCCAGGCATCTTGTTGATACCGATCACGCCGTCTACCGGATCACGCCGCAGGGCATCCTCCACCCAGGCGCTGAATCGTTCGTAGCGCGTGTGATTGGTGAATGCGCGCACCGGCACGATGATCACCTCAAATCCATCGGGTATCTCGCCCTGCCAGAGCAGCGTGTAGACACGCACCTCATGGCCACGTCGCTGACAGTCGCTGGCGATCCGGAGAAAGTCCCGTTGCAGGCCGCCGTAGGGAAAATACTTGTACAGGCAAAACGCGAGCTTCAGCCTGGGAGGCTCTGCAAGTTCTCGATTTGAAAGCGTAACGCTTGCCACGTGGGTTCCGGCGTTGGCTCAAGACAGGGGAAAACAATTTTACTTGAATCCACGATGAACTGGCAGCAGCTTTTCTAAGCCGGATACGCGGTAAGTGAGTGCCAACTATCATCAAATTCAAAGCTTTCTTTCAGGTTCACTGATACGAGGTGCCGTGAGCAACTTTCCTGCAAGACTACGGCGTGCCTGGCACTGACACGCTCAGGGCTTTCATCACCCATGGACCGTCGCAACCACCACACCATACAAGACCAAAGGCGTGGACTATCCATCAGGCCTGTTGTAAGTACTGTTCTATGACGTGCGGCCCGGGAGACTTACCTGCACGACTACGGCGTGTCCAATCCGGGCACGCTCCAGGCCGCTATGAGACCGTCATGGTGTTCCCGGTTTCCAGCAGTGTTTTGAGATTGCTGAGAATCGCGATCCAGCCACGGGAGATCTGGGGCAGTACCACGCTGTCAGCGGGAAACTGGTCATGCAGTACCGTGAGGCAGGTCGCTTCACCCGCCACTTGATCGAGAGTGAAGGTCACCCTGCTGGGCGATTCCTGACGGGCCTGACGATCGTAGTGGACCTGCCAGGTGAAGCTGAGCCTCCGCGGATACTCCATCTCGAGTACCTTGCCCGCCACTGCCACCGTCCGGTCCGGATTGTAGTAGATGACATCTGAGCCCAGCTGCCAGTCCGATTCGACCCTGGTTTCGTGAAAGTAGCGTTGCGTAAACCCGGGGGTCGTCAGACCTTCCCAGACACGTTCCCGACTGGCCTGAATATAGATCACGCACTGATGTTCTCTGGTTTCACTCGTCTCGTTCATTGGCACCCTCCAATTCGCACTTGAGCCGGGTCAAAGCCCGGGCCTCCATCTGCCGATACGGCTGGACCCAGCGATCGACGATTTCCTGCAACGGGATCGGATTGAGGTAATGATGCTTGCTCCGGCCCTTGACCACCGTCGAGACCAGATTGGCTCGTTCGAGTATGGCCAGATGTTTGCTCACGGCCTGCCGGCTCATGTTGAGCTCCGTGCAGAGTTCGCCAAGCGTCAAGCCGTCGGTTTCACGCAGCTGATCAAGCAGAAACCGTCGGCTTTCGTCACCCAGCGCTTTGAAGACATCACCACTCTTCACTTTCGATCCTCTCTGGCCATTATGCAACCATCTAGTTGCATGTCAAGGACCATGCCGCGGCTAGAGTGCTGTTCACGCGGCAATGTTTCACCAGGCGGAACTGGAAATGAGAGACTCGATACGAAGTACCAGATCCTCTATCTCGCGTGTCACCTGAATCACTCTTTGCTGAAGGGCCAGTTTCTCCTTCTCCATTGACTCAGCCAGGAGGATGAGATCCATGCTTCCGGGTCTTTGACCTCTGGAGAGGTCTGCAAAAAACCTGTTGTCGGACCTCTTGTCAATGTTCCGGATTTCGGACTCGAGAGACCGTTTGATACCACGCAAGGCAGTCAATTCACGCTCATGATCTCCAAGCAATCGACCTTGTCTGTAGGCATGGAGGAACTCTGCCTCCTGCGCCGAGGAGCAGACGCCAAAATACGCCATGCCCTCCCGGCCCCGGTGAAAACCACTGTCAGGTTCACAATATAGGACCAGTCCCTGCTCCCGGCCACGAAGGTACTGCTCGCGCTGCGGGACGACACCGTGCCTGACACAGGCCTCACGATGAACCTCCAATTGCTCAATAGGAGCTCCCTGGAGCCCGTCTCCATAGCCCACCTGCTGCCAGTCAGCCGACTGACACTGCTCTTCAGAGACGCTCTGGCAGGCACTTGCGGCCAGGCCAATGGCCAATACGACAAGCATTTTTGGAAGTGCAGGGCTCATCATGAACACCACTGGTCTGGCCAGGACGCTACCCCGGTCGCCATCTCGACCTCCGCGTGCCGTCGCTTGTATTGGCAATGTCATGAAGCTTCCAGCTGTCTTCCGCATGGTGGCGCCCTCGCAGACTATCAGTGTAGCAAACGCTGCTGGTTGTGGCCGTCCGGGTTTCGGATTGAGCCATGGTCACGGATCGCTGGTCAACAATCCGTCGGCCCGGGCGCCTGGGTCCGGCTGAACAGCGTCTGCGACACCCAGGCGCGAGTATCAGCCTCCGGATCCTTCGATTTGCGTGCTCAGCGCCTGCCAGATGGTTTCCGGCGTGATGGGCTCGAAACAGGGTGGATAGATCCGGCTTGAGTCCCTGCTGAACTGACAGGTTCTTTTTCTACAGGGAATACACGGTAAGTGATCACTTACTAACAATTGATGAGGCGTCGCTCCGGCAGGACGAATCCCCGTCAGATCCGGATCCGTGGGGCCAAACAGCGACACCAGCGGCGTTCGGACTGCCGCTGCGAGATGACCCAGGCCAGAGTCGACGGTAACGGCCGCAACGCAACCGGCCAGGCAGGAGGCCAACGTCCCGAGACCCAGGCCCTCCAGCATCATACCGTCACCGGACGCATCAATGATCCGCCTCGCCCGGGCCCGTTCCGGGAGATTGCCCGCCGGCACCGCGACCCGTATTCCCTGCCCGGACAATATCCGGGCAAGCTCAATCCAACAGGATTCAGGCCAGTGTTTCGACGCCCAGGTGGTACCATGCAGCAGCATCACCGTTGGACGTGCTCTCAGGGCTGCATCAGGAGCCACCTGCAGACCATAATCGGCGGGACCGTCCGGGGAAAATCCCAGAATGGCACCAAACAGCCTCCGTTGCCGGTCCACCGCATGAAGATTCCGCTCGACCGCGTAACCGGTGCCGTAGCTATAACTGGCAAGCCGTTCCCGGGCCGACCCGGCGTCAAAGCCGGCCATGCTACCACGAGCCAGGCCGCCGATCAGCGCACTCTTGATCAGGCCCTGGGCGTCAATCACCAGGTCGTACTGCTGCTGGCGCAACACCTTCAGGAATCTGCTGGCCTCCCGCCATGTCCCGGCGTTCAGCAGGCGACTACGCCATCGGCGCAGGGCCGTCGGAATGGTGCTGCTTACCGACGGGTGCATGTCCGGGATCGCGGCAAACGCTTCTTCAACAACCCAGTGAATCTCTGCATCGGGGCAATGCAGCGCGATATCCGTGATCGCTGGCAGCGCGTGGATGACATCTCCGAGCGAAGACATCTTGACGATGAGCAGTTTCACCCCAGGGGCAACCGGGAGATCACGAGCTCCGGTGACAGTTCATTGAGACAGTTCCGGTGACCCAGGGGACATTGCCGGGCAAAGCAGGGGCTGCATTCGAGATTCAAAGATTCAATCACGGCCCGATCCGTCAGCGGCGGCGTGAAGTCAGGCGAGGTCGAGCCGTACACAACCACGACTCGACATCCTACCGCGGCAGCAACGTGCATCAGGCCGGAATCATTGCTGACTACATTGGTACATAGGCTGAGGAGGTCGACGGCGTCCAGCAGGGCCGTCTTGCCAGCAAGATCATGACACGACGCCCGCTGGTCCGGTGGCAGGTGCTCGATGATCTCGTGAGTCGTCCCCTCATCGGCTGGCGAGCCAAACAGCCACACCTGCATGCCACTTGCCACTGCTGCCCCGGCGACGGCGGCAAAATGCACCGCGGGCCATCGTTTGGCATCTCCATACTCAGCGCCGGGACAAAGCCCAAGGATGGGCCCTGTTGGGTCCAGCTCAAACCGTCGTAGACACTCCCGTTGATTGATCTTGTCCACACCAAGGGCTGGATGCCTGCAGGGCGGAATCGCCTTGCCTGGCTTCACCCCAAGCGCCATGAACTGGTCCACCATACGGGGGAACCTGCCCGGGTTCAGCAGTCGAATATCATTTAGCAGGAAATACCGAAACTCCCCGAGATAGCCGGTTCGCCGGGAGATACCGGCCAGCATGGGAACCAGCGCTGACTTGAAGGAATTGGGCAGTACAATCGCCTGATCGTAGCGCGCCGCTTTCAGCCGGCCCGCAAATCTGGAGCGATATCCAAGCTTCAGTTCACCATGGCCCACATCGAACAAGATGGCCTCGGACACCTCCGGCATCCGTGTCAACAGAGGCCTCGTCGCTGCAGGCGCTGTGACGTCGATACGAACCTCGGGGTCTGCATCCCGAAGCAGCGAATACAGCGTCTGGGACATGATGGTATCGCCAACCCAGGCTGGCCCGACAACCAGTATCCGTCGCCCAGACACCCGCGTCTAGCTCACGGTAGTCGACCATTGCGGGTGTTGCTCGCGGCGCCCCATCACCTGATCGAAGTAGAGCGTTTGCAGTTTCTCGGTGACCGGGCCTCTGGCGCCACACCCGATCTTGCGTCCATCCAGGGAGCGGATCGGCAGGACTTCTGCTGCTGTGCCGGTAAAGAAAGCCTCATCAGCAATGTAGACCTCATCACGTGTGATGCGGCGCTCGGCGACCGTCATGCCCAGTTCGGCAGCAAGGTCGATCACCGTCGCGCGGGTGATGCCCTCAAGACAGGACGTCAGTTCCGGGGTCACAAGATTGCCTTTCTGGACCAGGAAGATGTTTTCACCAGAGCCCTCGGCAACGTAGCCCTCATTGTCCAGCAGCAGCGCTTCATCACAACCGCTGTCCAGGGCCTCTGTCAGCGCCATCATGGAATTGATGTAGTTACCGTTCGCTTTGGCCTTACACATGGTGATATTCACATGATGGCGGGTGTAGGACGAGGTTCGTACCTTGATGCCATCGACCCGCGCTTCCGGGGTCAGATAGTTGGGCCATTCCCAGGCGGCAATGATGCAGTGGGGTTTCAGCCCTTCCGCCCGCAAACCCATGCCCTCAGAACCAAAGAAACACATGGGCCGCAGATAGGCCTCCTTGAGGCCATTCTCGCGAACCACCGTGACCTGCGCCTCATTGATCTCATCTTTGGTCCATGGCATGGGAAAGTTCAGGATATGTGCCGAACGAAACAACCGGTTGGTGTGGTCATGGAGCCGGAAAATCACTGGCCCGCGCTCCGTCGCATAGGCACGCACACCTTCAAACACGCCATAACCATAGTGAAGCGTATGGGTGAGCACATGCACCTTTGCGTCACGCCAGGGAACCAGTTTCCCATCAAACCAGATCACGCCATCTCTATCTGCTAACGATTCTGCCACTGCTATGTTGTCCCGTCTTGTTCAGTCTATTGTTCGCCCGATTCTTTCGGAGGTTCCTGGCCTTTCCATTGCCTCCCTGCTCGCCTGTCTGTGCCGGCAAACATGCCTCGTGTCCAATGCCGTCGCATTCGTCAAGTCGCCTTATCCAGCATCTGCCGCTGCCAGAGCGAATGAACCGCCTGGCGATACTGATTCAGAACATCAAATGAGGCCATTTCGCCGCCGAGCCACTGGTAGTGTATGGCCGAACGGTAGGCAAGGTACGCCTTCTGCAGCAACTCAACTGCTTCGGTATCCAGCAGTTCAAGCGCGCAAATCTCCTCCAGCAGGCGCATATTGTCTGTCCAGCGGGTCAGATCGCTGTGTTGCTCCGCCCACGCAAGAACCGCGTATTGGACCATAAATTCAATATCAACAATAGCCCCGATTTCGTGCTTCAGATCAAAGCCCGACAGCAACACCGCCTGCTCTCGCATACCATCGGTCGTGTTCTCTCGCATCTTCTCTCGCATGGTCACCACGTCATGCAGGACGTCCTCTCTGGTCCGCGGCTGACGAAGGATTGACCGTCTGATGTCCTCGAACCGTGCCCCGAGGCCGGGGTCTCCGGCGACAAACCGGGCCCGGATCAGTGCCTGATGCTCCCAGGTCCACGCCTGTTCGCGTTGATAGCGTTCGAAAGCGGTCATTGTGGTCACGATCGGCCCCTGATTGCCGGACGGACGAAGCCGCATGTCCGCCTCGTACAGCTTACCGAACCGGGTGAAACTGCTGAGAATGTGAATGATCCGCTGGGCCAGGCGAGAAAAGAACACACTGTTCGATATGGGCCGTGGCCCGCTGGTCTCAGCCTGACTGTCGCCTTCATAGAGAAACACCAGGTCCAGATCGGACCCGTACGCAAGCTCAATGCCCCCCAGTTTGCCGTAGGCAATGGTGACGAATTTGCGCTCGGCGTCCTTCGAGGGTGAGCCGTGTTTCTGCTCCAGGTATCGCCACGCAAGGTCGATTGATCTTTGCAGGACGATCTCTGCAATCACCGTAAGTGCATCAGACGCCTTCATGATCGGCAGCAGACCGAGTAGTTCACAGACCGCAACACGCAGTATCGCCCCGCTCTTGAAGACCCTCAGCGTGTCCATCTGGACTTCATCATCGGTCGGGTCGAGCGCCATCAACAGATCATCGAGTTGGGCAGTGAGGTCCGCGTCGGTGAAGGAAAACTCGCCGGTTTTGGCATCGGTCAGTTCGTACAGCAAAATCGGATGTTCATTCAGCTGCTCTGCCACCCAGGGGCTCATGGCGCAGAGTTCCACGGTGCGTTTGAGGGCGTCAGGGTTTTCCAGCAGATAGGCAACGTATGTGGAGCGTCGCTCAATCGCACCCACGATCGGCAACACACGGGCCAGAGTCCCATCCGGGTCGGCCTGGCGTGAGATCACGCTCAGCAATACGGGCATCACTCTGTGCAGCCGATCCTGGGCCACTTCCTGCAGGTCATGCTGATCGATCGATGCTGCCAATCGGTTGAGGCACTCAGACACGGTCCGGATATCGGCAAAGCCGGACCTCTCCAGCATGGCGACCGACTCCTCGGAGTCAGGATCGCGCCACACGCGTGGCCAGAACAGATCCCCCTCCAGCAGCATCTCCTGTTCCCTCGCGCTGGACTCCATCAGGCGGGCGAAACATTCCCGAACAGCCCCTCTGTGTCGTTCGAGCCCGGCGAGATATTGTTCGTGGTCACCATAGCCCATCACGCTGGCCAGACGCGCCCGGCCGACCTCATCAGCGGGCAGTAGCTGGGTCTGGCGGTCCTTCTGGCCCTGGATGGCGTGCTCACTGTCGCGAAGGAAGCGATAGGCATCGTGCAGAACCTGAACATCCCCCGGTGGCAGGAACGACTCCTCACCTAGCAGTTCAAGCGCGGTCACGAGAGGCCTCACCTGAAGATTTCGATGATTCCCGCCATAGATCAGTTGATGCGCCTGAACGATGAACTCGATTTCACGGATACCACCTGGCCCGAGCTTGAGGTCGTGATGGAGATCATTGAGTTCCACCTGCCGGTTGATCAGGCGCTTCATCTCACGCAATGACTCAACTGCACCAAAATCGAGATGCCGTCGATAGACAAACGGCCGCAGAAAATCCAGAAACCGTTTCCCCAGGTCCAGGTCGCCCGCGACAGGCCTCGCCTTGATATAGGCGTACCGCTCCCAGTCCCTTCCCTGCTCAAGAAAATAGGTCTCCATCGCCGCCCAGTGATGAATCAGCGGGCTCGATTCACCGAAGGGCCGCAGCCGCATGTCCACTCGGAAGACGAAGCCATCGGCAGTGGTCTCATCCAGACTGGCAATGAGCCCCCTGGCAGTTCGGATGAAGAATTCCTGGCATGACAGTTCCCTCGGCCCGGTGGTCATGCCCTGTTCGTCATAGAGAAAGACAAGATCCACGTCTGATGAGAGATTGAGCTCGCCCGCACCGAGCTTGCCCAGTGCAAGCACACACATCTGCTGGGGCTGGCCAGCCCGGGACCTGGGCTCACCATAGCGTTCAAGATTGCGGCGGTAGTGAAACCCGAGAGCCCCATCGATGCATGCGTCCGCTAGATGGGAGAGGTCCGCGGTTGTCTCCTCCAGTCGACTGACGCCCAGAAAGTCCCGATAGATGATACGCACCATCTCGCGCCGCCTGAATTCCCGAAGCGCCCGCCCCAGGTCTGCAACCGTCGGATCACCCGCCAGCAACTCGTTCACCGCATCTCGATAGTCTGATCCGCTGCGCGGCGCATCAAGATGCCCGGCCAAAATCCACTTACGAAACTGATCGCCCTTCCGACCGATGCTGTCCCGAACGTAATCGCTCAGTCCACAGACCTTGTGCAACTCCGGCGACACCAGATCATCCCCAAGCGCCTCCGCCAGCGCGGCACCGATGTCATCGGTCGACACCCGCCCTACTCCGTTCCCGAGAACGGCGCGACCCGAAGGACCTCAGCGATCGTTGTACTGCCTGCCGCCACTTTCCTCGCCCCGGACAATCGCAGGGTTCGCATACCTTCACTCATGGCACTCATGCGCAGCTTGCCGATTTCAACGTTCTCATTGACAAGGGCCTTCACCGGATCGGTCATGAGCAACAACTCGTAGATGCCCTCGCGTCCAAGATAGCCCGTGTCCCGACAGTCCAGACAGCCGATAGGATGGTACATCCTTGGAGGCATCTTCACGCCTTTCCAGGGCGTGGTGAGTACCTTCCAGCCCTCAAGGTCTGTCTCAATCGCAGCCTTGCAATTGTCACACAGGGTGCGAACCAGTCGCTGGGCCATGATGCCCAGCACAGTGGCCTTGATCAGATAAGGCGCGACGCCCAGCTCAAGCAAACGCGTGACCGCTGAAGGTGCATCATTGGTGTGGATTGTAGACAGGACCAGGTGCCCTGTGAGGGCAGCCTGAATTGCCATCTCTGCCGTCTCAAGGTCACGAATCTCACCCACCATGATGATGTCCGGGTCCTGACGCAGAAGCGCGCGAACGCCATCAGCAAAATTGAGCCCAATGTTGGACTGAACCTGCATCTGATTGAAGCTGGGTTCCACCATCTCTATGGGGTCCTCAATGGTACAAACGTTAACTTCCGAGGTCGCCAGGTGTTTGAGGCTCGTGTAGAGCGTGGTGGTCTTGCCTGAACCGGTTGGCCCGGACACCAGCGCAATGCCGTTGGGATTGGCCACCATGTGTTCCCAGCGGGTGTAGTCTTCATTGGCAAGGCCCAGCTGCGCGAACGTCTTGAGCAGGATGTCCGGGTCAAATACCCGCATGACCATCTTTTCACCGTGAGCCGTTGGCAACGTGGACAGACGCAATTCGACTTCATGGTCATCCTGGGTTCGGGTCTTCATGCGTCCATCCTGAGGGCGCCGCTTCTCCGCGACATCCATCCTGCCCAGGGTCTTGATCCGACTGATCACTGCGGTCATCACTGACGGCGGCAGTTCATTGACCGTGTGTAACACGCCATCAATCCGGAACCGGACCGCACCCTTTTCCCGACGTTGCTCAAGGTGGATGTCCGACGCCCGCTGACTGAACGCGTAACCCAGAAGGAAGTTAACGATATTGACGACGTGCTCGTCGTTCGCCTCCATCGCATCGATCTGGCCCAGTTCAAGCATCTGCTCCAGATTGGTGAGCGAACTGGTATGCAGACCCATGGAACTGGCCCGGTTGACTGCCCTTGCCACGGTATAGAACTGCCTGGTATAGCGCCGGATATCAGCCGGATTGGCGAGCCTGCGAGTCAGAACCTTGCCAGGCTGGCTCTGGGAGATGGTCGCCTCCCAGGAGGACATATAGGGCTGGGCACAGACCACGATGACCTCATCGTCCCGGATGCCCACACACAGGATCTCATGCCGTTTGGCAAACTCGTACGACAGGACCTTCGTGACCGCCGAGGTGTCGATCTTGAGCGGGTCGATGCGCATGTAGGTCTGCCCGGACTTCTCGCAGAGCCAGTGGGTGAGTGTCTCCAGATCCAGCACTTTACCCGGGTTTTTCTGATCGGGTGCGAGTTCTTCGGCAATCAATTCCAGCGGATGCCAGTTCAGCTGATCCTTGTTTCTCGTCTTGAGGCTGAGCCCATCAGCATCATCCATGGACAGGCGACCATCAGCCACCAGATCGTTGATAAGCGTTCTGAAGTTGAGGGCAATGTCCGGCTGTTTCGTTTGCATCATGAAGGTCCACGACTCCTGCAGAGCCAAACCGACGGAATCGTCGGTCGAACCAGGGTGGCTCCAGTGTCGGAGCTTACACGTTTTTAGCCTGTATTTCTTTGGGCAGAGCTGACCACAGGGACCTCCATGGAAGTTCAGGCCCACACTTTTTGGTCCGCCCTCGACGGCCGCGGCGGCCTGTCTCGGTCACTCTCAGGGCCTTCAGATACGGGTACGCTCAGGGCTTTCATAGAAGTTCCGTCCGCTCGCTGTGCCGTCCGAAAAACCTCCCGGCACGACTACGCGTACCTGATCCCGGTACGCTCAAGGCTTTCCTGGAAGTTCAATGATATGAGGTGCCAGCGCCAATACTTTCCTGCACCACTATACGCACCTTGATACCGGTACGCTCAAGGCTGCTAAACTGGTCCAATGCCAGTGATTCCAACGATACCTGAAATGGTCCGCAACCTGATCGCCACGCCGTCGGTCAGCAGTACTCTGCCCCAGTATGACCTGTCCAATCGTGATGTGGTCAACTTGCTGGCCGAATGGCTGGAGGCACTGGGCTTTCGTATTCGCGTGTCGCCCATACCCAGCGCGCCGGGCAAGGTCAATCTGATCGCCATCCTGGACAGTGGCGACCGCGGTCTCATCCTTTCCGGCCATACCGATACCGTACCCCACGACGAGCATCGCTGGGACAGTGATCCATTCACCCTCAAGGAGCAGGACGGTCGCTGGTATGGCCTGGGTACCAGCGATATGAAGAGCTTTTTCGCACTGGTGATCGAGGCAGTCGCGCCGCTCGCGGACCGCCCCATGAAGCATCCTCTCATCGTCCTCGCGACGGCTGATGAAGAATCCTCCATGAGCGGCATCAGGCAGCTGCAGCGAGAGGATATCGCACATGCAGCCTACGCGGTGATCGGTGAGCCCACGTCCCTGGTTCCGATCACACACCACAAGGGGATCATGCTGCTCAAGGCCAGCATCACGGGCCACTCGGGTCATTCATCTGATCCAGAGCGCTTTGCCAGTGCACTGGACGGTTGCGCACTGGTCATCAATGAGCTGATCCGCTTCAAAGGTGAACTGCGCGCATCGCACTCGGACATGCGATTCGCGGTCTCGTACCCAACCCTTAATCTTGGCTGCATTCACGGTGGGAAGAACCCCAATCGAATCTGCGATGAAGTGGAGATCTCGCTGGATGTTCGGGTATTGCCCGGGATGGACAACGAAACAGTCTTCCGGCAGTTAAAGACCCGACTCGAATCACTCCGCCAGCCGGGACTCGTCCACGAACTGCAGCTTCTCCACGAACCAGTGTCGCCTTTTGCCAATGAAGGACAACAGCTGACACGAACCCTGACTGCGGCGACCGGCAGTGCCCCGCAAGCGGTCGCGTTTGGAACGGAAGCACCGTTCCTCAACGCACTGGATATCGAGACCGTGGTCATCGGCCCAGGCTCTATCGACCAGGCACACCAGCCCAACGAATACATTGAACTCAGCCAACTGAAACCAACTGTTGGTATAATTCGCGATCTCGTCAGTCAATATTGCCTGTAGCGGCAGGCCACCAATGAACAGTGATAACGATCACATCAAGTGGTTTCGAGCATCGTCGCCCTATATCAAGGCGCACCGGGGGCGGACCTTTGTCATCTACCTGCCGGGGGAAGCGTTGGATGATGCCAATTATACGAACCTCATCAATGATCTCGCGCTGCTTTACAGTCTGGGGGTCAGGCTCATCGTGGTCCATGGTGCCGCGCCACAGATTCACGCACATCTGTCCAGGCAGGCGGTTGATTGGCCAGAGCGGGCCGGTACCCGGGTGACGCCACCCGCCGTACTGGCTGAAATACTGGGCCCCATCGGCCGCACCCGTCTCGAGATCGAAGCCAGCCTGTCTATGGGTCATTCACCACTGCAGGGTCTGGACATCCGTGTGGCATCAGGCAACGTCGTCAAGGCGAAACCCCTCGGTATCATCGATGGCGTGGACTATCAGAACACCGGCCTGACCAGACGGATCAACGCCGAGGCGATCAACGATCAACTGCGGGCCAATGCCATCGTTCTGATTTCGCCGCTTGGGTACTCGCCGTCGGGCGAAACCTTTCTGCTGGACAGCGAAGCATTGGCAAGAGAGGTGGCAACAGCGGTATTCGCTGACAAGCTCATCTACCTCAATGAGAAATCCGGCATTCTGGACAACCATGGTACCGTCATCAACGAGATCCAGGGACAGCCACCGTTCGATTTTGAGGTAGACCAGGCGCAGATGCCACTGGTCCGGCTCTGCACCTCCGCCAGCCAGGCGGGGGTCAAACGCTGTCATGTGATCGGCTACCAGGATGATGGCGCCCTGCTCGAGGAACTGTTCACGATCAATGGTGCGGGCACACAGATTATTCGGCGCAGTTACGAGCAGCTTCGGGTCGCAACCGCCGAGGACGTGGCAGGCATCATTGAGTTGATCAAGCCACTCGAGGATGAAGGCGCACTGGTTCGCCGGTCCCGTGAACTGATCGAGTCAGAGGTTGAGCATTTTCGGATCATCGAACGGGATGGCATGATCGTCGCCTGTGCCGCCCTGTATCCGTTCGGGGACAAGGGTGAACTTGCGTGCCTGGCGACCCACCCGGACTATCGAAACGATCACCGGGGAGAACTGTTGCTCCAGACGATCGAGTCAAGCGCCAGAAGCCAGCAAATGACCGTGCTGTTTGTCCTGACGACCCGCGCGGTGCACTGGTTTCTGGACCATGGGTTTTCAGAAGCGCCGATTGATGTGCTGCCCACTGAGCGCAAGCGCCTGTACAACCTGCAACGCAACTCCAGATACCTGCAAAAAGCACTCGATTAACAGCCTTGAGCGTGCCCGGATTCGGCACGCCGTAATCGTGCAGGCAAGTCTACCGGGCCGCACACCATAGAACAGTACCTACATGACAGCCCTGAGCGTGCCCGGATTCGGCACGCCGTAATCGTGCTCGGGCTGCATGCCAGGGCACAGTTACATCAAAGCACGGGTATGGACGCTCAGGCTAACCCCCCGGCCTTCGATGCCCATGCACGGCATCTACCAGTGCCAGAACATTCTCAACGGGTGTGTGCTGATCAATGCCGTGACCGAGGTTGAAGATATGGCCAGGTCGGCCATCCACTTCGTCCAGAATGCGTCTTGTTTCCCGCACCACGGCATCGCGGCTTGAACAAAGGATCATCGGGTCCAGATTGCCCTGAACCGCTTGGGCCCTGGACAGCTTGTTCCAGGACTCAACCAGCGGGGCCCGCCAATCGATCCCCATCACGCCAGCGCCTGCCTCATCCATGGCCGGTAGCAGGGCGGGGTTTCCAGTCCCGAAGTGAATCACTGGCGCCGACTTGTCGAGGGACTCGATCAGACGAGTCGAATGGGGCAGGACATAGCGTCGGTACGCGTCCGGTGACAGGCAACCTACCCAACTGTCGAACACCTGTACGGCCTGCACGCCTGATGCAATCTGGAAGTTGAGGAAATCAATCACCACATCCGTGACTTTGCCAAGAAGTGCGTTCCACGCGCCCTCATCGCTGTACATCAGCTGTTTGACATGAATGTAGTTCTTCGAACCCTGACCCTCGATCGCGTAGGAAGCGAGCGTAAATGGCGCACCCGCAAATCCGATCAGCGGAATGTCAGAAGGCAACTCCGCCCGCACTCGCTCGATGGTCTGACGTACATAGTCAACCTCGTCACTCGCCCTGGTCACAGTCAAGGCATCGATGTCTGCAACAGTTCGAACCGGATTATCAATCCGGGGGCCAATCCCTGGCAGATAATCAAGAGACAGCCCCATCGTCTCAAGAATCGGTAACAGGTCCGTAAACAGGATGGCCGCATCAACACCCAGTATTCGCTGGGCATCGCACGTCACCTCTGCGGCCAGTTCCGGGTTCTTGAAGAAGTCGAGGCTCGGGGTATTACCCTTGACGGCATGATATTCCGGCATGTAACGCCCTGCCTGACGATACAGCCAGACGGGAGTCACGTCGGTGGGCTCTCCTCGAGCCGCTTTCATGAACGCGCTGTTGTGCAGCCTCGAATCCATTGCAACACTCACCTGCCAAAAGCCGCGAGTATAACCCAGACGTCAACCCAGTAGCTTCAGGCTGGCTTCACCCCGACCAGGACACAACCCCTGCACGGAAAAGACCTGGACGGGAATGGCAATACCCTTGACCTGCACCGCCGGTTGCTGACGACAGACGATGGCACGGTCCGTGAGCCGATAGGTCGCACCCGAGATCAGGATCTCATCGGTACCCGCAACGCCTTCCAGACGACTGGCAAGATTCACGGTGCCGCCGACTGCCGTATAGTCCATACGCTCGGAGGAACCGAAGTTACCGACCGTGCAGTAGCCCGAATGGATTCCGATACGAATATGCAGCTCGCTACCCCGCCGCTGCCAACGTTCGGAAATGCTGCCAAGGCGCTCGCGCATGTCCAGTGCCATCGAGATGCACGCAAGCGCATCGGCTCGAATGTCGGTGTCACCCCGGTCACCAAAGAACACCATCACGCCGTCGCCCATGAACTTGTCCACCGTGCCACCATGGCGACAGGCGATCTGCGCCATGACATCCAGATACTCATTGAGCAGACGGGTGATCGCATCTTCACTCAACTGGTCCATCAACTGCGTAAACCCCTGAATATCTGAGAAAAATACCGTCAGATGGCGCCTCACGGTGGGAACCTCAGCACCGAGAGCAACCTGATGCAGGACCTGCCGGGCGACATAGGGCCGTAGTCGGGTCTGGCCGGAGATCAGGAGCTCACGGGCATCCTGATGGTCCCGCACCAGGGTCGCGGTTCCGGTGAAGCACAGGCGTGCTACGACCGCCATGAAGCATACGAGAACGGTCGCACTCACGAGATCGGCGGCAGGATATTCAAAGGCGCCGGACGGTGCGGCTGGCAACGGGGCAACGCCTGTGGTGAAGATCATGGCGACCACCATGGCGAGCAGGTTCAGAATCAGATGAGCTGGCGGTGCAATCACAAGAGTGCACACCACAAGACAGGTGACAAGGACGACGCCCGGCAACAAGCCAAACCCGGTGGTTGCAATCAGCGCGCCGACAAACAGCCCATCGATGATCAGGGTAGAGCGTACCCCGGCCAGTGAGCGCAGATACCGGATTGATACCAGATGAAGGAAATGAGGCAGCACCAGCGACAAGGTGATCCAAAGAAACGACCCGGGCCATCGACCCGTGCACAGAATGGCAGCCACGCCGAGATAAACCACCACCCGGGGAAGATAAATCAGTTCTGCCAGTTGCACACCGCGTTCGACCATCATTGGGCCATTTTGCCGCGACGATCCGATCAGGGAGCCGGACGATGACCCCGCTTCAGGCGAGTCCCCGGCTTGGCCTGTGTAAGCGATTGACCGGAAACAGGTGTCTCAGAGGACGAGATCCATCGGCACCTCAGGGTCGACATCCGCATCATAATCCACGCCATCAAAGCCGAATCCGTGGAGCTGCATGAACGCGGAACGATAGCCGTCGAAGTCCGTCAGCGTGTCGAGATTGTCCTGGTTGACCTTCGACCAGCGTTCCGCCACCAGGGCCTGAACTTCGTCGGAAAGCTCCCAGTCATCCATGCGAATTCGCCCGGCCTCATCGGTACCCGCGGCGCTGGCTGCGTCGCCGAACAGCCGCTCTGCAAACAGCCGGGTGGTTTGTTCAATACAGCCCTCGTGGGTCCCGGCCTGCTTCATCACCTTGAACAGCAGCGACAGATACAGGGACATACCCGGGATTGCCGACGATGCTCCGGTCAAAAGACCCTTCATGACAGCCACCCTGGCAGTACCGCCAATCGACCCAAGCCGTGAATCAATCTCCCGGGCCGCCCGGTCCAGGTCTTCTTTTGCCTTGCCGATGGTGCCGTGATAGTAGATCGGCCAGGTCACCTCGCTACCGAGGTAGGTGTAATTGGTGGTGATACAACCGGGGGCCAGTACGCCGGCGTCGCTCAGAACGCTCATCCACCGCTCCCAGTCGCCACCACCCATCACCTTCACCGTATCGTCGATTTCCTGTTCCGAAGCGGGCTCAAGGCTGACGGGCCTGATCTCTCCGCTCACGATGTCGATGGTCACGCCGGAAAATGGCTTTCCGATGGGCTTCAGGGCTGAACGTACCAGGGTGCCGTCAGGCATGGTCCGCTGTGGTGCAGCGAGTGAGTAGACCACCATGTCCACCTGGCCCAGGTCGCGGGCAATCAGGCTGGCGACCTGTTGTTTGAGCCCGTCAGAGAAGGCATCTCCGTTGAAGTTTCTGGTGTACAGGCCCGCTTGCCTCGCCTGCCGATCAAAGGCTGCAGACTTGTACCAGCCCGGCGATGCGGTGCGCTTGTCTGTCGCCGGACGCTCGAAGAAAACGCCAACCGTAGATGCACCGCTGCCAAACGCCGCCGTCACTCTGGTCGCCAGACCGTATCCGCCCGATGCACCGATGATCAAGACCTTTTTGGGGCCTCCGTCTATGGGCCCATGGTCGCGAACATAGGATACCTGACGCTCAACATCTATTGCGCAACCCTGGGGATGTGCGGTCGTACAAAGAAACCCCTTGATACGTGGCTTGATGACCATATGCTGCGTTACTCCATACGTTTTCGTTTTGCACCTGCGAACACGAGCACGATTCCCACCAGAATCATGGGTACAGACAGCATCTGACCCATGGTAATCGATCCAAAGGCGACAAAGCCAAGGTGGGCATCGGGTGCCCGAAAGAATTCACTCACGGTTCGCAGAACCCCATACCCGATGAGAAACAGGCCAGAAACTGCCATCCGCGGCCTCGGCCTCGCAGAATACCACCATAGCACAACGAACAGGACCACACCCTCCAGGAGGGCCTGATACAGACTGGAGGGATGCCGGCCTGCCGTATCACCGGGATAGACCACGGCCCACGGCACTTCGGCTACCCTGCCGGGCAGTTCTGCGTTGATGAAATTGCCGATGCGACCGCAACCGAGCGCCAGGGGAACTGCGGGTGCGACAAAATCCATCGTCCCGAAAAACGTCCTGCCCCGGCGCCGGGAAAAGAAGTAAACACCCGCGATCACACCCAGCATTCCCCCATGGAACGACATGCCGCCCTGCCAGATCTTGAACAACGACAACGGGTTCTCGACCAGGTTCTCAAAACCGTAAAAGAGCATATAACCTACGCGGCCACCGACGATAACACCCAGCACCGCATAGAACACCAGATCAGACAGCGCCTCGTCCGACCAATCGAGATTCTGACGTCGAATACGAAACGTGAGGGCACTCCAGACGAGCCCGATGCCCAACAGATAGCTGATGGCATACCAGTGGATGGCAACCGGCCCGATGGCAATCGCGACTGGATCAAATTGCGGGTATTGCCACATCGTGACCTCCTGGTCCAAAGGCGCCGGGGGTTATCGCCCGCCACTCAAGTAAATGGGATCACCGGTGCGGTTCCCGCCCGGGCTGGCTTGTTGTCTGAGAGTCCGACCGTCGCCAACCAACCCGCAGGGTCAGATTATCCGACAGAATGGCTCTCTGATAAACTCGCCTTCTTTAGTCGGGAAGAAGGCGCCAAAGAAACCAATGTGTCTCATTCTTTTCGCCGTCGGACAGCCACCATCCAACCACCTGGTGATCGCAGCCAATCGGGATGAATACTATGCTCGTCCGTCCAGTTCTGCCGCTTTCTGGGAGGACCGGCCGGACATCCTGGGTGGTCGGGACCTTTCCATGGGAGGAACCTGGATGGGGCTGACCCGTAACGGCCGCTTCGCGGCGGTCACCAATTTCAGAGAGACCCCACCCGACCCGGTCCCACCCCGCTCACGCGGTGACCTCACCAGCGGATTCCTGACGAGCGAGGTGGCCGCTGCCGACTACCTGAAGGAAGTCGCACAACGAGGCGATCAGTATCGGGGCTTCAATCTCATCGTTGGTGACGGCGATGGGTTTTTCTACTTCAGCAACAACCATCCTGACCACCGCGGCCGGAACAATGATGACGACAGCGTGGACCGTGACAACGGACAGACCAGCGGCCGAGGCGAGCACAAACAAGCCATTGTCCGTCTGGCGCCAGGTTATTACGGTCTGTCCAACCAGTTGTTGAACTGCAACTGGCCGAAGGTCTCTGAAGGACGGGACAGACTCCGGCAAGTCCTCCGGCACCCGGCAGACGAATCCGAGAAACTGTTCGGGTTACTGTCGAACGAGGGCGACGGCAGAGCCTTCTCAAACAGCTTCATCTCGTCAGCCGAATACGGTACCTGCGCCCAGACCGTCATTGTATGGCGAAACGATGGGTCGGCAGTGTTTGAAGAAAGAACCTTCGCAAGCCATGGTCGGCCCATGGCCAGGCACCGATATGAGTTGAACATCGGTACATAGCCCCGTGCCTGATACGGGCACGCTCAGGGCTGCTCGCTATGGCTACCCTGGCCGCCACGGATGATGGCGCCAAGTCCTGCGCTCCTGAGTTGCTCATCCACATAGCTCCTGATCAGATACGCATTGTCGATCTTGAGCACCTTGTTCAGAATCCGTTTGCCCTTGGCCATGGCGAAACTGGTCAGCGCCCACTTCACCATCAGCAGATTGGTCGCGTTCATGGACAGGATGTCAAACCCCATGGCCATCAGCAGCAGCGCGGCCGACGGATTGCCTGCCATCTCGCCACAGATGCTGACCTGCTTGCCTTCACCGTGGGCTGCGGAAACAACGTGCTGGAGCGCATGCAGGACGGCCGGATGAAACTCCTGATAGAGATCCGCCACCTGGGCATTATTCCGGTCGACTGCCAGCATGTATTGAATCAGGTCATTACTACCCACCGACAGGAAGTCAACACGCCTGATGATGTCCCGCGCCTGGAAGACGGCCGCCGGCACCTCGATCATCACGCCCACATCGGGCATCTCCACCTCGATGCCCTCCTCGACGAGTTCACGATAGCACTGGCTGATCAGGTGCTGCGCCTCATCGACTTCCGCCACGCTGCTCACCATCGGCAGCATGATGCGCAACTCGTTGTCGATGCCCTCATTGGCCTTGATCATGGCCCTGATCTGGGCAAGAAAAATCTCGCGATGATCCAGCGTAACGCGAATACCCCGCCAGCCAAGAAACGGATTCTCCTCCTTGATGGGAAAGTAGGACAGTGACTTGTCGCCGCCAATATCGAGGGTCCTCATGGTGACCGGTCGTGGATGAAACGACATCAGATGCTCGCGATAGATCTTGCGCTGCTCTTCCTCCGTGGGAAAACGATCATTGGTCATGAAATAGACTTCGGTCCGGTACAGCCCAACACCTTCTGCGCCACGCTCGAGTGACCGCGCCACGTCGGTCATCAGGCCGGTGTTGACCCATAGGAGAATACGGTGACCGTCCTTTGTCGTGCACGGCCGGTCGGCAAGGTCGCCGAGCCCGTCAACGAGTTCTGCCTCCTCCTTGATCACACGTTCGTAGTAGGCGATCTGCTCACGGTTTGGATAGGCAATCAGGGAGCCCCCGAATCCGTCGACGATGATCCTTTTGCCCTCCACCAGTCTGGTCGGAAAGTCTTCGATGCCCATCACAGCAGGGATGCCCATTGCCTCTGCCAGAATTGCGACGTGGGAATTGGCGGAGCCTCTCACGGACACAAAGCCCCGCAGACATTCCCTGGGAACCGACATCAGCTCAGTAGCGGAGACTTCTTCACCAATCAGGATGGTGTCCTGCGGATACTCCTGACGACGAGCTCCCGTCTTCTGTAGTTTGGCGAGCACGCGAATCCCGAGATCACGGATGTCTGCACCACGCTCACGCAGGATTTCGTCATCCATCGCCTGAAAATTGGCGACGTGGTTCTCAATGACCTTGCGCAGTGCACCCTGCGACCATTCTCCCTGCCGGATCAGGAAGATCACTTCACCTGTTATCTCGGTGTCGTCCAGCATCTGCAGGTAGGCATCAAACAGGCCCAGTTCACCAGGGCGCAGTCTTGTCCCAAGATGCTTCGAGAGCGCCCTGATCTCGTCCCTGGTTTCTTCAACCGCGTCCTTGAATATCTGCACCTCTGCATAACTGTCTTCAGACAGGCGTTCGGGAATGCTGCTGAGGTCCGCGTCCGGATAAACCACGACCGCGGTACCGATACCAACACCAGGTGCCCCTGATCGGCCCCGGAATTCGGTGGTGGGAATATCATCGGCGTCCTCGCCAAGCATGAGGGACCCGGTGGCCCGTGCATGAGCAATCACGCCGGCAAGGTGCGCCGACAGCGTGATCATGAAGGCTTCTTCACTCTCGTCAAATCGCCGGGCCTCGCCCTGCTGCACTACGAGTACGCCCAGGACCTTACGATGGTGGATGATCGGCACGCCGAGAAACGAGTGAAACGGTTCCTCGCCGATTTCCTCAATGTAGCGGTTGCGCGGATGACTCTGCGCGTCGTCGAGATTGACCGGTTCTGCACGTTCACCCACGAGACCCACGAGTCCCTCATCCATTTCCAGGGTGACGAGCCCGACCGACTCCTGATTGAGCCCCCGGGTTGCCATGAATACATACTTTTTGCTGTCTTCATCAAGCAGGTAAACGCTGCACACCTCGGTATTCATCGCCGACTTCACCTGGTCCACAATCGTATCCAGCGAAGACTGCAGATCATTGGCGCGACTGACTTCCTGGATGACGCGCCGCAGTGTGCGGGGGAAGTCAAATGAGAGTTTATCTTCCATCCGGGTCGGCTCTGCCTAGTTCGCCAGGCATCGGGACACAAAGGGAGCCAGTTCCTTCATGGCTCTACGATAGACATCCTGCTTGAACTGAACCACCTGCCCGAGGGGATACCAGTAGCTCACCCACCGCCAGGAGTCGAATTCCGGTTGTTCGGAATGGCTGAATGAAACAGCGTCGTCAGGGTCGAGCATCTTCAACATGTACCACTTCTGCTTCTGTCCGACGAAGCTGGTCTCGTTCTGACGCAGCAGCCGTCTGGGCAACCGGTAACGGAGCCACCCGCGAGTACATCCCACAATCTTGACGCTCTCCTGTTCGAGACCGATCTCCTCACGAAGCTCTCGATACAACGCCTCCTCAGGGGATTCGTTGGACTTGATCCCGCCCTGGGGAAACTGCCAGGCATCCTGCCCGACGCGACGTGCCCAGAGGACATCGCCCTCGCTGTTGGCCACGATAATACCGACATTGGGGCGGTAACCATCAGCGTCGATCACGATCATTCGCTCCCGTGGTTTCAAATCCAATCGGGCATTGTGTATGAATCATCAACGTTCAGCAAACAACCAGTCAAACAGGCTACACTAGCGCAGGCTGGAGCCCTGACGACAAGAGACACGTCATGTCATGGGGCCGGCCGGATCCGTATCCAGAATGCCGGCAGACAATATGTCCCTTGCAATATTCGATCTTGACGAAACCCTGATTTCCATCGATAGCGACCACGCCTGGGGCGAGTTCATCTGTGAACTCGGGCTCGTTGACCGGGATCAATACCGGGCCAGAAACGACGCATTTTACGAGGACTACAAACAGGGCCAGCTTGACGTGCGCGCCTACCTTCGATTTGCGTGCGGTGTCCTGGCACGGTATCCAATGAACCAGCTGGTCGACTGGCGGCAACAGTTTGTCGAGACCGTGATCGAACCGGCAATCCTGCCCGCCGCGGTCGCGCTGGTGAATCGCCATCGCCGGGCCGGCGACTATCCCATCGTGATCACATCAACCCAGCGATTCATCACCGAAACCATCGTTGAGCGCTTTGGGATCGAAACCCTGATCGCCCCGGAACCGGAAATCGTGGCAGGACGATTCACCGGCGAGGTAGTCGGGGTACCCAGCTTCGGGCAGGGCAAGGTCACGCGCCTGAACGCCTGGCTCGCAGACCATGGGCACTCTCTCAAAGGCAGCTACTTCTATTCAGACTCACGCAACGATCTGCCGTTGTTGAGACTCGTTGATCATCCTGTTGCAGTCGACCCGGACGAGACCCTGCGACAGGAGGCGGAGCAAAAGCGGTGGCCGATCATCACTCTACGGGAACAGGACCATTGAGAATCAATCCGACGCCAGCCTGGCCCTGGGTTCACATACGCTGGGTGATCATCGCTCTGGTGGTCCTCGCGATCGCAGGCTGCGATCAGAAGCCAGCCGTGACGCCTGCAAATTTGACTTCAACGTACGACATTACAGGCGAACTCCTTGCGATGCGACAGAACGCCAATGCCCTGGGCAACGCATCCGCCCGGTTCCTGGCCGGCCCCGACCAGGCTTCCAGAGAATCGTTGCAGAAGGCATGGGTCGCTGCCCACATCGCCTATCTGAAACTCAGCACAGGCAATGCCGTCCCGCCTCCTCTGGCGGCGTCAATCGATCCGTGGCCCATCGAACCCGGGTTTATCGACACGCTGCCAGACTACCCGGATTCCGGCATCGTCTCTGATACCACGCTGTCGATTACCTCCGCCACACTGCGCGAACAGCACCAGTTCAGCGATGAGGTGGAGGTCAGCCTGGGTTTTCACGTCATTGAGTACTTTGCTTTCTCTCGTCAGGTAGAAGATTTCCTGCCAGGGGTCGAACCCAACGACCGACGCCGACTCATGCTGGCTGCGGTGGTTGCAGCGTTGATACAGGACCTGGGAGACGCCCTCGGCATACTGGAAGTGGCCGGGTCTGGACCAGCGCCACAGGCGATGCTGGAAACCCTGCAGGCCAACATCGCTCTGATGGCCAGAGAAACGCAGATGCAACCTGGTCATGGCCAGGCAAGCGGAACGGTGAACGATGGCCTGCTGGTCAGAGCCCAGACCACCCAGTCGCTCCTGTTTGAGTTCTCCAACATCGGCCGGACTCTCGAAGCAACGAGCCCCAGGCTGGCATCCGATATGCGGCACAACCTGCAGGAAATAACAGGGTTGTTGCTGCAGGACATCACGCGCGAAACAGAAGGCCTCCGGGTGCTCGTTACCGGACTCGACTTTCAGCTACGGGAAGCCGCTACGGTGCTGGGCGGGGGTCAATCAACGCCAGGTCCAGATCCCTGGCAGCCTTGACATCATCCAGCCGTTTGACGGGCATGGTATAGGGCGAACCCCTCACGAGGTCGGGGTCCGTTCGCGCTTCTTCAAGAATCGCTCCCATCGCTTCGATGAACCGATCTATTTCCTCACGACATTCAGTCTCTGTCGGTTCGATCAGCAGACACTCAGGGATCAGGAGCGGAAAGTAGGTCGTCGGTGCGTGGAACCCGTAGTCCAGCAGACGCTTGGCAAAGTCCATGGCGCTGACCCCGAGCTCACGATTTTCCTTCGCCAGCGTAATGATGAACTCATGGGTTGCCCTGCGATCCGGATAGGCCAGCGTGAAACCCTTCTTTTCCAGCTGTCTTGCCATGTAGTTTGCGTTCAGGGTCGCATATCGACCCACCCGGTACATCCCGTCGCGTCCCAGCAATCTGGCATAGGCATAGGCGCGAAGCAGTATTCCGGCATTCCCCATGAAGGCCGACAACCGGCCGATGGTGTGCGGGATGTCCTGTTCATCCAGCCATCGGAAACGTGGGCCGGGCTCACGCCCCACAACGGGCGTCGGCAGGAAGTCTATTAGCCGTTGTCCCACGCCAACCGGACCGGAACCAGGCCCTCCACCGCCGTGGGGTGTTGCAAAGGTCTTGTGCAGATTCATGTGCAACACATCAAAGCCCATATCGCCAGGTTTTACCTGGCCGAGAATCGCATTGAGGTTCGCACCATCGTAATAGAGCAGTCCGCCGGCCTCGTGCACAACGCCTGCGATCTCCTGGATGCGCCGTTCGAAGACGCCACAGGTGGACGGATTGGTCATCATCAATCCGGCCGTCTGGGGTCCAACCGCCGCTCTAAGTGCATTGATGTCTACATCACCTTCCCGGGTGACGGGAACTTCCCGGACTTTGAACCCGCACATCACCGCCGTCGCCGGATTGGTACCATGGGCTGCATCAGGGATAAGGATCTCTGTCCTGCCATCATCACCGTTCCTCTGATGGTACGCCCTGATCATGGCAACCCCGGCGAACTCTCCCTGGGCGCCTGCCATGGGTGTCAGTGAAACAGCCTTCATCCCCGTGACGTCCTTCAGATATTCCTGGAGTTCCCACAGACAGGCGAGGAATCCCTGGCTCTGTGCCTCCGGCGCAAGCGGGTGACGGTTGAGAAACCCGGGCTGGCTCGCCGCCCGATGGGCACCCCTTGGATTGTATTTCATGGTACAGGACCCAAGCGGATAGAACTGGGTGTCGATGGAGAAGTTTCGCCTGGACAGATTGGTGAAATGACGCACCACCTGCAGTTCCGAGACCTCGGGCAGGCCCGCCGGGCTGGAGCGAAGGTGTTCAGCGGGCAGATCTGATGCCGGTTCCATCGGGGGCCCGAACTGGGCAGTCGCACCGCGCCCCTTGCTGCTATGGTCGAAGATCAGCATCCCACTGCCTTGAGCGCCACTGCAAGTGCCTCTACAAATCGATCGAGGTCTGCTTCGGTCCTGGTCTCCGTGACATTGGTCAACATACAGTTGGCAAGCCGGGCATCGAATTCACCCAGATCATAGCCACCAAGCACGTCCTGGTCAGCCATCGCTGCCAGCACGTCCGCTGCCCTTGCTGGAAGTTCAAACGCCACTTCATGAAAGACAGGGCCGGAAAATCGAGGATGAATGTCCAGCCTGACCCTGCACTTGTCGATCAGTGCCAACATCCCGTTGTGACACTCCGTTGCCACTGAAGCCAGACCGCGATCACCCAGCAGGCTCAGATAGATGGTTGCCGCCGTTACCAGCAGGCCCTGGTTAGTGCAGATATTCGATGTGGCTTTGCCTCGTCGAATATGCTGCTCCCGAGCCTGCAGGGTGAGGGTAAACCCCTCCCTGCCATCCTGATCCAGGGTTCGACCAATGATCCGCCCCGGCATCTGACGAACGATGGCCTTGTTGCAGCACATATACCCTAAATATGGCCCGCCAGAAGCGACAGGAATACCAAACGGCTGCCCCTCGCCTACCACAATATCGGCCCCCGCCTGCCCCCATTCCGCGGGCGCCCGGAGGATACCCAATGCCATGGGATTGACCACCGCAATCAGCAGCATGTTCTGGTCATGGGCCCAGTCGGTCAGTTTGCCCACATCGTCGAGGCCACCAAAAAAGTTGGGATAGGACACAACCAGCGCGGCATAGTCCTGGTCTTCGCGCTCGCGCCACAGGGATGACGACAGCGTGCCGTACTCCTCAGACCAGTCAACGGTGTCAATCTCGATCTGCTGATTGGTGACGATGGTCCTGCAGGTCTTGAGGTAGTGTGGATGGATGTTGCCGGCACACAGAATCCGCCTTGATTTCGACTTCTTGTTTGCCCGAACCCCCATCAGCATGGCCTCTGCCAGAGCAGAAGCCCCGTCGTACACAGAGGCATTGGCAACTTCCATGCCCGTGAGCCGTGACATCATGGTCTGGTACTCATAGATCAACTGCAGGGTGCCCTGGCTGGCCTCGGCCTGATAGGGCGTATAGGCGGTGAGGAACTCGCCGCGACTCGCGACGTCCCAGACGACACTGGGGATGTGGTGTTCATAGGCACCGGCACCAATGAAACTGATGCCAGACGAATCAGCGGCAGAACGCTCCGCCATGAGCCGCAGCATCGCCATCTCCGAGATACCCGCCGGGACGCCCAGCAGACGACCACTGCGCAACTCGGCGGGAATCTCATCAAACAACGTTTCGATGTCGGCGACGCCAATGGCGTTCAGCATGGACGCTTCATCATCCTGGGTATGAGGGACGAAGGGCATATGACTAGTGAGATTCCTCTTCGCAGTGGCGTCGATAGTCCTCAGCACTCAGCAATCCGTCCAGTTCGGCCGGGTCGGTCGGTGAGATCCTGAAGAACCAGCCATCATCATAGGGTGAATCGTTGACCGTCTCGGGGGCGTCTTCCAGCGCCTCATTGATCGCGACGACCGTTCCCGAAACCGGTGCATAGATATCTGATGCCGCCTTGACCGATTCGACGACGCCCGCCTCCGACCTGGCGGCGAGTTCAGCATCCAGTTCCGGTAGTTCAACAAACACGACATCCCCAAGCTCTTCCTGGGCGAAGTCACTGATCCCTACCGTCACCAGACCGTCCTCCTCCAGCCTTGCCCACTCGTGGCTTGCCAGGAATCGTAAGTCGTCCGGATATTCAGCCATTCTGGTCTCCTTAAGATGATATGGCAGGTTTGAACACCTGCTTGCCGTTTTTCACAAAGGGAGGTCTGACAACCTCCACATTCAATTTCCTGCCCCGGATCCCGACACACATCTGCCCCCTGGTGTCGCTGAGGCGCGCCAGTGCAATCGACTTCGACAGCGTCGGCGAAAATGCACCACTGGTCACTGACCCGACCGGGCGATCATCGCAGAAAACCGGATAGCCCGCCCGCATAACGCCTTTTCCGTCCATTACCAGCCCCACCAGGTTACGCTGGACACCCCGGGCAAGCTGCTCGGTCAGCGCCTGTCGGCCGATGAATTCCCGGTCCTCGAGTACCACGGTCCAGGCCATGTTGGACTCAAAGGGTGTCACAGATTCGTCCATGTCACTCCCATAGAGGTTTAGCCCCGCCTCCAATCGCAACGTGTCACGCGCTCCAAGGCCGATCGGCTGCACGCCCATTGTGTTGAGCTCCTGCCAAAGATCAACGACCTCCTCGTTCGGCACAATGACTTCAACCCCCTGCTCCCCCGTATAACCTGTGCGCGCGATGTACCAGGTACCCGAGGGTGTCCCTTCAAACACTTTCAGATTCTCCAGGACCTCGTGATGGGCTACCGGAAACGCCTTCAGACAGGCACTGATTGCCTGCGGACCCTGTACCGCTACGATGGACAGGTCGTCCCGTGCATCGATGGTGCATTGGTCGCCAGCGAGCTGTTCGCGTAACCAGGCGAGATCCTTGTTGCGGGTTGCACAGTTCACCACCATTCGATACTCATCGTTGAGCGGGTACACGATCAGGTCATCAAGGATGCCGCCTTCGGCATTCAACATGGCGCTGTAGATCGCCTTACGGGGCCCAACCCGACGGACATCATTGGCGAGCACCCGGCTCAGAAACCTGCCCGCCTCTAAACCACGAATATCGACGACGGTCATGTGGCTGACATCGAATGCCCCGGCATGACCGCGGACCGTATGATGTTCCTGCACCAGAGAACCATAGTGCACGGGCATCTCCCAGCCAGCAAAATCCACGAACCTTGCCCCGGCCTGCACGTGTTGTGGATAAAGCGTGGTTCTGTGACCCATAGCCGATGTCGTACGCAAAGCGGCCTATTCTAGCACTTTGTCGTCAGCGTCGCATCAACGGACATGGGTACGGGCGCTCGCCACCTGGGTGAGCAGGGCCTTCGCCGTCCGGTTCCGGTCGAGAAGTTTCATACCCTGGTTGCGAAGCCAGGTCATACCCGGAGTTCCGCTCTGATAACCTCGAACGAAGGCTTCCATGGCAAGGCCAACAGCATAATTTTCGGGTCGACGGGCCCGTTCATATTGCAACAGATCCACATCATTTCCGGGCACGCGGCCCTCAAGATGGCCCCGCTTGATCGATGTGGCGAGCGCTTCGGCATCGGCAAGACCAATATTGGCTCCCTGTCCGGCCAGCGGGTGGATGGTATGTGCCGCATCCCCAACCAGGGCAACATGGGGTGATACGTACCGGAAGCTGTGCCGCTGTGAAAGGGGAAAGGTGTATCGGGTGTCGGTCCCGAGGACCTGGATGCCTTCCACGACGGCGGTCAGACGCTGGCAGAAGGTCTCATCATCCATTGCCAGCCACATATCGGCCTGCCGGGTCGATAGCACGATCGAACACAGATGAGGGGCCGCGAGAGGAAGCAGTGCGAGGATACCGTGCTCCCCAAACCACTGACGCGCCACACTGGCATGGGGCCGCGCCAGTTCGATCGTTGCCACCACCGCCTGCTGCTCGTAGGACCAGCCCCAGGTCCTGTGGCCCGCTACCTGACGAACCGCAGATCGTGACCCATCTGCCCCAACCAACAGGTGAGCTCTGAACGTCCCCTCGCCGGTCTCCACGGAAAAGCCTTCCGCGCAGGGAGCAATTTCCTTGACTGTGGTTTCCGGGTACAGCGATACGTTTTCAATGAGATCAAGCCTGCTCGCCAGAACCGCAGCCAACCCATCATTGGTCACGATGAACCCAAGTTCACTCATACCGGTATTCAGAGCATCAAATGACAGCTGGCCAGTACCCTGCCCGTCGAACACCTGAACCTCTGTAAACGGCACCACGTCAGCAGCATCAAGGCTTCCCCAGGCACCCATCCGCGCAAGAAAATCTCTCGCCTGGTGCCCGAAGGCACTCACCCTTGGCGGCATTCCGGATTCCAGGCAGGCACCTGAGCGACGCGGGGGCTGCCGGGGGCCCCTTGACGGCCGAGGGGCCCGATCAATCACCGCGACGTCAACACCGCTGTCACCGAGGTCCAGTGCGAGCGCAAGGCCAACGGGCCCGGCACCGACCACCAGCACATCAACATTACGATCCATTGCCAGCTCCCATTGCTGCTTCAATGTCCACGATCCGCTTCGGGATCGACTCCGTCAGCACGACGTTACCAGTGGCCGTTACCGCGACATTATCCTCGATGCGAATGCCGATTCCCCTCATCTCTGCAGGCACATCGCTGGCATCCGGCGGAATGTACAGCCCCGGTTCGACGCTGCACACCATCCCCTTTTCAAACTCTCGCCATTGTCCGCCGACCCGATATTCACCCACATCATGGACATCAAGGCCCAGCCAATGCCCGGTCCGATGAACATAGAATTTCTGATACGCACCAGAGGCCACCAGCTCATCCACTGAACCATCAAGCAGGCCGAGGTCCCTGAGCCCCCGGGTGATGGTACGCACTGCGGCCTCATGGGGCCGATTCCAGTGATTGCCGACTCTGATCTCGGCAATGGCATCCAGCTCCGCCTGAAGTACGATCTCGTAAAGCGCCGCCTGGACGACAGAGAATCGGCCATTGACTGGCAATGTCCGGGTGACGTCCGAGGCGTAGTAGCCATATTCGCAGCCGGCATCAATCAGCACCAGATCACCGTCACGAAGCCGCTGGTCATTCTCTACATAGTGGAAGATGCAGGCGTTGGCACCACCGCCTACGATGCTCGGATAGGCTGACTCCCGGGCTCCACGAACGGCGAACTGGTAGTGCAGTTCAGCCTCGATTTCGTATTCCATCATGCCTGGCGCAAGCTTCTCCATCACCGACCGGTGGGCATGGGACGTCACGCTGGCCGCGTGTTGCAACATGATGATTTCAGCCTTTGTCTTGTGCAGACGTAACTCATGCAGATACTGGCCCAGCTCTATGAACTCTCCTGGCGGGCGGGTACCGGAACGACGATCGCTGGAAATGCTGCCCACCCACGATATCACCCTGTCATCAAATCTCGGGTGTGCGCCCATGGCATAATACAGCTTGCTCCGCCCTTCGATGAGACCTGGCAGGATGTCATCTATGTCATCAACAGGAAACGCATCATCCATCCCAAAGCACGCCATTGCGCCCTCAGGACCCGTCACAGCGCCATGCCACCGTTCTACGTCAGCGCCCCGCTCCCGGCAAAACAGGATGGACTCGCCATGTTCACGACCAGGAATCAACGCGAACACGGCCTCGGGTTCATCAAAGCCCGTCAGGTAGTGGAAGTCGCTGTCCTGCCTGAATCGCATCGCGACTCCCTGGTTGCGATACCTGGGCAGGCTGCCCGGCACGATGGCGATACTATCGGGCTCCATCAGCGCCATCAGTTCCCTGCGTCTGTCTGCAAACTCCCTTGCACCAATCCGCGGTGGCTGTTTCATCCCGTCCGCTTGCCTCCGAATTCTGCATACACCAGCAACACGGACACTCGCACGTATTCGACGATTTCCGTCAGATCCGCCTCGTTTTCATTGGACTCCGGCACCACTTCCCCAAGGGCGGCGATTCGCTCGAAGTCCGTCAGCACTTCGGTCACTCCCGGCGGCAGCGACGCATTGCCCGTCAGTGCCAGACCAGCACCGGCCAGAAAACCGGCACAGAACTCACCAAGCGCCCGGGTCCGTCGATCAATGCCTCCGCCATCGTCTGGCATCAGAATCCTGAACTGGAAATCACCATACTCATGCAGTTCATCAATCGTATGCACCACCAGTTCATCGAGCATGGCAGCCAGCCCCTTGCCTGCTGTGGTTCCAAGCCAGCGGTCGTATTCGCGACCCACCGCCTGTGGGTCCGGTTTGATGCACAGGTATCCGGCCAGTTGGCCATGAAGTTCAGACGGCGTCACAGTCACCTTTGCCGCATTAAATGCCTGCTGATAGTCCGTATAGCCAACCTGCTTCAAGGCGTGTTCCTGTATCCGTATGCCGGGATTCTAAGGGATTGTCTGTAAAAGGGGCAGTCACAGTCGCCCTTGCGACGCAGGTCATGACCCGGACCGTGCACCCAGACACCGAAGGCGTTGATTGACCTCTCGTCAGGGCTCGCCTTATAGTTAGGGCGCACTGACGTGCACGCAACACAGATGAGGTCCGACGTTGGAAATCGAAGAACTGGAAAACAAGATCGACGAGTTGATCCAGATCTGTGATGAACTATTACACAAGCAGTCGCTGATGGAGGCGGATCGTGAGAAGCTTCTGTCCGAGCGCACTCGCCTTCTGGAAAAAAACGAGATGGCCAAAAGCAAGGTTGAGGCAATGATCATGCGCCTCAAGGCGCTGGAGCAGGATTGATCAGCCGGTGCACGACAGTCTATCCGCTCATGGTCCATTCATCTTTGCCGACAACGGGGCCGTCACAATCCCTGGCTGTTGGCACGGCATCAGTCACCCAGTGATCGCAAGAAGGCGCAATAGATCATGAGCCAACCCACCACGGTTACGGTCAAAATCCTGGACAAGGAATACCAGGTCAGTTGTTCTCCTGAAGAAGTCGCCGAACTCAGAAAGTCAGCGTCTTTTCTGGACGAGAAGATGCGAACCACCAAAGAGAGTTCCCGGGTGCTGGGCCTTGACCGCCTCGCCGTCATGGTGGCCCTCAATATCACCAACGATTACCTGACTGAGGCCAGTCTTGTTGAAACCCGCGATGCAACACGACAAAGTGATCTTGTTGCGCTATCAGGCAAACTCGACCGGGCCATCAGCAAACTCAGACGCGTGATATAGCCAAAGTCCTGGCCGAAGTGCCGCCATTGACGGACGCGCGGTAATCGAATGCCCTGTCATGCACGAACGGGTATCGCTATAATCAGCCTGGTTCCCTGGGTTGTTTGCCAGTCGATATGTCCCTGACCCTTTATGCGACACCCAGGAGGTCTTTTACCTGGATCATGTGCACGTCCGTTTCGGCGGAACGCCTACGGTCCGGCTAGAGGCCACCGCCTTGAACCGCTGGGTTCAAGGGCTATTCGAACAGCGGCAATTTGGGGAACCTGTTTCTTGTTGAGGGAACCACAACATCAGACGACACATCCGGGCCACGCGACGGTCACTTTCGCAGCGCGCCCAGCGCGAGGCATCAGCACGGCTCTGTCGCATTCTTTCCCGTCAACTCTTCTTCCGCAGGGCCAAACGAATCGCGCTGTACCTGCCTGTAGATGGTGAAATCTCGCCCTTGCCTGTTGCGCGACTCGCCATCGACCTCGGCAAGAGCTGCTACCTTCCAGTCACCATGCGCGGCCCAGTGGACGCACTGTCATTCAGACGATTTGAGCCCGGCACCAGCCGAATGATTCAAAATCACTTTGGCATCGACGAACCTGCTCCGGGCCCCGGCACTGACATCCCGCCACGACTGCTCGATCTCGTACTGGTTCCCATGGTGGGCTTTGACCAACAAGGAAACCGGGTTGGCATGGGTAAGGGATACTATGATCGGACCTTTGCTGGTCATGCCCGATGGTGGCACAGACCTCTGCTGGTCGGGCTTGCCCATGGTCTGCAGCAGATGAAGATCGATCCCCGTCCCTGGGACGTTGCGATGGACTACATCGCGACCGATTCCACGCTCACGGCCACTGGCTCACGGCGCTGACGGATAACGGTCGAACGTCATGGCCTTTTCCTCTATCATTTTCCGTTCCAGTCCAAACCGGTAGTCCACGCAAAACCATGGCCGTCAGACAAGTCCTTCGAATGGGCCACCCGACGCTGCGCACGCCCGCTGCGCCTTACCCGGTCGATCAGATCGCCACCAGGAATTTCAGGACCCTGGTCCAGGACATGCGTGATACGTTGCATGACTGCTCCGGTATCGGCCTCGCCGCACCCCAGATTGATGTTCCGTTTCAGGTCGCGGTCATCGAGATTGAAGCAGGCAGGACGCGCTACGGTGAGTTGCAGGGCTCTCCCTTTCAGGTCTATGTCAATCCGGTCATTACCGTACTGGACGGGCAGGACCCGGCTGGCTACTGGGAGGGCTGTCTGTCGATTCCGGGGATCCGGGGCTACGTCACGAGGCCCCAGCACATTCGGGTCGACTATCTCGATGAGAATGGCAAGGCCCGGAGCATAGATGCGTCCGGTTTTCTTGCAACGGTTTTTCAGCATGAATTCGATCATCTTGAGGGCAGGCTCTTTATCGATCGCATCGACGATACGAAATTGCTCGCATTCGACGCCGAGTTCGAGGCGTTCCACCTTGCCAGATGAGGGCCCAAATGGATCAGGACAGACTCAAGAAGGAAGTGGCCATACACGCGGCCGAGTATATCGAGGGGTATCTCGCCAGCGATGCCATTATCGGAGTCGGCACCGGTTCAACCGCGAACTGCTTCATTGACGCGCTTGCCAGAATGAAACATCGGTTCGACGGAGCGGTCGCTTCATCGGAGGCAACCGCAAACCGTCTGCGGGCCAACGGGATCGAGGTGTACGATCTGAACAGCGTAAACGAACTGACGGTCTATGTTGACGGCGCCGACGAGGCCAACAATCGTCTACAGCTGATCAAGGGCGGCGGCGGCGCGCTGACCCGGGAAAAGATCGTAGCATCGGTGGCGCGCACCTTCATCTGCATCGTCGACGAAACCAAGGTCGTAGACAGGCTCGGCAGATTCCCACTACCGGTTGAGATCATCCCGATGGCCCGGTCAGCTGTGGCAAGACGACTCGTCGCATTGGGCGGCCAGCCGGTATACCGGGAAGGGTTCGTGACCGACAACGGCAATGTCATCGTTGACGTGCACGGACTGGCCATTGATGCCGCCGAAAAGCTGGAAAGTGACCTCAACGGTATCGTCGGAACGGTGACCAATGGGCTGTTCGCCATTCGGCCCGCAGACGTTCTGCTGATCGCGACCAACGACGGTGTGACAGAACGCCACTAGGAAACCTGGGCAGATGGACTTACCCCGTTCAAGTCCAGCATCTTGCCAGGATTCATCAGGTTTCTTGGGTCGAACACCCGCTTGACTGCCTTCATGGCAGCAATCTCGGCTGTGCCTCGCGTAAAGCCGAGTTGGTCCCGCTTCAGCAGTCCGACACCATGCTCAGCTGAGACGCTGCCCCCAAAATCGGACACGATCCCAAGGACCCTCTGGCTGACCTCCTCACACTTGCGCTTGAAATCATCCGTTGACCAATCGGCTGGCTTTAGAATGTTCAAATGCAGATTGCCGTCCCCAATGTGGCCAAACCAGACGACCTCGAAGTCGGGATACTCAACGATTACTTCCGACTCTACCGCCGCAAGAAACTCCGGGACCCGTGACACTCGAACCGAGATGTCATTCTTGTAAGGTGTGTGCGGCGTGATGGATTCGGATATTCCCTCCCGGTATTTCCATAGGTCCTGGTTCTGTTGCACACTCTGGGAAATCACGCCGTCTGTTACCCAGCCCTGCTCACAGCATGTCTCGAAGACCGAAAGCACGGCTTGCTCACCCCGCTCGCATTCGATCAGCACGTAATAGGGCGAGGGTTCGACAAAGGGTGCGGTGACTTTCATGTGATCGATCACGTGCTGCAGGGCACCCTCGGAGAAGAATTCAAAAGCGGTCACCGACACCGCTTCACGAAAGGCTTTCAGGACAGCAATCGTATCCGTCATCCGGGTCACCGCAAGCAGCAACACCGATAGTTCGCCCGGGTCCTGCGTCAGGTTGATCGTGGCTTCGGTAATAAAGCCCAGCGTGCCTTCTGACCCGATGAACAGGTGGCGCAGGTCATATCCAGTTGCGTTTTTTACGAGCCCCCGGTTCAGATTCATCACCTCACCGGTACCCGTGACCACTGTCAGTCCGCCGATCCAGTCACGGGTCAGCCCGTAGCGCAGGACCTTGATGCCACCGGCATTGGTCGCGATGTTGCCGCCAATCTGACTCGACCCCGCAGAGGCAAAATCCACCGGATAGAAAAGCCCTTTGCTCCTGGCAAACTCCTGCAATGACTGGGTCACGACACCAGCCTGCACCCGAACGCTCTGATCGATGTCATCGAACTCGAGAATCTGGTTCATCTTGTCAAAAGACACCACGACCTCACCATTGGTGGCCACCGCGCCACCACTTAACCCGGTACGTCCGCCGGACGGAACCAGCGCCACATTATATTCGTTAGCCAGAAGAACGATGGCGCTGACGTCGTCGGTATTGCGCGGAAACACTACTGCAAGGGGCCGTGGATCATAGAATCGGGTCCAGTCCCTTCCATAGGTTTCCTTTTCCTGGGCTCCCGTGCCGACCTGACCTTCACCAACGATCTCAGTCAGACGAGATAAGAACTCCTGTGACATATGGATGCTTCTGTATGTGACTTCTGTGGATTGTGCGCGTGGCTACTTCAGCTTCGGATCAAGGCTGCCGCTCTTGTAAAGATCAGACATTGCCTCAAGTGGGACAGGCTTGATCCGGCTCGCGTTGCCAGCGGTACCAAAGGCCTCATAGCGCTGGACCACGATGTCCTTCATCGCCTTCATCGTCTCCGTGAGGTACTTTCTGGGGTCAAACTCGGATCGGTTGCTGGCCATGTATCTGCGGATCGCCCCGGTTGAAGCCAGACGCAGATCGGTGTCAATGTTTACCTTGCGAACGCCATGCCGGATACCGTCCTGAATCTCTTCAACCGGTACGCCGTAGGTCTCCGGGATCTGCCCCCCAAACTCATTGATCACCTTGAGCCAGTCCTGGGGAACACTGGAAGAACCGTGCATCACCAGATGAGTATTGGGCAGGCGCTCGTGAATCTCCTTGACCCGATCAATGGAAAGAATGTCCCCGGTGGGAGGGCGTGAGAACTTGTAGGCGCCGTGGCTGGTGCCGATTGCGATGGCCAGAGCATCGCATTTCGTCTCTTTGATGAAGTCCACAGCCTGATCGGGGTCGGTCAGCAGTTGATCCATGGACAGTTTCCCTTCCGCCCCGACGCCGTCCTCATCACCCGCATCACCAGTCTCGAGTGAACCCAGGCAGCCCAGTTCACCCTCTACGGTGACGCCGCAAGCATGGGCCATCGCGACCGTGGTTCTGGTGACCTCCACATTATATTCATAGCTCGCAGGCGTCTTCTGATCCTCCAGCAGCGAACCGTCCATCATCACTGACGAGAACCCAAGCTGAATGCTGCGCTGACAGGCATCCGGTGATGCGCCATGGTCCTGATGCATCACCACAGGGATGTCTGGAAACTCCTCGATCGCCGCGAGGATGAGATGCCGCAGGAAATTCGACCCCGCATATTTGCGCGCGCCGGCTGAAGCCTGCACGATAACCGGTGAATCTGTCGCCGCGGCGCCTTCCATGATCGCCCGCATCTGCTCAAGATTGTTGACGTTGAACGCCGGAACGCCGTAGTCATGTTCAGCCGCATGGTCGAGCAGTTGTCGCATGCTGATCAGTGCCATGTCAGTTATCCTCTCTAATGGTTGTCTGCCGGATGTCAGGCAGATGAATTGTGTGCACGTGCTTCCAGAGCTGCGACAGCCGGCAGTGTCTTGCCTTCCACAAACTCCAGAAACGCCCCGCCGCCGGTCGATACATACGAAATACTGTCAGCAACGCCGAACTGGTCTATGGCAGCAAGCGTATCACCACCCCCGGCCACAGAGAAGGCGGTACTGGATGCGATGGCATTGGCCAGAACCCGGGTGCCCTCTGCAAAGGCGGCCTGTTCGAAAACCCCGACAGGACCATTCCAGAGGACGGTCCCTGCTTTTTCAATGATCGGCAGCAGGGCCGCCCGGGAATCCGGGCCGATATCCAGGATCATCTCATCCGCCCGAACTTCAGTCACAGGACAGGTTCTCGATGGCGCGCCACTGACCCGGGTCGCAACCACCACGTCCGTGGGCAGCGGGATGGTCACTTTTTTCGCCAGCTCTCGCGCGTCCGGGATCAGGTCGGGCTCATACAAGGATCTACCCACATCCAACCCCGCAGCAGCCAGGAAGGTATTGGCGATCCCGCCTCCCACAATGAGCTGATCGACCCTTGCGGACAGCGAATCCAGGACCTGAAGCTTGGTGGACACCTTGCTGCCACCAACCACCGCGACCAGGGGGCGTAGAGGTTCCGCCATAACTCTACCAAGGGCATCAAGCTCGGCCATAAGGAGCGGTCCGGCCGAAGCAACTGGTGCGAGCCGTGCAACGCCCTCCGTCGAGGCCTGAGCCCGGTGAGCGGTCGCGAAGGCATCCATGACAAAAATGTCACACAGGGCAGCCAGCCGCGCGGACAGTTCGGCCGAATTGTCTGATTCACCTGGATTGACCCGGATATTCTCAAACAGAACCACATCGGCCGATGGCATCTCAAAGCCGTCAAGATAGTCCGACACGAGCGCAACCTTCAGGCCGCTAAGCGCTTCCAGGCGTGCCGCCACCGGCGCAAGGCTTGATTCCGGCTGTTCAGAAATCGGTACACCCTCTGTCGGTCGACCCAGATGGGACATCACGAGGGTGACCGCTCCCTGGTCAACCGAATGACGAATCGTCGGTATCGCGGCACGAATGCGGGCATCACTGGTCACGCGCCCGTCGGCCACAGGCACGTTCAGGTCCTCCCTGATCAATACGCGCTTGTCCCGGATATCGAGACTCATGAAGTCAATGATGCTCATCTCGATGGCTCCGTCAGATCATTCTTCGAACCGCGTCGGCAACGCGGTCAGCAGTAAACCCAAAGTGTTCAAACACGGCAGCACCCGGGCCCGACGCACCAAACGTGGGCAGACCGACGACATCACCATCGAGCCCTACCCATTTGCGCCAGTAGTCAGGATGCGCGGCCTCCACCGCCAGACGACAGCGGATGCCTGGCGGCAGTACCTGATCACGATAGGTTTGGGGTTGCGCCTCAAACACGTCGGCTGACGGCATGGACACCACCCTCGCGGCAACGCCAGCCGATGACAATTGCTCGAATGCCTCAACCGCAATCCCGACCTCTGATCCCGTTGCAATGATGATCGCCACAGGATTATCGGGGTCTTTCAGTACATAGCCACCTCTTGCGATATTCTCAAGCTGCTCGTCGGTTCGCGACTGGCAGGTGAGCGCCTGGCGGGAGAACACCAGCGCGGTCGGGCCGCTGCGCTCCACGGCAGATCGCCAGGCAACGACGGTCTCAACGCTGTCACACGGTCGCCACGTGGACAAATCAGGCGTATATCGCAGATTGGCGAGTTGCTCTACAGGCTGGTGCGTTGGCCCATCCTCGCCCTGACCGATCGAATCATGGGTGTATACCATGATGTTGTGAATACCCATCAAAGACGCCATTCGCACCGCATTGCGTGCATATTCCATGAAGGTCAGGAAGGTGCCCGTGAAAGGGATGAATCCACCGTGGAGCGCAATGCCATTGGCGATCGCGGTCATCCCAAACTCCCGAACACCATAGTTGATGTAGTTAAAATGGTTACCACCGGCACTGCCTGCAGGGCGCGCAGAAAACGTACGGGCATCCGGCCATTGCGTGGAATTGGATCCAGACAGGTCTGCCGACCCACCAATCAGCTCGGGCAGAATCGATGCCATCGCCGCGATGACCGCGCCGCTTGCATTCCTCGACGCGATGGCGGCACCCTCATCTGAGGTCTTGCGAAGCAGTTCATCCATCACCTGGCCCCACTGCGCCGGAAGCTCACCGGCCAGGGTCCGTTCAAATTCGGCGGCGGCCTCGGGAAAACGATGGCGATACTCTGCAAACTGCTGCTGCCAGCGACTCTCATGCTCTGCACCGCTGCGGCGGCAATCCCAGGCATCGTAGATGTCCTGAGGGATCTGAAATGGTTCATGGCTCCAGGCAAGACGCTCCCTGGTACCGGAAATCTCATCATTGCCGAGGGGCGATCCGTGGGCCGCAGCGGTGCCGGCCTTGCCGGGCGCGCCAAAACCAATCTCTGTCTTGCAGCAGATGAGGGTCGGCCTTGAGTCCTCCTGCCTGGCTGACTCGAGGGCGGCCCTGATGGCCTCACCATCATGTCCATCGACATCCCGGACCACATGCCAGCCATAGGCGTTGAAACGCGCAACCGTGTCGTCGGTAAACCAGCCGCTGACCTCCCCGTCTATCGAGATCCCATTGTCATCGTACAGGCAGATCAGCTTACCAAGCTTCCAGGTGCCTGCCAGGGAGGCCGCCTCGTGAGAAACACCTTCCATGAGGCAGCCATCACCGACAAACACGTACGTGTAGTGGTCAACGACCTCAAGCTGCTCCCGATTGAACCGTTCCGCCAGAATTCGCTCGGCAAGCGCCATCCCCACAGCATTGGCCAGTCCCTGGCCCAGTGGGCCCGTGGTGGTCTCCACACCCGGGGTATCGCCATACTCGGGATGCCCCGGCGTTTTCGAGCCGAGCTGACGAAAATCTCGGATGTCATCAATGCTGACGTCATAGCCCGTCAGATGTAGCAGCGAATAAATCAACATGGACCCGTGTCCGTTGGACAGTACGAACCGGTCACGATTGAACCATCGGGGGTTGGCGGGGTTATGTATCAGGAAGTCGGTCCAGAGCACCTCGGCAATGTCAGCCATACCCATAGGGGCACCGGGATGACCTGAACCGGCCTTTTGCACGGCGTCCATGGACAATGCACGAATCGCGTTTGCTTTCTCTCGCCTGGTGGTCATGAGGTCTCTTCCGGGATTGGGCAGGCCGGCTATTCTCCCTCAGGCAACCTCAATCATCAACGTAGAGTGACCAATCTCGCCGGCTTTCATAAGTACTGTTCTATGGCGTGCTTGCCCGGGAGACCGACCAGCACGACGAGGGCATGCCTGATACGGGCACGCTCAAGGCTGTCATATAAGTACTGTTCTATGCGGTGCTTGCCCGGGAGACTGACCAGCACGACGACGGCATGCCTGATACGGGCACGCTCAAGGCTGTCATATAAGTACTGTTCTATGCCGTGCTTGCCCGGGAGACTGACCAGCACGACGACGGCATGCCTGATACGGGCACGCTCAAGGCTGTAATGAATAATATTGCAGGGGAACTTGAAGTAATATCTCGGCGCTCAACTGGGCTTCGACAACTCGAAACAGTAGAATTTCGCCCTCTCGAGAAACCGTGAAGGTCACCATGACACGCAATACCACGTTCACGTCTGAATCCGTATCCGAGGGTCATCCGGACAAGATCGCGGATCAGATTTCTGATGCCGTGCTCGACGCGATCATCGCCGCGGACCCGGATGCACGGGTCGCGTGCGAAACCATGGTGAAGACCGGTATGGTCGTACTGGCTGGCGAAATATCCACCACCACCTGGGTCGATTTCGAAGACCTCTGCCGCAACGTGATCCTGGACATTGGCTACAACAGTTCTGATCTTGGCTTCGATGGTGCTTCCTGCGCGGTTCTGAACGCCGTCGGCAAGCAGTCCCCCGATATAGCCCAGGGCGTGGATGAAACTGCCGACAAGGAACAGGGAGCCGGTGACCAGGGCTTGATGTTCGGTTACGCGACCGATGAGACTGATGTTTTGATGCCGGCGCCTATCACCTACGCCCATCGGCTGGTGAAACGCCAGTCAGAGGTACGTAAGGAGGGGATTCTCAAATTCCTCGGCCCCGATGCAAAGAGCCAGATATCCTTTCGCTACGACGACGCCGGGAACCCGGTCGGAATCGACGCCATCGTACTGTCTACCCAGCACAGCGCAGATGTCTCCCTGAAAGACCTGCAGGAAGCGGTCATGGAAGAGATCATCAAACCAGTGATACCTTCGAACTGGCTTCACCCGCAGACAAAGTACTTCATCAATCCAACGGGCAAGTTCATCATTGGAGGACCCGTGGGGGATTGCGGCCTGACGGGCCGGAAGATCATCGTCGACACCTATGGCGGGATGGCGCGACACGGCGGTGGCGCGTTCTCCGGCAAGGATCCATCCAAGGTCGACCGCAGTGCCGCCTATGCGGCACGTTATGTTGCCAAGAACATCGTTGCCGCTGGGCTCGCAAAGAAGTGTGAGATTCAGGTTTCCTATGCGATTGGGGTGGCTGAACCAACTTCCATCAGCATCGATACCCAGGGTACTGGTATCCTGCCGGAAGAAAAGATTGAGGCACTGGTTCGCGAGGTGTTTGATCTGCGTCCGAAGGGCCTGATTGAAATGCTGGACCTCAGACGGCCGATTTATCGACAGACCGCCGCCTATGGCCACTTCGGTCGCGAGGAAAGCGACTTTACCTGGGAGAAAACCGACAAGGTTGAAGCCCTGCGCGCAGCGCTCTGAGCCATGTCCTGCGCTAACCAGTTCAGCCTGGAGTTTTCTGCCCCACGCACTGACGAGGAAACCGCAAAGCTGCTCGCGACCCATGATCGACTGCAGCAGATGACACCCGCCTTCTATTCTGTGACCTATGGCGCGGGCGGGTCGACCAAAGACGGGACCCGGGGCGCCGTGTTGAAACTGAGGGAGCGTGGCAGCGATGTCGCACCTCACCTGTCGTTCGGCGGCGATTCCCCCGCAAAAATCGAACAGCTGTTGAATGACTATCGTGACGCAGGAATCCGTCGGGTCGTGGCGCTTCGGGGCGACCTCCCTTCTGGCGTCGGGCAGCGGTCCGGCATCGTCCATGCCGACGAACTGGTGAGATTCATCCGGGACAAGACCGGTGATCATTTCCACATCGAAGTGGCAGCGTATCCAGAGATCCATCCCGAATCGAGCTCGGTCGAGAGCGATCTCGATTACTTCAAGCAGAAGGTCGATGCTGGCGCAAACGGCGCCATCACCCAGTACTTTTACAATGCGGACGCCTATTTCCGATATCGTGATGCCTGCCAGACCCGGGGCATCGACATCCCGATCGTGCCGGGCATCATGCCGATGACCAATTTCGCGGGCCTGGTACGTTTTTCGAATAACTGCGGGGCCGAAATACCCAGGTGGATCTTCAAGCATCTGGAAAGCTACAAGGATGACGCCGACGCCACCAGACAGTTCGGGCTCGAGGTGGTCACGTCGCTGTGCGAGCGGCTCCTGACAGGAGGTGCACCCGGCCTCCATTTCTATACCCTCAACCAGTCACTGCCAACCTTGCGGATCTGGCGAAATCTGGGATTGGGCTAGTCCACGATGGCCGCGCCCCGTTTTCTTGTCGACCAGGGGCTCGAACCAGACCTTGAGCCAGGTACAGAAATCCCGCTGCCACAGAGTACCGCACACCACATCATCCATGTGCTTCGGCTGCGACAGGGTGACGCCATTACGCTCTTCAGCGGCGAGGGCGGGCAGTATCAGGCCGCGGTCGCCAGCATCAGTCGCAGCCGTGCGGTGGCTCGCCTGGATGGCTTTGAAGCCATCGAGCGAGAGTCATCGCTGATCACTCATCTTGGTATCGCGGTCATCCGAAAGCAGGCAATGGATGCGGCACTGGTGCGCGCGAACGAACTCGGGGTAACCCACATCACGCCGCTACTGACCGAGCATGTCAGCGTCAGCCGGCGCCATATCAACGAGAATCACTGGCAGGACATCCTCGGCCGAAGCTGTGAACAGTGTGGCCGAAATCGACTGCCCCGACTGCATCGGCCTCGTGAACTTGATGACTGGCTGGACAGTGCAGACGCGGACGTTCGTGTCGTTGCCCACCCCCACGACAGCCACCGCGCTGGCGACCTGCCGGGCAGTGCCAGGTCGGCGGCCCTTTTGATCGGCCCGGAAGGCGGGCTTGCGGGCAGCGAGGTGGCTGCCGCACAATCCAGGGGCTTTTTCGCTGTCTCTCTCGGCCCCAGAATTCTCCGCGCAGAAACGGTTCCAGCAGTTCTGCTCACCCTGGCGCAGTACCACTGGGGAGACCTTCGGGA
>JAQBUI010000111.1 GCA_027624035.1 Pseudomonadota bacterium | reverse complement strand
GATGGGCAAGACATTGCTGGATGGTCAGGTGAAGACCTTTGATGATATCTGCCGTGATGTCTACCCGCAGATTGATGGCGTCACTCATGTTCATCATGCGGGCAACTCGTCTGGCGTGGTGGACGGCGCCAGTGCCATCCTGCTGTCTTCGCCCGACTATGCGCGGTCCCATGGGCTCAAGCCCAGGGCCCGTATCGTCATGTCCGCCACGGCAGGGACTGAACCCGTGATCATGCTCACTGCACCCGGCCCCGCGGCAGAGATCTGCCTGCGCAAGGCCGGCATGAATATCTCGGACATTGATCTGTTTGAAGTCAACGAGGCGTTTGCTGCCGTGGTCCTGAAGTTTCAAAAAGACCTGGGCGTGCCGGATGACAGGATCAATGTGAATGGCGGAGCCATTGCACTCGGCCATCCCATTGGGGGAACGGGGCCAATGCTGATTCAGACGGTCCTGGATGAACTCGAGCGGCGGGATCTTTCAACGGCGCTGATCGCCATGTGTACCGGTGGCGGCATGGGTACTGCGACGATTATTGAGCGGGTCTGATTTCCCCCTGGACGTGGCCGACATCGTAGTACGGTCCACACCCTGCGTGAGGGAATATCTGCCAGGATGAGATGGGCGTGTCTGAGGGTTGCGCCAATGCTTCCCAGGTGCGGCGGCGCGTCAATGTCGTGATGTGCCCTCCGGCCCTTCCCCTTTAAGATCATCGCCGGGGGTGGTGTTGTCCGGATGCGTTTGGGTATCGGATGATGTTCGTCGTGCCTGCTCCGGCGGACTGCCCGCGTCGGAAGGGCCGCCAGTGCCGTAGGGCCAGGGGCCGAACGGAAAGGGTTTTTCATCCGAGTTATAGGTGGCAAACTGCAGTATCTGATACTGAAAGATGCTGAGGTCATCACCAAGGTCCAGCAACCGGTCGTTGGTTTGTCGGGTCAGCAGCGTCATCAGGAACTGAAAGATGACGATTGCTACCAGGACAATTTCTGCGACCGAATAGATGATCGTGAAGAGCACGATGTAAAATCCGCGAATCCAGGATTCAGAGGCGGTGAGTGAGTCTTTCAATTCTGGGTCCATGCCGTACCTGAGATGGCCTGTGGTGTGTCAGAGTATACGAAGCTGATCGGTTTCATACCAGATGGATCGCAAAGCAGGATTCATCGGCCCGGCCATGAGCGCGCCGGTGTCTGCACCTCGTCGTCGGCCTGAAGTTTCCCCGGCCTTCAAGGCCTTTCAAGGAAGTAGCTGTTCTATGGCGTGCGGCCCGGGAGACCTGGCACGACTATGGCGTGCCTCAGACGGGCACGCTCAAGGCTGTCATGGAAGTTCACTGATACGAGGTGCCAGCATGAATACTCTCTTGTACGGCTACGGCGTGACTAACAGGGGCTCGCTCATGGCTGCCAGGTATGGAATCGTAACGACAATGAAAGGACCAGGGAGAACCTGCGATGAGTGAGCGAAACATCAGAATCGATTTTTCCGGCGGCATCTTTGTACTGGGCATGTTTGTGTTGATCATCCTGTTCTGGGGCGAGCCCGACCTCCACGACGCCCTGATCCACCAGATGATGCAGAGTACCGAAGTGAGTCACCAGAGCCCCACTGATTGATCAACCATCCCGCACTCGGCGGCCACCGAATCAGGCGGCGGAACATCGCTGGCCGCACTCGCTTTTTTTGAGGATGAAGGTCTGGTTGGATTGCGTGGCTCAGCCGCGCAGCTGACAGACACCTGTCCCCCGACATGTCTGGTCAATCCAGAATGTCTGTCGTCGGATCGAAGCGCGAGAGCAATGGAAACATCGACGAGGATTACATAGCCTGTTGCGGGACGAACTGACACCTCGAGTGTAAACCGATGATGCTGGGATCGAGTGTGTGCCCTCAATGGGAGGGCGAATCGGAATCGAGCTTGCGGAAGTACTCCCGCGCGGCGGCCATCACCCTGGGGGAAAGGACGATCGTGGACACCATCGTCGGTATCGCCATCAGCGCGAACGCGCTGTCGATGAGAGCCACCATAGCGTCCAGTGAGAGTATGGATGCCACCACGGTCATAATGACCACCACATAGTAATAATAGTGTTGACGCTCGGCCCCGATGAGATATCCGGCACACTTGGTACCGTAGTACGCATAGCTGAAAATCGTGGTGACCGAGAAGGCCAGGATGCAGGCCATCAGTATGTAGCTCCCGGTGGAACCAAGGGCGAGTTCGAACGCGCTCGCGGTCATCGTCACGCCGTTGGCGTCGCCCTGTTGCCAGGCGCCGGTGAGTAGAATGATCAATGCCGTGGATGTGCAGATAATGAGTGTATCGATGATCGGCCCGACCATGGCGACGAGACCCTCCCGTACGGGTTCCCGGGTTCGGGCCGCGCCGTGAGCCATGGCTTCCGTACCAATGCCAGCCTCATTGGAGAACGCGCCTCGCCGGATGCCGGTGGCAATCACCGTGCCGATGGCACCCCCGGCGACAGCGTTGCCCGTGAAGGCATCGGTGACAATCAGCCATAGCGCCGGTGCTATCTGGTCAGCATGGGTGACCATGACAACGAGGGCAGAGCCGACGTATACCACCGTCATGATGGGCACCACCCGGGAGGCCACACCGGAGATCCGCTGCAGGCCTCCAAAGATGACGACCGCGACGATGGCCGCCAGCGCAAGCCCGGCCAGCGCATTGAACTCGAACGCATCGCTGGCCGCGATCCAGCCCTGTGGAATGAAGACGACCTCCCGTAGCGTCTGGACCAGTTGATTGGTCTGAAACAGGGGCAGGCAGCCAATGGTCCCGACCAGCGCAAACATGACCGCAAGGGGGCGCCAGGCAGGGCCGAGCCCTTCCCGGATCACGTACATGGGGCCGCCCTGGATGTGCCCGGCACTATCGGTGCCCCGGTACATCACGGCGAGGGTACAGGTAAAGAACTTGGTCGCGATACCGACGATCGCAGTCATCCACATCCAGAAGATGGCGCCCGGCCCGCCCACATGGATGGCCACTGCCACACCGGCAATGTTGCCCATGCCGATGGTCCCGGCGAGTGCCGATGACAGGGCGCGAAAGTGACTGATGTCGCCCGGGGCGTCGTCAGAGTCGAATCGGCCACGGAGGATATCAAGACTGTGATAGAGGTACGCGAACGGCAGGAAGCGGGAATAGAACAGGAAATACAGACCGCCGCCAAGGATCAGCACCAGCAACCACGGACCCCAGGCAAGGTTCGCGAATGCAACCAGGAATGCCTCTAACTGCTGCATCGGTGCATTCGCCCGGTGAATCGGCGCGCCGTATCAGTGATGGTCTTTGTTGCGCGCCGCGCGCATCCGTTCGGTAGCGAGTTTGACCGTGTACTGGCGGTTCAGCAGTTCCGCGGGTGAGTCTGGCGCCAGTTCCGGTATGCGTTGATATTCTCCCCGGTCGTAGGCTTCACGGAAGGGAGTGATGTCGCCCCAGACATCACCGACCCGGCCGGGTGCACCCAGCCCGAAACCCTCTACGGTGGCCCCATAGGTCAATGCCTGAAGTCCCATGCGGTGTCGGAGCTTGTCGCTGGCACCAGCGAGTATCTCCGGCGACACAGATACTACCCAGTTTTCCTGAGTGCGCATCCATGACTTCACATTACTCATGACGGCCACGTAACGACGTTTGTCACCCCGGTTTGCGCCGGTGCCATGCAGGATCCGTCCATCGAACAGCATCACGGTGCCAGCCTTCGCCTCCAGATTCACGGCCGGTGGCAGTGCGCCGATCTCCCCGCCGCTGCCAGCCTTGATCAGAATCTTGTGAGAGCCCGGAATGATGAGCGTCCCGCCATTGACTTCATCAACATCCTGGGGGATGTACATGGTATTGACCAGTGCCGGTGCCTCTTCGGTAATCCACGGCGCGAGTGGGCCCTGATCAATATGCAGGCCCTGGGGGTGGCCGCCGGGGTCAGAGCCGATGGCAAGAAAAGAGTGGCAGATCCAGCCCGGGCCCAGCGTCTCATCCATGATCTGCTCGATCACGGGGCCCGCCTGAACGGCGTCAGGATGCTGCTCGATACAGCCTCTGAAGCACGCCCCTTTGTTGACAAGCGTATTGACCATCTGACCGGACGATCCCTTGTTATAAACACCAGCGGCGCGCTCTCCCTCTGCCTGTTCGCAGAGGCGGCGATAGAAGGCGTCACACTGGTCCCGGGACAGGCCATCCTCAATCAGGCAATAGCCCCAGTCATACAGGTCACGTCGCAGGGTCCGAATGTCCCTGGTGGGCTGCGGCAATTTGAATTCAGACCAGTAGGTATGTTTACGAGCCACCGTGGTATCCCAGTATCGCTGGGTACCCCAGGGGAGCGGTTTGCCGGCATCCGGTGGTCGAAGCCATGGATTGTTTTTCATCATGGATCTGAAGGGTTCGCCGGACTTCAGGAAGCTGGCATAGCGCAGTTCTGGCTCGGGTGAGTTCTCCCTGACGTACTCTGTGCTGAATTCAATCGGTATGGTCATGCTGGTCTCTACCTTCAGGTCCTCGTCAGGGCTTTGCCGGGGCGTAGTAGGGTGTTCTCCTGGCCTCGTCGTGATCCAGAATTGTCAGTCGTTCCATACGGCGTCGATGGGGCCAGAAGTCGGCACTGGCACTGTGCAGCACCGCGCGGTTGTCCCACATCGCAATGGACCCGGGTTCCCAGCGGAAGCGACAGGTGTACTCAAGGCGACCCTCCTGCAACTTCATTTGCTGGAGCAGTGCCCGCTCTTCGTCAGGTGCGATGCCGTGTTCCGGGGCAAAGCCCTTGACGAAGCCCTGCTGGACGTACAGCACGGTACGGCCTGTTTCCGGGTGGGTTCTGGCAACCGGGTGGATGGATTCCGGCGTCTTGCCATCCATCTGATGAATCACCCCGCCAACATGTCTTGCGGTGAGGTGTTCCACACGCTGCTTCGTCTCAGGTGAGAGGCCCTCCCACATTGCATAGCAGTCGCAGAAGCAGGTGTCGCCACCCACCGGTGGCGCTTCCCGGCACATCAGCACCGAGCCCATGGGCGGGCGTTTCTGCCAGGTGGCATCGCAATGCCATGCGGAGGCAGCCCCGGCAGCCCGCTCGTCGGACACGAGCACCAGCATTTCCGGCACACCGGGAATGTTGATCTGATTGCTGAGGTCTCTGGGTGAATTTGGCTCGTGTCCTGGCTCGCCGTACCGAACCCCCAGCTCACCGAAGTGTCTGGCGAAGGTGACCATGTCCTGATGTGTCAGATGATTCTGGTCGCGAAACATGATCACCCGCCGTTCAAGCCACAGGTTTCGCAGGAATGTCACCATCTCCGGGCTGTCCAGGTCACGTGCGAGGTCGATGCCGTGCACTACCGTCCCGATGCTCGGCTGGAGCGGTTCCAGCTTGAGATCAATGCCACATACCGTGACCGGTTTGTAATGGATGGTTCCGAACTGGCCGGCTACGAGACCCGCGTCCAGAGACCGAATGCCAGCCACCATTTCCTCGTGGGTGTCTGCCCGGAAACGCGCCGCAGCAACGGCACCCAGCGGGGTGCCACGGGATGGCGGCTTGTTCTCCTGGGCTCTTTGGGAATTGGCGAGATAGACCGGGTTGTCTTCAAGTACTGGTGCAGGGGTGTCTGACATGTCGTTCCCTCGTTGACGTTGTGCATTAGACTATCCGCGTTAGCGGTAGCTGTCACAAGGATCAATCCTACGGAAAGGGCGAGGCCTCGGCAACCGGGACAGGTCACTGACTAGGCCAGGCAGGCACGGTATGACACAATGTCTCTTTTGATCGGAGGCATCTCATGGGCCAGTTGAAAAATATCGCGAAGCCGGACGCAGCGGACGAGGCAGCCAAAGCGGCTGTGAAAGCGTCTGTCTATGTGCCTCCCCTGCAACTCACTGCCGGCCAGCCACCCCCCGTTGCCGCCAATGGCGGCCTGTCCTATATGTCTTTTGATCGGGACGGTGACGCCGGAACGGCCGCTGCGACACAGGCGGCACTTGCGCTGATCGCAGGCGGCGAAGGGCAGGCGGTCATCGAGATGCTCGATAACGCGCCTCCAGGGCCGATCAAGACGAAATGGGGTATCGGCTTTCGCAGTTACTCGGAGTGCATGGACTACATCCACGCCAATGGCATTCAGGCACCAGAGGGCGGGGTGGCGCTGCCGCTTCGTTACGGCATCCATGAGCAGCCCTCGTATTCCATCGTGTCGTCCAATGCCCTGTGGAAAGACCCGGCTCGCAAGGCGGATGCCGCCGCCCTGCGTAAGGAAGAGCAGGATACAGGCCGTCGCTGCCTGTACTTTCCACAGGTACTGCGGGATGCCAGACGAATTGAGGAGTACTACCCGGGCCTGTCACCCACCAGCCCGGAATGTATGGACAGGCTCGGTCTTTCACTCGCCCACTGTGAGTCCGAGTGCCGGAACTTCTATGACTCAGCGGAGGTAGAGCGGGTTTTTTACCCGGAAATCGAGAAGCTCCTGCTCGAGTTTTTCCCGGGCGCGACCGATGCTCTGGTCTATAACCACGACGTGTTCGATCAGGATTATCAGGGCGATCGTACCGAGGATCAGGCCAACAAGAATCCGGGCGTCAACGCCCACTATGCAAACCTTGTCCACAATGACCTGAATGACAACAGCGGTCGTGTGCGTTGTCGGGAACTGCTCACGAAGAACCTGCGCAATTTTGGCCGCGAACAGCATTACACCGAGGCTGAAGCCGACGCGAAAATGTCCCGGCGGTTTATGTCCATCAATCTTGCCAAACCCATGGAAACCGTGGAGCAGAATCCGTTCGTGCTATGCGCCTGGCCGTCTTTTGCGGACCAGCCGTACATCACGAATTATCGGGTGTATGACGACCGGGTGGGGGAAACCACGCGCTTTACCTACCGCCCGGATCACGAGTGGTACTGGATTCCCCAACAGAAGTCGACGGAGGTCTCGATGCTCAAGTGCTACGACTCCATTACCGATGGTTCGGTATCGCGCTGGTCGTTTCACAGTGCATGTGTCGACCCCACGGCACCTGAGGATGCCCGCTGTCGAAAGAACGTGGTCGTCCGTTCCTACGTGTTTTTCTAGGGGCAGTCTCCGGCTACCACGTGTCCACGTATGGCCGCTTCTTGCCCACACGGGGCGGGCGGGGTGGCAGGGTCTTTAGTCCTCGAACCACCCAGGCGCGGGTATCGGCAGGGTCAATCACATAGCGCGCGCCTGAATTGATGGCGCGTGCTGTTTCGTAGCCATCGGCGACGCGCCGGTCATAGGCCGCAATCCGCTCTTCCGCATCCTCGATGGCAGCAAGTTCCCGGCGTGCAGAGAGCTTCACCGCGCCGTCGATGTTCATGCCAGCGAATTCAGCGGTGGGCCAGGCGACGGTAAACAGCGGAATCGACGCGGCCCCACCGATCATCGCCTGAACACCCAGGCCGTAGGCTTTACGCACCATGACACCAAACATCGGGGCGGACACGTTTGCGCCAATGTTGAACAGGCGTACTGCATGCCGTACCAGGGCGGTGCGTTCGTGGTCCGGACCAACCATGATCCCGGGGCAGTCCATGAACACCAGCGTCGGGATATCGAAGGCATCGCAGAGCTGGAAAAAACGGGCTGCCTTGTCTGCCCCCGGGCTGTCGATGGCGCCCGCAAGGTGAGCAGGGTTGTTGGCAACGACGCCTATCGGCCTGCCCTCAACCCGGACAAATGACGTGATCACGCCAACGCCGAACGCCTTGCGGATTTCCAGTACGGAGCCCTCGTCGGCGATGGTTTCGATGATCTCCCGCATGTTGTAGGTACGGACCCGATTCTCCGGGATGATATGGCGCATTCGTCGCTGATCCGGTTCCGACCAGTTATCGATGGGGCCCTGAAAATAGGAAAGGTATTGTTTGACGGCGGTGACCGCGGCGGCATCATCCTCGACCACGATGTCGACATTGCCATTTGCTGCCTGAACGGACATGGAGCCAATTTCCTGGGGCGAATGGCTCCCCATGCCCGTCGCTTCCACCACCGCTGGCCCGTTCATGCCAATCGTGGAGTTCCGGGTCGCGATGATTACATCGCAGCATGCCAGCAGCGTCGCGTTACCCGCAAATGAGTCCCCGGTATTGACGCCCACCAGAGGAACGAGACCAGAGAGGCGCGCAAAATCCGTAAAGACAGATGCATCGATACCGACGCCACCCAGGTTCCCGAAGGGTTTCCCCTCACCCTCGGAAAACAGCACCAGGGGAACCTCGAAATCATGCACCAGTTCGTGTACCGGTTCCTGCTGGTAATGGCCGTGGCTGTACGCGGCCATCATGTAATCGTGGTGCACCACCGCCACCCGGCCCCGTTCCTCACCCACCAGGGCCGCGTTGATGGTCCCGAGGCCCATGATGGTGCCGCCGGCAGCGGACCCTGCGGCCGGTGGGCCGAATTCCCGGAACGAACCCTCATCTATCAGCTCGGCGAGATTCTCCCGCGGGGTACGCCGGCCCTTCTGATGGCGTTCGTCCACGGCCTGGGGCTGGGCATCATCCAGGGTTTGATTAATGCGGTCGAAAACTTCCTGCAGGTCGCCGCGAATGTGATCCAGGTCCGCACCGGCGTCGGCCTCAATGGCGCCGCCTTCAAGTTCCATCTCTTCAATGAAAACGATCGGGTAGCCTTCCCTGACAACATCCCCCACGGACATGGAGACCGCGCATACGATGCCGCTCCGGTCCGCCTTGATATCATGCTGCAGCTTCATGGCCTCGACCACCGCCAGCGCCTGGCCGATTCTGACCTCGTCACCGATCGCCACATCGATCGAAACGATGGTGCCCTGAATGACTGAAGAAAGTCCGATAGAGCCCTCGGGCCCGACGGCACGTGCCGCCCTGGCCGTGGCCCCTGCCGCCGGAGCCTCATAGCCATGGGGTATGACGAATTGCCTGTGTGGCGCTCCGGGCTTTGCGAGGCTGGCCATTTCCTGATCGATAAACCGGGTGTGGATCTTGCCGCGGGCAAAGTCTTCATGCCCGAGGATCGTCTGCAGAAAACCAATGTTGGTGGTTACTCCCTCGATGCGAAATTCGCTCAGTGCCCGGCGGGTCCGGTTGATGGCATCGGTAAACTGGCCCGATGCCGAATGACCGATCACCTTGGCCAGCAGGGAGTCAAACGACAGGCTGGTCTCGTAACCACTGTAACCGAAGCCGTCGGTGCGGACCCCGGGCCCGCTGGGTGGCTCGTAGGCGCTGAGGACGCCCCCCGTTGGTACGATGGAACCATCTTCGAGCACGGATTCCATACACACCCGTGCCTGAATGGCGTAGCCTCGGGGCGTCGCGATGCCGTCCCGGTCCAGCCCCAGTTCCGCCATGGTGGCACCCCCGGCCAGCTGGATCTGTGCCTTGACGATGTCGACGCCGGTCACTTCCTCGGTGACCGTATGTTCCACCTGCAGCCGGGCATTGGCTTCTATGAAGGTGAATGTATCCCCCTGGCCCGAGACATCCACCAGAAATTCAAAGGTACCGGCATTGCTGTAGTGAACGCTGCGGGCAAAGTGTACCGCAGCCTCGATGATCTGCTGGCGCAGGGAATCGGCCAGACCGGGGGCCGGGGCGACCTCGATGATCTTCTGAAAATAACGCTGTACGCTGCACTCCCGTTCGCCCAGGTGGATCACAGAGCCGTGCTGGTCGCCGAGAATCTGTACCTCGACATGCCGCGCCTGGCGCATAAACTCTTCCACATACAACTCGCCGTTGCCGAAAGCCGCTTCGGCTTCTGCCCGGCAGCGTTCAAAGGCGGCGCCAAGCTCGCTTTCGTTCTCCACCACCCGTGCGCCACGGCCACCGCCGCCGTGGGCGGCCTTGATGATCATGCCCCGGCCCTGATCCAGGCTGTCAAAGAAGGCCGTCGCCTGCTCCACGGTGACCGCGTGATCGAGCCCCCGGATGATGGGCACGCCGGCGGCAGTGGCTGCCACCCGGGCCCGGGCCTTGTCGCCGAACAACATCAGGGTTTCGACGTCCGGGCCGATAAACGTGATGTCGGCGGCCCCGCACTGCCTCGCCAGTTCCGCATTCTCGGCAAGAAAGCCGTAGCCGGGATGGATGGCATCGCAGCCGGTGCTTTGCGCCACTTTGATGATCTGGCCGATGTCGAGATAGGCGCCAGCCCCGGTCCCCTCCAGTGTGACCGCTTCATCTGCCTTGCCGGTGTGCAGTGACCCGGCATCGTCTGCCGGCGCAACCGATACCGTGGCAATCCCCAGTTCCGCCGCCGCCCGCATGATGCGGATGGCTATTTCTCCTCGATTCGCTACCAGCAGTTTCATGTCTTGCTCTCGTCTCGTTTTGTCTTGAGTACCGGTTGAAGAAGCGTCGTCTGCTTCACATGGATCGTGCCATTACGGGTCACCGGCGCCCGAGCATAAAACGATTGGCGGTAATAGTGAAACCGTAGCAGGGCCGTAGCGCGGCCGTGATGATCCAGCCAGACATCTGTGTTATCGAAACATCGGTCGTCGCAACAGTGAATTCTGGCACCACCTGGTGTTGTCACTCGTAGTGTGACGAGTTTCAGCCTGGCATTGCCACACCGGGGGCGCTTGCCTATGCTGTGCGCCATAAGAGATTCGAGGAAGTATCATGTCGGACGATGCCGTTGACGTCTTGATCATTGGGGCCGGTGCATCCGGTGCTGCCATCGCATGGAGCCTCGCAGAAACGAAGATGCATATCGTCTGCCTGGAACAGGGGGACTGGATGAATCCGGCCGAATACCCCAGTGTCCATATGGACTGGGAAGCACGTGCCATGGGGCCATTCGGCCACAGCCCCAACAGCCGCGGGCGCACTACAGACTATCCCATCAATGAGGATGAATCGCCGATCAAGGTCGCCAACTTCAACGGTGTGGGCGGTGGCACGATCCTTTATGCCGGGCATTTCCCGCGGTTTCATCCATCCGACTTTCGCGTCCGGACCCTGGATGGCGTAGGCGACGACTGGCCCATCGACTACGAGACACTGTCGCCCTACTACGATGAGAACGACCGGATGACCGGCGTATCCGGGCTGGCGGGGGACCCTGCCTACCCACCAAAGCCTGCCATCATGCCACCCTTGCCACTGGGCCGATCTGGCACGCGGCTGGCGAAGGGGTTCAATGCAAAGAACTGGCACTGGTGGCCGTCTGATAGCGCGATCGCGACCGAGCCCTACGATGGGCGAGACCAGTGCATTAACCTGGGAGCGTGCCTTTCCGGTTGTGCCCAGGGGGCCAAGGCGAGTACGGACATCACTTACTGGCCCCACGCGATTCGCGCCGGTGTTGAACTGCGTACCCGATGCCGGGTACGCGAGATCACCGTCAACGATCAAGGCATGGCCTCGGGCGCGATGTACTACGACGCCGAGGGAAACGAGCGGGAAATCAAGGCAGAGGTGGTCATCCTTGCCTGCAATGGCGTCGGCACGCCGCGCCTGCTGCTCAATTCAACTTCCGCCCGGTTCCCCAATGGGCTGGCGAACAGCAGCGGACTCGTTGGCAAGAACCTGATGTTCCATCCTTACTCGCACATTTTTGGCGTCTTTGAGGATGAGCTCGATGGCCCTCGCGGGCCTAATGACTGCATCTGGAGTCAGGAGTTCTATGAGACCGACCTCGCCCGGGGTTTCGTCCGCGGCTTCACCTTCGAGGGCGCGCGCGGGACAGCCCCGGTCTCGACGGCGCTGCAGAACATGATGAGCGGGCGCGTACCCTGGGGAGACGATCACCATGATGGCTATCGCAAGGTCGCCAACAAGATCTGCGGCATGGTGGCAATCTGTGAGGATCTGCCCGAAGAACACAACACCGTCACCCTCGACCCTCACCTTAAAGACCCTGACGGCATTCCGGCACCGAAGCTGTCCTATACCCTCAGTGATAACAGTATCAAGATGCTGGAGTTTTCCATCGCCCGGGCGACGGAGGTCCTGAAGGCTGCCGGCGCGGTGGAAGTCCAGAGTGGCTATCCGATCGTCGGCGGTGGCTGGCATTTGATGGGCACTGCCCGAATGGGTACTGATCCGAAGAAGTCTGTGGTGAACGAGTGGGGCCGGTCCCACGATGTGAAGAATTTGTTTATCGTGGACGGCAGCCTGTTCGTGACCAGTGCTGGTGTGAACCCCACCCGAACCATTCAGGCTCTGGCGTTGTACGTCGCAGACGCCATGAAAAAACGCCTCGCCAATCTGTTTGACTAGATTCCAAAAAGGACGACCAATGAGTGATCTCATCAGCAGCACCAGCCCTTTTTCTGCAGAGGATCGGCAGACCCTGCAGGTGCTATGTGGTCGGGTGATCCCGCCCAGCGACAAGTACCGCTTGCCGGGGGCCGATGATGAAGCGATCTTCGCCGGTGTGATGGGCCTTGTACTGGGCTCTTCTCGGAGCGCCCGCCAGCTGAAGGATCTGCTGGATCAGTTTTGCAAGTTGTCCCGGGACAGACACGGTGCGACCGTACTGGCTCTGGGCAAGCCCGAGCAGGTGGCTCTGCTGAAGGACTCCGGCTCCATCGCGTTTCTGCAGACCATGATTCACTATACAGCCAACGCATACTACCAGGATGGCCGGGTACTGCAGTCCATCAACCTCAAGGCAGAGCCGCCATTCCCGGGCGGCCACAAAGTGGATCAGGGGGACTGGTCATTGCTGGATCAGGTCAGGCAGCGCAAGCCATTCTATACCAGGGTGTAGTGCCTTCAGACGGGTAACAAATGCCATTACGCACAGCGCGACCCTGTGGACACAGGATGCAGATTTCAAGGATATCGCCGGAGTCCGATATATTCCTGGAG
>JAQBUI010000110.1 GCA_027624035.1 Pseudomonadota bacterium | reverse complement strand
AACAAGGCGGCTGGCTAAAAGGCTAAAGATCCGGTCCCTTTAGACTCATTTTAGAATTGGAAAATACTGTCATGTCCGCAGCAATGTCCGCAGCAATGTCCGCAGCAATCCGGCCGTGGATGTCTGCCACTACTGTAGTACCGATTGTAGTACCGATTTCCAGACGGGTCTTGAATCACGCCGCCTCGCCCCCACAAATGAAACCAGCAACGAGGTCATCACCTCTGGAAGTCATCAGTCAGGAAAACGCCATGCGCATAGACAAGTTTACCAGCAAGTTACAGGGAGCCCTCTCCGACGCCCAATCCATCGCGGTGGGCAAGGATCACAACCAACTGACCCCTCAGCATCTGATTCTGGCGATGCTTGAGCAGCAGGGAGGGGCAGTGCGTCCGCTGTTGTCCCGGATGGGTGTTGACGTATCGGCGTTTGCCGGCGAGTTGACCGCGATGGTGGACGACTTGCCAGTGATTCGCGACAGCCAGGGCGAAATTCAGATGTCGCCGGAACTGGGGCAGCTTCTGAACCTGGCGGATAAGTCTGCACAGCAGCGAAAAGATCAGTTCATCTCCAGTGAGCTTGTATTGCTGGCGGTGCTCGACACGCGTTCGCCAGTGCGGGACTTGCTGCAGAAGTTCGGAGTCAAAAAAGAAGCACTCACCAGGGTTATCGACCAGGTGCGAGGTGGTGAGGCGGTGGATGACCCCAATGCCGAGGATACCCGCCAGGCGCTGGACAAATACACCGTAAATCTGACGGAACGTGCTGCAGGAGGAAAACTCGACCCGGTGATTGGCCGTGATGATGAGATTCGACGGACAGTTCAGGTACTGCAGCGACGTACCAAGAATAACCCTGTGCTGATCGGCGAGCCGGGTGTAGGCAAGACTGCCATCGTCGAGGGCCTTGCCCAGCGAATCATCAATGGGGAAGTTCCCGAAGGGCTACGAAACAAGCAGATTCTGGCCCTCGACATGGGTGCACTCATTGCCGGAGCCAAGTTTCGGGGCGAATTCGAGGAGCGTCTCAAAGCTGTACTCAATGAATTGTCCAAACAGGAAGGCAACATCATTCTGTTCATCGATGAGATCCACACCATGGTGGGTGCGGGCAAGGCCGAGGGCTCAATGGATGCCGGCAACATGCTCAAGCCGGCTCTCGCCCGTGGCGAGTTGCACTGTGTGGGTGCGACCACGCTGGACGAATATCGAAAGTACATGGAAACCGACGCCGCACTGGAACGGCGCTTTCAAAAGGTTCAGGTGGGTGAGCCCAATGTGGACGACACCGTGGCAATCCTTCGTGGTTTGAAGGAGCGGTATGAGGTGCATCATGGGGTCGACATTACAGACCCTGCGATCATCGCGGCGGCCAGGCTGTCCCACCGTTACATATCGGACAGGCAGCTGCCGGACAAGGCTATTGACCTGATTGACGAGGCGGCGAGCCTGATCCGGATGGAGATGGACTCCAAACCAGAAGAAATGGATCGCCTGGAACGTCGTCTGATCCAGCTCAAGATCGAGCGCGAGGCGCTGAAGAAGGAAACCGATGAGGGTTCTATTTCCCGTCGAAAGACGCTGGATGAAACCATTGGTGAGCTGGAGCGGGAGTTTGCTGACCTTGAAGAAGTCTGGAACTCCGAGAAAACAGCTCTGCAAGGAAACCAGCACATCAAGGAGGACCTGGAGCAGGCGAAGCTGGACCTGGAGTCCGCCCGACGGGCAGGGGACCTGACGAAAATGTCGGAGATCCAGTACGGTCGCATCCCGGAACTGGAAAAACAGCTTGCTGAGGTGGTGCAGGCGGATGCTGCATCTCACAAGCTACTGCGCAACAAGGTGACCGAGGAAGAGATTGCTGAGGTCGTTGCGAAGTGGACTGGAATCCCCGTGTCCAAGATGCTGGAAGGCGAGAAAACCAAGCTGCTCCATCTCGAAGAGGAACTGCATAAGCAGGTTGTCGGCCAGGACGAGGCTGTAAAAGCAGTGTCTGACGCGGTCCGCCGGTCCAGAGCCGGGTTGGCCGACCCGAATCGCCCGAATGGATCATTTCTGTTTCTGGGGCCAACCGGGGTCGGCAAGACCGAGCTCTGCAAGGCTCTGGCCCGATTCCTGTTTGATACGGAAGAAGCAATGATTCGAATCGACATGTCCGAATTCATGGAGAAGCATTCAGTCGCCCGACTGATCGGTGCGCCGCCCGGCTATGTCGGCTATGAAGAAGGCGGCTATCTGACCGAGCACGTCCGTCGCAAGCCCTATTCCGTCATTCTGCTGGATGAGATTGAGAAGGCCCATAGCGATGTATTCAACATCCTGCTGCAGGTACTGGACGATGGCCGGTTGACCGATGGTCATGGCCGGACCGTTGATTTCAAGAACACGGTCCTCGTGATGACATCGAATCTGGGGTCAGACCTGATCCAGCGGATGGCCGGACAGTCGTCCTACGAGGAAATGAAATCAGCCGTGATGGATATTGTCAGCCAGCACTTTCGGCCGGAATTTCTCAACCGGGTGGATGATACGGTGGTGTTCCATCCTCTTGCCAGGGATCAGATCATTGGAATCGCACGGATACAGCTGCAGATCCTGCAGTCCCGTCTGATGGACGCCGAGATTTGTATCAAATTCGATGAAGGTGCACTCGATCATCTGGTGGAGTTGGGTTACGACCCGGTATACGGCGCGAGGCCTCTGAAAAGGGCAATCCAGCGATACGTGGAAAACCCGCTGGCCCAGGAACTCCTGTCAGGGCGGTTCGTGGCTGGTGACAAGATCAACGTGTCCAGGCAGGAAGACCAACTGGTGTTTACGACGTCATGACAAAGTGACCAAAGTGCTGTACAAATAAACAGTCCGATGATACTGTTTTTTTGTACAGTATCAGAAGGTGAGTGCAGCATGAACAGGAGCCTTGAGATGTCAGAGCATGAGTCGGAGCGGATTGAAAGGTCAAAACTGTCAGCGCGTGGGGCGCCACCAGTGACACCGGCCACAGGAGTGCCATCGCTGTCCGTCAGTCGGCAGGGCCAACCTGTCAGGACTGATCAGCCGCCTGCGGTTGATCATTCCGCACTCGCCATGGAAGCGGCTCGACGGATGCGTCGAGTCAAACACAAGGAAAAATATGGTCGCGTGGTCTGCCATCATTTAAAGCAGATGTTGACGGGTCAGGCGTCGGTCCCGGTCCAGCCGTTGTCGAAAATGGACATGATGGTGCGCAAGGGAAACCGCCAGGTACCGTACAGATCAGGTCGCCAGATTTCTCTCGGCCTGTAGCACACGACTCGACCGAATCGAGTTCAAGCCGGCAATGAGCTTCGTTGTGACACCAGTGACACCAGTGACACCAGTGACACCAGTGACAATAGTCTGACATCACGAGCCATGAGATAATTCCCGTTTTGGCACGTTCAGTGCCGCTGGATTATTCACAACGACCCGCAAGGGTCGACTAATGGTTCGTAAGGAAGTGCCCATGGATTATCTCCATACCTGTGTGATTGGAGCTGGCGTTGTCGGGCTTGCCATTGCCCGGGAATTGACCCGGTTCGGTCGTGACGTGGTCGTGCTTGACCGTGAGCTGAAGTACGGCCAGGGCGTCAGCAGTCGCAACAGTGAAGTCATCCATGCGGGCATCTACTATCCGAAAGATTCACTGAAGGCGGTGCTATGCGTTCGTGGCAAACACCTGCTCTATGAATATTGCAGTCAGCATGGCGTTGAACACAAACGTTGCGGCAAGCTGATTGTGGCGACCAGTTCCGAAGAGGAGGACGAACTGGCGGGCATAGTCGCCAAGGCAGAGGCCAATGGCGTGGATGACCTGGAATACTGGTCAGCCGATCAGGTGTCCCGGGAAGAGCCCAACGTCAGTGCTACCCTGGCATTGCTGTCTCCCTCAACGGGTGTCGTCAGCAGCCACGACCTGATGACCGCCTATCTCGCCGACATCGAGGCCGGAGGTGGAATGTTCATCGGAGGCAGTGAGGTGTTGGCGGTAGATCGGCACAGTGAGGGGTTTCTGGTGCGCTGTCTGGTAGAGGGAGAGCCCTATGAGTTTGCCTGCAGCGTGCTGGTCAATTCAGCGGGCCTGGGCGCACAGAAGATCGCGAAGAAAATTGCAGGGCTTGATCCCGGCCTGATTCCTCCCCTCTATTACTGTAAGGGGAATTACTTCACGATGAGTGGCAAACCACCATTCAGACACCTGATCTACCCGGTGCCTGAAAAATCCGGCGCCGGGTTGGGAGTACATGCCACCATCGACCTGTCCGGTCAGGTGAAGTTTGGACCAGACGTCGAATATATCGATGGGGAAGACTATGCGGTTACCGTGTCTCGTCTCGGGGATTACTACACTGCGGTCAGGCGGTACTTTCCGGACCTCGCTGACGATCAGCTATCGCCAGGCTATGTCGGGATTCGCCCGAAGCTGCAGGGGCCAGGCGACCCGGTCAAGGACTACATGATCCAGGATGAGTCATCCCATGGATTACGGGGCCTTGTGCAACTGTTCGGGATCGAGTCGCCGGGTTTGACTTCGTCGCTTGCGATAGCAGAACATGTTGCCCAATCACTTCAGGATGCCTACTGACTTCATGCACAGCCACGCTGGCCATCATCACGACCACGGCTCCCACGCCCATGGTGCAGGCGCAGAGGCCCGGTTTCAGAGCATCAATCTGAGCTTCATCATCGCAGTCGTGGCTAACCTCCTGTTCACCCTGTTTGAGGCCGGCTACGCAATGGTGGTGAATTCGATGAGTCTGCTGGCAGATGCCGGACACAATCTGTCCGACGTGCTTGGTCTGCTACTGGCCTGGGGCGCTGCCTATCTCGTGACCCGGAAGTCCAGTGATCTGTACAGCTATGGCTATCGTCGAACCACCATCCTGGCAGCCATCATCAATGCCATCGTGCTGGTTTTTGTGGCTGGCTACATTGCGGTCGAGTCCATGCAGCGTCTGCTGGCGGCCGCCCCGGTCGAGGAAATCGCGATCATGATCGTGGCGGGGGTGGGGATCATCATCAATGCGGGAACTGCGTTGCTGTTTGCCCGGGGCTCGAAAGAGGACCTCAATCTGCGAGGCGCCTATTTACATCTCGCCTATGACGCGCTCATTTCTGCAGGCGTCGTTGTCGGCGCGGTCATTCTCTATTTCACTGGCTGGCTCTGGATAGATCCTCTGATCGGTCTGCTGATCGTCATCGTGATTGTAGGCGGTACCTGGAGGCTGCTGGTGGACTCCATCAATCTCATTCTGGATGCGGTGCCCCAGGGCATCGACCGCAAAGAGGTGGAGTCATATCTCGGGAGCATCGATGGTGTCCGCCAGGTACACGACCTGCATATCTGGGCACTCAGCACTCATGAGAATTGTCTGACGGCGCATCTCGTGATGCCTTTGAATACCCTGTGGGATTCCGAAACGGGTTATGGCGAGATCGGTGCCGCGTTGAAAGAGCGTTTCCAGATACATCACATCACGTTGCAGGTCGAGAAGGATCTGGACTGTGCCACTCAGGACTGTGACTGAACTGCTGAATAATCCCGTCGAATTCAATGGAGTAAAAGATGATTGACGCCCCCTGGTTTGAGGACCTGGAAATCGGTGATGACCTGAGCGATGTCCCCGCGGTCACGCTGACGAGCGGTCACGCGGCCGTTCATCAGATGATCTTCGGCGATCGGATGCGGCTGCCACTGGACCACACGCTGTCATTGGCGGTGACGGGCGTCGAGCAGCCCATTGTGAACCCGTCGCTGGTCTGCAACATGGCCATTGGACAGAGCACCATTCCAACTCAACGGGTCCTCGGGAACCTCTTCTACAGGGGGCTCGTGTTGCGACAGCCGGTGTATTTGGGTGACACCTTGCGGACCAGTACCCGGGTGGTGGCACTCAGACAAAATCGGATCAAGCCAGGGCGGCCCGCGTCAGGCATGGTCGTACTGGAGATCGATGTGCGTAATCAGCGCGATGAATCGGTGATGCACCTGTGGCGATGTCCAATGGTCCCGTGCAGAGACCCGCAGGCAGATACCGGCAGAAACGACAGTTTCGATCACATTCCCGAACGGGTATCAGATCAGGAGATGGCGGCGCTGGTCCCGCAATGGAACTATGCCGCCTTCGTACAGGCCGCCCCGGGCAAACACTTCGAAGCCTACCAGCCAGGTGACCGGTTCGAGATACAGGCACGCGATACGGTAACTCTGGCGCCGGAACTCGTCCGAATGACGCTTAATCTGGCGATGACCCATACCGACGCGGCGATGAGCGTCTACGGCAAGCGGCTGGTATACGGGGGGCATACGATCAGCATCGCAGCCGCCCAGATGGTTCGCGCTCTGCCGAACCTGCTTGGGATTCCAGGTTGGTTTCGTTGTGACCATGTGGCGCCGGTTTTCGAGAGCGACATCCTGCGCTCTGTGGTCAGCGTGACGGACGTGACACCACTTGATGGCTGCGGCATGCTCGCGTTGAAGGTAGAGGTTTTTGCGGAGCGGGGCCCGGACGCACCAGAGTCTGCAACGGACGGTCAGGTGCTCGCGTGGGAACTGGCGGGGCTGCTGGCTGCCGGCGGCTGATGCAACACCTTCCGAGGCACAGGTCACCCCAAGAGTCGGTCGGAATTGCTTGATTTCATTAGTGTTTTTAGGCTCCTGAAACATCCCAATTGAGCGGATTTGTGTTACAGTATTGCATCGTCGAACTGCGGAAATCTTCTCGTGTTTGAAATCGTACAGGCAGGCGGCTGGCTGATGGTCCCCATCATCCTCTGCTCGATCGTTTCCGCTGCGATCTGCGTCGAGCGTTTCTGGACCCTGCGTGGCGAACAGATCGCACCCCGCAACCTCCTTGCCCAGGTGTGGAACACCATCAAGAGCAACGAACTTGACGCAAGAAAACTGCGTGACCTGCGGAACGGATCACCGCTCGGTCAGATCCTCGCCGCGGGCATCTCCGGTCAGCGAGGTGGCCGAGAGGCGATGAAAGAAGCCATTGAAGAAGTCGCCGGCCACGTTGTCCATGAACTGGAGCGCTACCTCAATACCCTCGGTACCGTGGCCGCCATCACGCCTTTGCTCGGGCTGCTGGGTACTGTCGTCGGGATGATTCGCGTGTTTACCGCGATCAAGCTTGAGGGCACCGGGAACTCGGCTGTCCTGGCTGGTGGTATCTCGGAGGCACTGATCACGACAGCGGCGGGCCTGACCGTGGCGATCCCGAGCTTGTTTTTCTACCGGTTTATCCAGCGCCGGGTCGACGAACTGGTGGTCCATATGGAACAGGAAGCCATCAAGCTGGTTGAGGTGATGAACAGCGAGCGCTTTGAACGGGCCGAGGGGAGGCGTTCTGAGGTGCCTCAGGCAGCCCCAAGGTGAAGTTTGCCAGACGAGCCCGGGGCGATGTCGAAGTCAACCTGACACCGCTGATCGACGTGGTTTTTTTGTTGCTGATCTTCTTCATGGTGTCGACCACCTTTACCAGGGAGACCCATCTGTCGATCGACCTGCCGGAGGCAGACGGTGACCCGGCGACCGTCGCGGAGACCAGAATAGAAGTATCTATCAGTCAGCAGGGAGACTTTGCGGTCAACGGGACCGCGCTGGTCAATAGCAGTGTTGAAACGTTGAAAAGGGCACTCGAGAAGGTTGGGCAGGGCGATACCACGATGCCGTTGATGATCACTGCTGATGCGGCGACGCCCCATCAGGCGGTGGTGACTGCGATGGACGCGGCTGGCCAGTTGGGGTTCGCGGCGCTCAGTATTACAACCAAGAACGTGTCGAGAAAGGAGTAGCAGGATGGCGACTCCGGAACAATCTGTTTTGCCTTCGGCCACACCGCCGGAAATGCCGCCGGAAATGCCCGAAAGCAACGACGTGCCGGATACCCCGGGGGGACCAGACCCTCAGGGGGCGCCACGCCGGGACATCCAGATTTACGCCCGATTACTTGCCTATGTGGTGCCGTACTGGGCTGCATTTCTGATCAGCATAGGCGGCTATCTGCTTTATTCAGTTTCCAATGTCGCTTTTCTCCAACTGGTGAGCTACATCGTTGACTCGCTGCAGGGCAGCGATCCACTGATGAAGTCAGAGTATGGGAACGTCTTGTCCAGCGTCTTCGGGGATGGAGAGTCGCTTAACCGGACCATCATTCCCATTGCCATCGTAGTGATCGTCATGAGCCGCGGATTAGGGACGTTCATCGGCAACTATTTCACGTCCTATGTGGCCAACAACCTGATCCATAATCTTCGCTGCGAGCTGTTCGACCAGCTCATGCGGCTCCCGAGTCGGTTTTTCGACAGGAGTCGGGCGGGTCACCTGGTCGCCAAGCCCACCTACCATGTCAATCAGGTAACCGGGGCCGCTACCGACGCGGTGCGCGTGATCATTCGCGAGGGGTTTACGGTGATCGGTTATCTCGCCTTCCTGCTCTATCTCAACTGGAAGCTGACACTGCTGTTCATTGCCGTAGCGCCAATTATTGCGCTGCTTGTCACCTATGCCGGCAAGCGGTTTCGAAGAATCAGTGAACGAATACAAGGCTCAATGGGCGATGTCACTCATGCAGCCTCAGAGGCAATCTCGGGCTATCGTGAAGTCAGAACCTTCGGCGGCCAGCAATATGAGCGTCAGAGATTCCAGCGAGTGAGCCAGGATAATCGACGCCAATCCATGAAGATGGTGGTGACGGCATCCATCGCCACACCAGTGGTGCAACTGCTGGTGGCCACTGCCCTCGCTGCACTGGTCTGGCTTGTGCTGGACCCCATGCTCCTGTCAGACATGACTCCCGGCAATGTGGTCGCGTTCATCACCACCGGAGGTCTGCTGGCAAAGCCAATACGTCAACTGTCGGAGGTCAATGCGACCGTCCAGAAGGGCCTGGCGGCGGCCCAGGACATCTTCGAGCTGTTCGACGAGGAAGTGGAACAGGACGAAGGTACTGTGGTACTCGACCGGATCGAGGGCAAGGTGACCTTCAGCAACGTTTCATTCGGTTACGGCCAGGGTCAGCCAGCGGTGTTGAAGGAGCTTGATTTCGAGGTGTTGCCTGGAGAAACGATTGCACTCGTGGGGCGATCCGGCGGCGGCAAGAGTACGCTTGTGAGTCTCATTCCGAGGTTTTATTCACCCACCCACGGCACCATCTGCATCGACAACATCCCGATTGAAGACCTGACGCTGACGAGCCTGCGCTCTCACATGGCCATCGTGAGCCAACAGGTCACGTTGTTCAATGATACGGTGATGAACAACATCGCGTACGGTGCGTTGCAGGGCGCATCCCGGGAGTCCATCGAGATTGCGGCCCGCAAAGCGCACGCATGGGAATTTATCTCCCGCCTGCCTGATGGGCTGGACACGATCGTCGGCGATGATGGCGTCCTGTTGTCTGGTGGGCAACGCCAGAGAATCGCGATTGCCAGAGCCTTTCTCAAGGATTCACCGATCCTGATTCTTGATGAGGCCACGTCGAGTCTGGATCAGGAGTCTGAGCGTTACATCCAGGCCGCCCTTGAAGAGGTCGTCAAGGGCAGGACGACATTCATCATTGCCCATCGGCTATCCACGATCGAGAAGGCGGACAGAATCCTGGTGCTTGACGAGGGCCGGATCGTGGAACAGGGTACGCACGGTGATCTGCTGTCAGGTGGAGGTGCGTATGCACGCCAGCACAGTGGTGGCGAGCGCCCGGCAACCTCGCCCGCATCTGGTGGTCAGTTGCCGGCCAGGACCGACGAGAGGGGCGAGGGCAAGGGTCGGGACTTTCATCCGCTGGTTCAGGCCTGGAACCAGGATGCGGCGTGGTTGAACCTGTTGCGCCCCTTCGGTGTTGTGTTCCACCAGCTTGCACGATTCCGACGCTGGCGGCTGGAGTCAGGTGAAAAACAGTGGCGTCCACCCGTGCCTGTGATTGTCGTAGGCAACATCAACATTGGAGGCACCGGGAAATCCCCACTGGTCCTGTGGCTGGTTGAGCGCCTGCGGGAACGAGGATACCTTCCCGGTGTCGTCAGTCGAGGTTATGGAGGCAGGGCCTCTCGCTATCCCCTGCGGATACTCGGTAGTACGTCCCCGCGGGAGAGTGGCGATGAGGCCCTGATGATTGCAAGGCGGTCGGGTTGTCCGGTTGTGGTGGACCCGGACCGGGTCGCGGCCGCGAAACATCTGCTGGCCGAAACCGAATGCAATCTGATCATCTCTGACGACGGGCTGCAGCACTATCGCCTGCAGCGAGATGTCGAGATTGCAGTAGTAGATGGAACCCGCGGTCTGGGAAATGGCCGCTGCCTGCCGGCGGGCCCTCTCCGGGAACCGCCACAACGATTGACTGAAGTAGACTTCGTTGTGGTGAACGGTATGCCGCTGCGATCACTGCCTTGCCAGAGCCATGCGATGACACTCTCACCTTCCGCGTACCGGAATCTCGCGACCGGAGAGGTCCTGCAGCCAGAGGCGTTCACGGCGTCTATCGTTCACGGGGTGGCCGGGATCTCTCATCCGATACGCTTCTTTGATACGCTACGGGGGCTGGGCCATGAGGTGATTGAACACCCTTTTGCTGATCACTATGAGTTCCGGCCCCATGATCTGGTGTTTGAGGACGACCATGCCGTGATCATGACCGAAAAAGACGCCGTCAAGTGTCGGGAGATTGCCAGCGGACAGACCAATCTATGGTATCTGGAAGTGACCGCGGAGCTGGCCGATGATTTCATGGCAGCAATCGTCGATAAGATCGAGCGCGAAGTACATCACAGGGAGATGATTACCGACAGTGGCGATAGACAAGAAACTGCTTAGCATTCTGGTCTGCCCGGCGTGCAAGGGGCAACTGGAATACCACCGGGAGGACAACGAACTGATCTGTCGTGCCGATCGACTGGCTTATCCGATTCGTGATGATATTCCCGTCATGCTACAGGATGAGGCCCGTCACGTAGCCGTCGATGAGCTCTAGAGGCAGGATGGGTCGGCGGGATGGCTGAACCAGGGGAGCAGACCATGAATTTTTCCGTCATCATCCCGGCGCGGTATGCCTCACAACGGTTACCGGGCAAGCCACTGCGGGATATTGTCGGCAAGACCATGATCCAGAGAGTTTACGAGCAGGCATTGCAAAGCCGGGCAGTGGATGTGGTGGTGGCGACTGACGATCGTCGTATCCATGATGTCGTGACCGGATTCGGAGGGCGGGCCTGTATGACCAGTGACCGGCACGCTTCGGGCACGGACCGGCTTCAGGAGGCGGCAAGCCAACTGGGTTACACGGAGGATGATGTCGTCGTCAACGTGCAGGGCGATGAGCCTCTTATTCCGCCCGCAGTGATCAATCAGGTGGCGGACAATCTGGTCGAGTCAGGGGCCATGATGGCGACGCTCTGTGAACCCATAGGCAGGCTTTCCGATTTTCAGGACAGCAACGTTGTCAAGGTAGTCACTGATCAGGATGATTTCGCGCTGTACTTCTCCCGTGCCCCCATTCCATGGCCAAGAGACACGCCGACCGACCTGACGCTGGCGCGAAAACACCTCGGGATCTATGCATACCGGGTATCAATGTTGAACCGGTTCGTGACCTGGCAGCCTGCACCGGTCGAGCAAACGGAGAAACTGGAGCAGCTTCGCGCCCTGTTCCACGGCATCAGAATTCATACAGCGATCAGTGATTGTCTGATACCCGCCGGGGTCGACACAGAGGCGGATCTGCAGCGCGTGATCCGGACCGTTGCATCGGAGGCGTCCTGAGTTGCATTGGCATTCGATGTGATCGAAAACGCCGACATGACCGGCCTTAACGGACTGCGACTGCCCTCACTGGCACAATATTTCGCACAAGTCCGTAGTGAGGCAGAGCTTGCAGAGGGGATAGCACGTGCGAGAACCAGGGGCCTGGCCATCAACCTGCTGGGTTCCGGCAGCAATGTCCTGCTGCCAGCCAAGCTGCCAGGCGTGACGCTGCAGATCGACATCCCTGGCATTGAGGTGAATGCCGACACAGTGATTGCAGCAGGCGGCGAGAACTGGCATGGGCTGGTCATGAAGTCGCTAGACGCGGGGCTCAGCGGGCTCGAGAACCTCTCGCTGATCCCAGGCACCGTGGGGGCCGCCCCTGTTCAGAATATTGGTGCTTACGGGGTCGAGCTGTCCGAGTTCGTCAGATCGGTACGGGCAATCGACACCAGGACCAGCGAGACCATCGTGTTCACGGGAGCAGAGTGCCGATTTGGCTATCGCCACAGCCTGTTCCGGATGAACGGCCACTTTGCCATCACGGCCGTAGAATTGCGCCTTGAATCAACATTTGTGCCGCGTCTGGAATACAGTGGGTTGGTGGAGGAACTGGCCGGTGACGCGCCGAGCGCGATCGCGATTTCATTGGCTGTCTGTCGTCTCCGACGGCGAAAACTCCCTGACCCCGCGGTGGAACCCAATGTCGGGAGCTTCTTCAAGAATCCGGTGGTGTCGGTCGATCAGTTTCATGCCATTCAGGCACAGCACCCGGGCCTGACATCTGTCAAATGGAGTGATGGCTCGGTCAAACTGTCGGCAGCGCAGATGATCGATCAACTGGGATTCAAGGGGGTGGGGCAGGGTGGCGCCGCCATCTCGGGTCGGCATGCCCTGGTCGTGGTGAATAGTGGTCACGCCACGCTTGATGACGTGCTGGGGCTTGCATCGAGCGTGCAGCAAGCGGTGTGGAACGCATATGGGGTTGAACTCGAAATCGAACCTGTATCACTTCCTTTGCGCAGTTAGTCATTCTGCCGGATTGTCGCGATTGATCAGGTGGCAGGGCGGTTCAGACCCCGCCACCTCCAGGAGCCCTCAGCGTGCCCGGGTCGGGCACGCCGTTGTC
>JAQBUI010000109.1 GCA_027624035.1 Pseudomonadota bacterium | reverse complement strand
GTATCGCTGTTCGCCAGTCCCGGTACCCGCCTGCCTGCGTGGTTTCGGCAGTATGATTGGGGCGTGGCGCTTCGATATACCACCACAACGTTATTCGCCGACAATCCGAATACAGGCCTCACCGAAAAAGAATTGGCCAGCTATGCCATAACGATATCGACACCCGAGCGCGCCATCATGGAAGTGCTGTATCTCGTTCCGGAGGAGGAATCCTTTGAAGAGGCCGCCCTGCTAATGGAGGGGTTGACCACCTTGCGGCCGCGCCTGGTGCAGTCGCTGCTGGAACAGTGCCGTTCGGTGAAGGTGAAGCGGCTGTTCATGGTGCTCGCGGAAGCCTGCAACCATGCCTGGGTCAAGAAGCTGGACCTGTCGAAAGTGGACTTCGGCAAAGGCAAGCGCATGATCGTAAAAGGCGGACGGCTGGATTCCAAATACAACATCACCGTCCCGGACACGGGATCAGACTGGAAGGCATCGGGGGATTCGGCATGAAAGACAGTCCCTACTTCAAGCAGGCGCAACTCATGCTGCGGGTCATGCCCCATGTGGCAGCAGAGGTGTGTTTCGGGCTGAAGGGCGGTACGGCGATCAACCTCTATGTGCGCGACATGCCGCGATTGTCGGTCGATATCGATCTGACCTATTTGCCCCAGGGGTCGCGCGACACCGGCGACTGGGAACCCTGGCTCCTCTACATGCTGGAAAGCGTCGAACTCACCGCGCGCCAGACCATCCGGATCATCCAGCGCATCAAGGAAATTATGATGGCCTACAAGCACCGCCTCCGCGCGGAGCTGCCGAAGATTTACAGCCAGGACCTGCTCAATAATCTGTTCCGGCATCCCTACACCAAGATCGAATCCGTGCAGAGCGACCTGCGTGTCTCGCGCCTGACCGCCGTCAAATACCTGGAGCTGCTGACCGAAAAGGGCTTCATCGAAAAGCACAAGATCGGGCGTTACAACTACTATGTTAACCGGCCGTTGATGGGTATCTTCATGGAGATACCGGAGCTGCCGGGAGCGATTGAGACACCAAGGAGGGTGTGCACGCGATGAGTGACGAGAAAAATATTAAGTGACTATGATTACCGACTACCATGCCAAATACTTTGCTCACGAGCTGACCAAACGCTGTTCATCGGATAGCGTTGAAAAGCTCGCCGGAGCAGTAGCCAGTGCTCAGGTTGATCTGAATCCCCATCAGGTAGATGCCGCCCTGTTCGCCTTCAAGTCGCCGCTCTCCAAAGGTGCGCTGTTGGCTGATGAAGTGGGGCTCGGTAAAACCATTGAAGCCGGCCTTGTACTGTCACAGAAGTGGGCAGAACACAAACGGCGCATCCTGGTAATTACGCCGTCGAATCTACGCAAACAGTGGCACCAGGAATTGACCGAGAAGTTCTTCCTGCCTTGCAGGCTGCTGGAATCAAAATCATACAACGCAGCGATTAAACAGGGTCAGTTTAGGCCGTTCGAGGGACGGGAAATTGTCATTTGCTCATACCAGTTTGCCAAGAACAAGGCGGACGATGTGCAGGCGGTGCCATGGGATCTCGTGGTTGTCGACGAGGCACATCGACTGCGCAACGTCTACAAACCGAAGAATGTCATCGCCAATACACTTAAGACTGCACTTGCTGGCAAGGATAAACTATTGCTAACAGCCACACCGTTGCAGAATTCCCTATTGGAGCTGTTCGGTCTGGTGAGCTTTATCGATGAACATACCTTCGGTGACCTCAAAAGCTTCCGTGAACAGTTCGCGAACCTGAATCAAGAGCAGGTGTTTCATACCCTCAAGGCAAGACTCAAACCTGTCTGCCATCGCACGCTGCGGCGACAGGTTACCGCGTACATCCCTTACACCAAGCGTCTGCCGCTTGTAGAGGAGTTCACGCCGCAGGAAAGCGAAGACCGGCTCTATGAGCTCATCACCGAGTATCTGCAACGCGATAATTTGCAAGCTCTGCCATCCGGGCAGAGATCCTTGATGACACTCGTGCTGCGCAAGTTGCTGGCCTCATCCACATTTGCTATCGCTGGCGCACTCACTACCATCTCAAACCGCCTCAAAGCCAAATTGAGTAGGCGGGAGTCCACTGAATCGCTAGAGGATGCGCTGGATCAGGATTACGAAGCACTGGACGAAACTGCCGAGGAATGGGCGGACGACGAGTACGCCGAAACACTCAGCGAGGATGATCGGAACGCCCTCGAGCAGGAGATCGCCGACCTTGATGTCTTTACGGAGCTTGCCACTTCCATCAAACACAACGCCAAGGGCCTGGCATTGCTCAAGGCGCTGGATATTGCCTTTGCCAAAGCACAAGAGATAGGTGCGGCGCAAAAGGCCATCATCTTCACTGAGTCGCGCCGTACCCAGGACTATTTGTTGCGCTTGTTGGCAGACAGTCCTTTTGCAGAAAGGATCGTCCTGTTCAACGGTTCCAATACGGACGAACGATCCAGGCAGATTTATAGTGAGTGGCTTGAACGACATCAGGGTAGCGATAGGATAACGGGATCCCGTGCCGGTGACATGCGGTCGGCACTGGTGGATTATTTTCGCGAACAGGGCCGCATTATGATTGCTACTGAAGCCGGAGCTGAGGGCATCAATCTTCAATTCTGCTCTCTGGTAGTGAACTACGACTTGCCCTGGAATCCGCAGCGGATCGAACAGCGCATTGGCCGTTGCCATCGCTATGGTCAGAAGCACGATGTCGTGGTGGTCAATTTTCTCAACCGCAAAAACGCCGCTGACCAGCGTGTGTTTGAGCTGCTATCAGAAAAATTCCAGCTATTCGAAGGCGTTTTCGGTGCCAGTGACGAAGTACTCGGCGCCCTCGAATCCGGTGTGGATTTCGAAAAACGCATTGCTGCCATCTACCAGCGCTCGCGTAAGCCGGAAGATATCCAGATCGCCTTTGACCAGCTCCAGCTCGAACTGAGTCTGGAGATCAACGAGTCGATGACCCAGACGCGCCGTAAGCTGCTGGAACACTTCGACGATGAAGTGCGCGAAAAGCTCAAGGTTCGCGACGAAGATTCCAAAGCGTACCTAAACCGCTATGAACGCTTACTGATACAGCTCACGCGACACGAGTTGAATGGCCATGCTGAGTTCTTGAGTGATGCCTCATTCCGCCTGAAGACACAGCCCTTTCCTGCGCATGCAGCAGCCATTCCGATGGGTTTATACGAGCTTCCCCGCCGTACAGGTGAGGCACACCTTTATCGCCTTAACCATCCACTCGCCGAGGCGGTAGTGGCCCAGGTGAAAGGGCGTGATTTACCGAACGCGGAGATTCAGTTCGACTATGAGCTTCATGAAGGCAAGGTTACCTTGCTGGAACCGTTCATTGGAAAATCCGGTTGGCTTGTTAGCACCCTGTTTACAGTTGAGTCTCTTGATCAAGCTGAAGATCACCTCATCCTCGCCGCGTTGACGGATGAAGGACATATTCTGGATGAAGAAATAGCGACGCGGCTATTGACGCTACCTGGAACAGTTATCGGGCAAGTGCCGCCAAATACGAATGCTTCACAACTGGATGTAATTATTCAAAATAGACAAGCCTCAATTCAGCGAGACATCTCCGAGCGCAATGCCCATTTTTTCGAGGCCGAGGCTGATAAGCTTGATGGTTGGGCTGACGACTTAAAAGTAGGGTTGGAGCGGGAAATCAAGGAACTCGACCGCCAGATCAAGGAAGCTCGCAGGGCTGCCACCATTGCACTCACGCTGGAGGAAAAGCTCGCGGGCCAGAAACAGATCAAGACCATTGAAGTGCAGCGCAATCAGAAACGGCGTACTTTGTTCGATGCGCAAGATCAGGTGGACAGTCAGCGAGAGGAGTTGATTGCGCAAATTGAGGGGAAGCTGCAACAGCAAACTGAATTGCGCCAGCTTTTTACAATTCGATGGAGTATCAGATGACAGTCGAGATCCCCATCGAAATGCTTCATTTACCACAGAGCCTGCGGACCCTCTTTACAGGAATGGTTCCGGAAACCGCCTCCGGGACGGGCAAGAAGACGGCGGTTTATTTTCAATGTAGTTGCACCGCACCTTTCGAGGTACGGATGCAGCCAATACAACTATAGAAGTAGAAATTCACGTATGACTAGAAAACAGAAACTAGAACTCACCTGGATAGGTAAGGAGAACAGGTCCAAGCTGGAGCCGCGGATTCTGCTGGGGGATGCGGAGAAGTCGTATCACGCGAAGCATCGGGTGACGGAGAACGACATCTTTGATAACCGGCTTATCTTCGGCGACAACCTGCTGGCGTTGAAGGCGCTGGAGGCGGAGTTTGCGGGCAAGGTGAAGTGTAAGCGTTCATTCGGGGACGTTATTCCGGCGCCGCGGCCCAATCGTTAATCTCTGTCTCACTTTTTCAACAGTGAGACAGGCCCATGACACGTAGAATCCGCCGTACCCCACAACAGTGGCAAGCCATCATCGACCGCCAGGCAGAGTCCGGGCAACCTGCCCGGCAGTTCTGTGATGCCAATGGGTTCAGCTACCATGGGTTCCGTCGGTGGCGCACGAAGTTGTCAGTATCGAAGCAGGTGAAGCAAGCGCCATTGATCGAATTGTCCTCGCTGGTGGGGTCCCCGAAGCGCCAGGCGTGGGAGATCGAACTTTCTCTCGGCGATGGCATGGTGCTGCGGTTGAGGCAGGCCTGATGTTCTTCCCGGAAGGTCAGGTCCGGGTGTGGTTGTATACCGAACCCACGGACATGCGGAAGTCGTTCAATGGTTTGTCCGGCATGGTCAAGCACCAGCTCCAGGAAGACCCGCTCAGCGGCCAACTGTTTGTGTTCATCAATCGCCGCAAGACGCAGGTCAAGGTGTTGTACTTTGACCGTTCGGGCTATTGCATCTGGAGCAAGCGGCTGGTGCAGGGACAGTTCAATCACGCCACCTCGGCCACCAGCAAGCAGTCGCTTGACTGGCTGCAGTTGAAACTGATGCTGGAAGGGATTGAGCTAAAAAACACTCGTCAATACAAACGTTTTGCTCGCTCGTGAAGTGCTGGCTTGCTAAAATGGCGGCATGTCCCAACAACCAGATTATGCCGCCATTCAAGAGCGAAATCAGTTCCTCGAATCGAGGGTGGTTGAGCTTGAACGGCAACTCAACTGGTTGCGCAAACAAGTGTTCGGTGAGAAGTCAGAACGCCGCCTGGTGGATCTCAATCCCGATCAGTTGCCGTTGGCTGGGCTGCTGGGTGATGTACCCAAGCCTTTGCCGGTAGCCACCGAAACCATCACCTATGAGCGTGGCAAAGCGCCGAAGCAACGTGACAGCGACTGTGTCACTGACAGCGGCCTGCGCTTTGACGACACGGTGCCAGTCGAGGTGATTGAGGTCGAGGCGCCTGAACTCAAGGGGCCCGATGCAGACCAGTATGAAGTAATCGCCGTCAAGAGCCTGCACCGGCTGGCGCAACGACCGGCGAGCTTTGTAGTGCTGCGGTACGATTCGCCGGTGGTCAAGCGCAAGGGCAGCAACGAAATCATCACGGCATCTGCCCCCGGCGGCGTGTTCGATCAGTCGCTGGCCGATGTCAGCTTCCTGGCGGGAATGCTCATTGACAAGTTCCTCTATCACATGCCGCTGTACCGGCAACACCAGCGCCTGCAGCAGGCCGGTATCGCGCTCAGTCGAGCCACCCTGACCAATCTGGCGAAGCGCAGCATCGAACTGTTGCGGGCGATCGTTGAGGCACAACTGCGGAATATCCTGCAAAGCAAGGTGCTGGCCATGGATGAAACCGGCATCAAGGCGGGCCCAGCCGGCAAGGGCAAGATGAAGACCGGCTGGTTCTGGCCGGTGTACGGGGATGCCGATGAAATTGTGTTCACCTATGCCAATACCCGGGCGAAGTCGCATATCGAGAAGGTGCTGTCGGCACACTTCAAAGGCACGCTGGTGTCCGATGGCTATGTGGCCTATGCCCGTTATACCGAAGCGCGGGACGATGTGGTGCACGCGCAATGTTGGGTTCACGGGCGCAGACAGTTTATCGAGGCAGAAGGTGCGGAGCCTGGTCTGGTGGCCGTGGCACTGCAATATATCCGGGAACTGTATGCCATCGAGACGACGATCCGGGAACAGGATCTCAAGGACGAAAAAAAGAGGGCCTATCGGCTGGAACACAGCAAGCCGGTGGTGGATGCGTTCTTCGCCTGGTGTGAACAGCAACTGCTGGACCAGAGCCTGTTGCCGGATAACCCCTTCATCAAGGCGATTGGCTACATGAGAAACCGTCAGGATGCACTACGAGTGTTTCTGGAAGATCCGGCGGTACCGCTGGACACCAATCATCTTGAACGCGGGCTGCGGCCCATTCCGATGGGTAGAAGAAACTGGTTGTTCGCGTGGACTGAACTCGGGGCCGAACACGTCGGCATCATCCAGAGCCTGATCTGCACCTGCAAGCTGCACGGCATTGACCCGTACACTTACCTCGTCGATGTGCTGCAACGGATCAGCTTGCACCCGGAGAGCGATATTGCGTCGCTCACACCGAGAATCTGGAAACAAAAGTATGCTGATGCGCCGATGCGGTCAGACTTATATCTCCGCCGTCAATAACGGTCTGGAATGACCGCTAACGGTGAAGTGCGTGTTCATCGACCCACCTTATAACACCGGCAGTGCCTTCACTCATTACGACGACGGGGTGGAGCATTCGATCTGGTTGTCGTTGATGCGTGACCGGTTGGAGATCCTCCGACGGTTGTTGTCGGAGGATGGTTCGTTGTGGATAACGATAGACGACAATGAGGCGCATTATCTCAAGGTGTTGTGTGATGAGGTGTTTGGTCGGGCGAATTTTGTCGCGAACGTTATTTGGGAAAAGGCCGACTCACCTCGTAACTCTGCACGGCAATTTTCTACCGATCACGATCATATGTTGGTGTTTTCTAAGAATCCAGATTGGGTGCCTCGGAAACTAGAACGCACTACCGAAGCAAATTCAATTTACAACAACCCGGACAATGATTCACGAGGACCTTGGCTACCCGGAGATCCGTATGCGAACAAGCCGTACTCAAAAGGTCAGTATTCTATACAAGGTCCAACGGGCCGAACATTTTCGCCGCCGCCCGGACGGTTCTGGCGTGTTTCAGAAGATAAACTGAGAGAGCTAGACGCTGACGGTCGGGTTTGGTGGGGACCAAAAGGTGCCGCACGTCCAAGTATTAAGCGGTATTTGTCCGAGGTTGGAGATTTAGTGCCTCGAACGCTATGGTCTAAGAATGGTGTTGGGAGCAATCGTACTTCAAAAAACGAAATGCGCATCCTGTTTCCCGGAGATAGCTCCTTCGATACTCCAAAGCCTGAGAAGCTAATTGAACGAACACTGAACATTGCTACCAACCCCAACGACCTCGTCCTCGACTCCTTCGCCGGGTCAGGCACCACTGGCGCCGTCGCCCACAAGATGGGTCGCCGATGGATCATGGTGGAGCTGGGTGAACATTGCCACACCCACATCATCCCACGTCTGCAAAAAGTCATTGATGGCAAGGACCAGGGCGGCATCAGCAAGGCCGTCAACTGGAAAGGCGGCGGCGGTTTCCGCTATTACCGGCTCGCACCTTCGCTACTTGAAAAGGACAAGTGGGGCAACTGGGTCATCAGCAAGGAATTCAACGCCACCATGCTGGCGGAGGCAGCGTGCAAGCTGGAGGGCTTCACCTATGCACCGTCGGATGAAGTGTACTGGCAGCACGGCCATTCCACCGAGCGGGACTTCATCTATGTCACCACCCAGAGTCTGACCGCCGACCAGCTCAATGCGTTGAGCGAGGACGTGGGTACGGAGAGTAGCCTGTTGGTGCTGTGCTCCGCCTTCCGGGGCAAGGCGGACCGCTGGCCAAATTTGACAGTGAAAAAGATCCCCCATGCGGTACTCAAGCGCTGCGAGTGGGGACACGACGATTACAGCCTCAAAGTGGAGAACCTGCCGGAAGCGCCGCCTGACCTTACTCCTGAATCCTCTTTCAGTAGGAAAGGGCAAAAAGAAAATCTCGGCCAACAGGGCCTCTTTGATGAGGAGGCCGGGCAATGAACCGCAATGTAAATTCCATCGCCGGCCGTCTGAGCCTGCGCCCACCGCAGCGTCGATCGGTGGAGATTCTCGATCGCATCACTGAGATTGCGCCACCCGGTAAAGAGCCGGATATTAATGCTGTGCTGGAGATTATCCGCAGCGAGTTTCCGACGGTTACCGATTTTGAACGCGAATTTCCTTCGCTGTGTTTCGCCCTGGCCACCGGCGTGGGCAAGACGCGGCTGATGGGTGCCTTTATCAGTTATCTGCATCTGGCCCACGGCATCAACAACTTCTTCGTGCTGGCGCCAAACCTGACTATCTACAACAAGCTGATCGCCGACTTCACGCCCAACACGCCCAAGTATGTGTTCAGGGGAATTGCGGAGTTTGCAACCAATGCACCTGCCATTATTACTGGTGACAATTACGACCAGCGTGACCCGGCAAGTGGCTCGCTGTTTGGTGGTGTGCGGGTAAACATCTTCAATATCTCCAAGATTAATTCTGAGGTGCGAGGTGGCAAATCTCCCCGCATCAAGCGGCTGTCGGAATACATCGGTGAGAGTTACTTCGACTATCTGGCCGGGTTGATCCTGCCCAACAATGATGGACACCTCGTTAAGCGAGTTAAACTACGCAACAGAGGTGGAACTTGATGAGAAAGCAATCAATAAAGAAGACAGCAACGCGGAATCACTATCCTCAGGGATTTCGGGATGAAGCGGTGGCGCTGGCGCAGAAGGTTGGAGTGGCTCAGGCAGCCAAGGACCTGGGCCTGAACGATTCGCAACTGTATGGCTGGCGCAGGAAAGCGCAGTTGCAGGCGAGTCGGAGCGAGATTGAACGGGATCAGGCGGTGGAGATCGCACGGCTCAAGCGGAAGGTCGCTGACCAGGAAGAGGAGCTTGCCATCCTAAAAAAAGCGGCAGCATACTTCGCTCGGAGCGGCCTGAAGTGAAGTATGCATTCATGTTGAAACACATCGAGGAGTTCACGATCGCAGCAATGGCGCGCGTGCTATCAGCGTCAAGAAGCGGTTTCCACGCGTGGCGCAGGCGCGCAGGTAATCCTGCACCGAAACAGCAACAACGGGCTCACAGGGACACGCTGGTGAAGCAGCTGTTCGACAAGCAGAAGGGCCGTAGTGGCTCACCCAGACTGGTGTTGGATCTGGCCGATGCGGGTCATAGGTGCGACCGAAAAACCGTGGCAGACAGCATGAAACGCCAGGGTTTACGCGCTAAAGCAGCACGGAAGTTCAAGGCGACGACCCAGTCAGACAACGATCTCCCGGTCTTCGACAACCTGCTCAAGCAGGAGTTTAGCGCTGACGGACCGAACCAGAAGTGGGTCGGTGATATCACCTATTTGTGGACTATCGAGGGCTGGGTTTACCTCGCGGTAGTGATTGATCTGTACTCACGCATGGTGGTCGGCTGGGCGACGTCGGATCGGATGAAGACCGGTCTGGTTTGTGACGCGTTGACGATGGCGTTGTCGCGGCGAGGCGACCCGAAAGGTGTCATCGTTCACACCGATCGTGGTAGCCAATATTGTTCGAATCGGTATCGGGCCCTGCTTAAGCAGCACACGCTGATCGGCAGCATGAGTGGTACCGGAAATTGCTACGATAACGCGGTCGCAGAAAGCTTCTTCCACACGCTGAAGGTCGAAGCAATTCACGGAATAATCTTTTCGACCCGACAATCGGTCATACAAGATGTGTTCGAATACATTGAAGTTGATTACAATCGAAACCGTCGACACAGTGCTAACGGGTATATTAGTCCGCATGCAGTTGAGTTGACCAAAAAGGTCGCTTAGACCGGTGTCCGAAGTTACTGGGCAGGATCAGGTTGCCTGATCTGGTGATGTTGATGGATGAGTCGCACCGCTATCGTGCCAGCGCCGGGATCAGGGCGATCAATGAACTCAAACCGATTCTGGGGCTGGAGCTGACGGCGACGCCGTTTGTGGAATCTGCTCGCGGCGCAGTGGCCTTCAAGAACGTCATTTACGATTACCCGCTGGGCAGGGCCATGGCCGATGGCTTCGTGAAAGAACCAGCCGTGGTCACGCGCAAGGACTTCAACCCGGCCGGGATGTCAACGGAAGAGATTGAGCGCCTAAAGCTCGAAGACGGCTTGCGTCTGCACGAAAGTGTCAAGGTGGAACTGGAGACCTACGCTCGCGAAAGCGGCAACGCTATCGTCAAGCCCTTCTTGCTGGTCATCGCGCGGGATACTACCCATGCGGGACAGTTGTTGTCCTTGATCCAATCGGATGGATTCTTCGAGGGGCGCTACAAGGAAAAGGTCATCCAGGTAGATTCCAGCCAGACCGGCGCGAAGGAGGATGAGATGGTGGAGCGCCTGCTCAAAGTCGAGCTTACCTCCGAGCCGACGGAGATTGTCATTCACGTCAACATGCTCAAGGAAGGCTGGGACGTAACCAATCTTTACACCATTGTGCCGCTGCGTGCAGCCAATGCCCGCATTCTTATCGAGCAATCCATCGGCCGTGGTCTGCGTCTGCCTTACGGCAAACGTACCGGCGTGACCGCCGTGGACCGGTTGAATATCGTCGCCCACGACAAGTTCCAGGAGATCATCGAAGAGGCCAATAAACCAGATTCTACTATTCGCCTGCAGGCGGTAGTGCTGGATGCAGATGAGCTGGGACAGAAAACAGTCACGGTGGTGTCGCAATCACAGCTGGCCACCCGACTGGGATTCAAGCCTGCACAGGTGACGAGCAGTACGACCGTGGCCGGGCAGAATGAGGCGCCTGCATTCAGTAAGCCGGAAGACCAAAAAGTCGCGCAGATTGCCTACGAGGTTATCAAGCAATATGAGAATCAGCCGCAGTCATTACCGACGGTCGAACACCTGAAGAAGCCGGAGATTCAGGCCGCCATCGTGAAAGCTGTCGAGGAGCAACGTACACCCGGACAAATGGAACTGGAAGGCGTGACCGAGAGGCCGGATATTGCCGCCGTAGTTGCGAAGACCGTGGAGCTGGTTACGCAACAGACGATCGATATACCGCGCATTCTGGTGGTGCCTCGGGGTGAGGTGCAGTCAGGCTTCAAACCATTTTCGCTGAACCTGGATACATTGAAGTATCCGGCAGTGTCAGATGAGCTATGGATTCAGACACTGCGCACCAATGAGCGTGAAGTCCTGGCGCTTGGTCGAGGCGGTATCGAAGAAGCGCGGCTGGAAGATTATGTGGTGGGCGGTCTCGTGGATTTCGATGATATTTCCTACGATGAGCATGCCGACCTGCTCTACGACCTGGCGTCACAAACGGTGCGCCATTTTCAGAGTTATCTCTCCGATGAAGATACACGCAAAGTGCTGCGCTGCTTTCAACGGGATATCGCGCGGTTTATCCATGTGCAGATGCAGGAACACTATTGGGAAGAAGCGGCAGGTTATGAAGTGAAGGTCAGCAAGGGCTTCACCGAGCTGAAGCAGAGCGCCTATACGTCTTCCGTGCAAGAACCGCCCGCCGATTACAGGGTAGCTCCAGCGGACAAAAGCAACATGGCGAAATACCTGTTCGGTAACTTCCAGCGTTGTCTATATCCCGTGCAGAAATTCGACTCCGACACGGAGCGCAAGCTAGCGGTGATACTTGAACGCGACGCCATTCGTTGGTTCAAACCGGCAAAGGGACAATTTCAGATCTACTACAAGACCGGTGCGGACCATCTGGAATACCAGCCGGACTTCGTGGCCGAGACGGCCGACACGATCTACATGTTGGAACCAAAAATGCGCAAGGAGCTGGATGATCCGATTGTAATTGCCAAAAAGGAAGTGGCGATTAAATGGTGTGTAAATGCATCTGACCATGCGAGCACCTATGGCGGTAAGCCATGGCGTTACCTGCTGATTCCGCATGATGAGATCGCTGAGAACATTACACTTGGTGGATTGGCCGAGCGGTTTGGTGGATGAGAGTGTTATAGCAGTGACTGATTTTTTTATATAAGCACATGATCCAGATTCACACGTCCAAGGCCCTGGCGGCTGATTTGAAAGCCCAGTTGGCTGAAGTGCCGGCCGGTCCAGGCGCTATGCAATGGTATGCGCACCGTGTTTATGTCCTGCGCTGCAAGTGTGTGGTTGCGATGGAGGCGCAGAGCCGCTATGCCATGATATTCACCGGCCTGACGAAGCCGGACTTTGAGATGTTCCCGGAGCTGTTCCTGGAGCGGCTTGCCAGCCATGAATTCAATTTCGGCCTGCGGGTGAACCAGATGTTGAGCAAGCGCAAGGGGGATAACGATTACTTTTACACCGCTTGAGAAATGGAGGAATTGCGCGGATTCTGGCTTGGGCTGCTGGGGCATGTGGCATCGAGACCGGATAATGTTGTGCCGTTGCATTAGTGCAGGCGGCTTTTCAGGCCAAAACTTGATTTTTTGCTCAATCAGACATATTGTTACCATATTTTAATAAATGGTGACATTATGTCTGACGTTAAAAAAAAGATATCCCCCGAAGGGCTCTTCCGCCAACATGGCGGGCAGCTTCGCATGAGTGATGCGATTGCGCTGGGGATGTCACGCTATAGCCTGTATTCGCTGCGGGACAAGGGAATTATCGAACAGGTATCCCGCGGCGTCTATCGGCTGGTGGAACTGCCACCCATCAGCAATCCTGATCTGGTGACGGTGAGCCTGCGTTTCCCCAAGGCCGTTATCTGCCTCATTTCTGCACTGGCGTATCATGAAATCACGACACAGATCCCGCACGTGGTGTCTGTCGCCGTTCCCCGGGATGCACGAATGCCGCCGCTCGATTCCCCGCC
>JAQBUI010000108.1 GCA_027624035.1 Pseudomonadota bacterium | reverse complement strand
TAACCATCGCGGGTCGTTCTCCTTTGAAGTCTTGTCGGAAACCTGACTTTAACAAAGTGGTTCGTCAGTAAAAACTGTGGGTGAGCTTTGGCTCGGGTAACTTGCCAAGTGCATGATAAAGCGAGAGTTCTGTAATTTTGAAGGTTCGAAATCCGTAGGCTTTTCTCATAGTAACTTTGGCTTTGTTGTTCAGCCCTTCCACGACGCCGCTGGAATAGGCCTTTTTCGCTCTAAAATAGTTGAGCAACAATTCGCGATGGGTGCGCATCGTTTTCGCGAATTTCTTCATCGGTGTGATACGGGAACGCATTACCTGGGTGCACCACTGATCGAGAAATTTGCCGGCCCAGGCCGGAGAGTCATATTCCCAGAACTGCTGGAACGCTTCCTTCAGCAGATAGGCCCGGACACTCTGGAGGTTGTATCGCAGTACGTCACTGAGCTTGACGCGCTGCTGGTCGGTGAGATTACCGGGGCGTTTGAGCAGACACCAACGGGACTTCTTCAGTACTGGCTCATAGCCATCCTGGACCATACGTCGCGCTTCACTGGCACGGACATCATCAATGGCATCGTTCATTTTGGCCACCACATGGAACCGATCCAGAATGTTGAGTGCGTTGGCGCAATGTGAGGCAATCACTTTCAGGTAAGCTGGCCACATATCCGAACAAACGAATGCAATCTTGCTGGCCCGCTCCTTGCCAATCAGGGTGAAGAATTGCTCGAAGCTTGCTGTTGTCCGCTCCTTGCCAATCCAGAGCAGGCGCACACAGCCGGCGTCAATCTGGTATACCAGTGTCAGGTATTTGTGACCGCGGCCATAGGCAATTTCGTCCACACCGAGGGCATGGATGTGGCCGAGCTGCCGCTGTTCCAAACCCCACTGTACGACGTACTCGACTGCCTGACAGACCTTCTCCCACGTGGTATGGAAGCTGCGTGCTGTTTCCAGCCAGGACAGTTTCCTCGCCCAGTGCGCCAGATACAGCATGTAGGCGCGGGTCAGGCCGTGTTTACCGATGCCCCACGGGACGTCTTCTACCTTGACCCCGCAAGTCCTGCACTGCACCCGCCGCATGCGATATCGTAACACCACGGCGAAGCCCCAAATGGGGATGAACTCGAAGCGTCGTTCCGCGAGGGTGTCGTAGCCGCGGCCAGATTTGCCACACGCCGAGCAAATGGGACTGGAACGGCGCCGGGGTCGGACCGACACCTCGATGGTGTTGACCGTTTCATCCAGACTGGCGCTTTCATAGACAAAGCCGGGAAAATGATGACAGGCATTAAGCAACCGGATTAACAACATGAGCAAGGCACGCAACAAAGTCAGTGGGACTTCTATTATCACCGCGGAATCCGTGGCAGCGCTTGAGCGACTCTGTCCGGACCTGGCGCAATGGCCTCACTCCTGGCGGGTTGAAGACAAGGATATTGCCGCTGGCCAGGAGATCGTTGAACACCTCAAGCCCTTTTTGCATGAGCTGCTGCGCCAGGGTCTTGCAGCCAAGACATTGGCCCGCCATCGGGATCATGTTTGGATGCTGGGTGGTGAAGTCATCCGGCGCCGTCATGTTGACCCCGAGCTTTGCCAACAATCCATCCCGGCGCTGATCTTCAACCTCATCGAAGATGAGGGTGGCCCACTCATCTGGCCACGCATCTCCGAGTCACAGCAGCGGACCTTCGATGCAACATGCAGGAAACTCTATCGCTTCCTCGAACCGGGCAATGTCAGCTAAATTGGCAACAATCTGCCCACAGATTTTGCCGACGAGGCCATTTTTGTTAGGCGCTGTCCCTGTTGAGTAAAAGATTCGCCAACTCTACTCTGGCATCCTGATCTCTGGATGAAAAAGTATATCCATCAAGAACTGCTTGCATACTATCTATGTAAATGGTGCCATCGCTCTTTCGGTAATCATTCATGATGTGACCATTAGCAAGGTTCAGAAGTTTAAGAAGCAGAGCGATTGCGACACCGGTACGGTCTTTACCCGCAGTACAGTGAATATAAACTGGGTATTCGATTAATGTCATTTGGTGGAAAAGATTTGATAACCATTCTTTGAATATGCTTGAAGCAAAGAGGTAGTTGTTCATCTTCTCTTTCGGAGCGACATTCAATGTAGATACGCCGGGCACAATTGGGTCTGGCGTACTGCGCAAACTTACAATGGTTCTGACTCCACAACCTTCCAGGAAATCCGGCTGACTGAACTCCCCACCTCGAAAAATCGTCGCCTCTCGCAACAATCTTTGTGCCGCATGGGCGTTGATGCTCTCACCTACGTCACGAAAGTTGTGGGGAACGGCTTTAGGCATCTAACAATATAGCGGATGGTCAATCTGCGACATAGTTCGGCACATCGTGGCTTTCCCTCACTTAATCAAAATCTTACGCCGTTCTCAACAATTTCAGCTACCTCTCAGTCCAGACCCCCAGATAAAAATCGGGTGAACTCTGGCGCGGGGGACTGCCCTCCCCTGGTACATCCGATATGATGCCGCGATGAATCTGCCTACATTCTTGTCGGCTGCATTGCTGGTGATCTGCTGGCCGACGTTCGCCAGTCAGGCGCGCCACGGTTTTTCATACTTTGGCGAGCTGAAATATCCCGCTGATGTGGCTCACTTTGACTACGTCAACCCGGATGCCCCGAAGGGTGGCACCCTGAAGGTGGCGGAAGTCGGCACCTTCACCAGTCTGCACCCGTTTGTGGACAAGGGCATCACTGCGTTCTACATCGACCCGCGATTGGGGTCGGTGATCTATGAAAAGCTGATGGTCGGGTCAGAAGATGAGACCGGCACCTATTACTGTCGTCTGGCAGAGTCAATTGAGGTCGCCGACGATTACAGTTGGGTGCAATACAAGCTGCGTGACAACGCCCATTGGCACGACGGCAGCCCGGTCACCATAGAGGACGTACTGTGGACGTTTGATGTCTTCAAGAACCGCGCTTCGATCAGCTTCCGGTCCGATTGGCAGGATGTCGAGCGTATCGAGCAGACCGGGCCGCGGTCATTCAAGTTTCACTTCAGTGCCAGCGCCGAGAAAAACGGTCATCTGATCATCCAGACGGGCCTGTTTGCACCGCTGCCGAAACACTACTGGGCGGCTCGTGAATTCGATGCCACCACGCTGGAACCGCCTCTCGGGAGCGGGCCATATCGGGTGGCCGAGGTGGACCCCGGCCATCGGGTGGTGTTTGAACGGGTCGCTGACTACTGGGCCAGAGATCTTAACTTTACCCGGGGTATGTATAACTTCGATCGAATCGAACTCACTTATTTCTTCGACAAGAGTGTGATGCTGCAGGCCTTGCGTGCCGGGGTGTTCGATTTCTATCGGGAGCAGAACGAGAAGTTCTTCCACACAGCCTACGATTTCCCCGCCTCACGGCAGGGGCTGTTCAAGACAGAGACCTATACCATGGGCACCGCCTACGGCATGCACGAAGCGGTGGTGTTCAATCTGCGTCGGACGCGGTTTCAGGATGTCCGGGTGAGGGAGGCGCTGACGCTGGCCTACAACTTTGAGTGGGCGAACCGAGTGTACTGGCATGGTGGCCTCGCGCGTAACAACTCCTATTTCGTCCGCTCGGGTCTGCAGGCAGAAGGGATGCCATCGCAGGCGGAAATTGAGCTCCTTGAACCGTTTCGGTCCCAGCTGCCGGCCCGGGTATTTACAGACCCGATAGAGCTGCCGGTAAACCCGTCATCTGGTCGTAACCGAAAAACCCTGATAGCGGCCGATGCCCTGCTGCGTGAGGCAGGGTGGGTGGTGCGGGATTTCGAGCGGGTCAATGAGCAGTCCGGCGAGCCGCTCAGGTTTGAATTCGTGATCGCAACCGGGCTCTACGAGCAGATGCTGACGCCCTATATCGACAACCTGAAGCGCCTCGGCATCCACGCGGTGCTGCGCAAGGTCGAGAACAATCTGATGGTCAATCGGTTACGCAGTTACGACTTCGATGCCACGATCCGCAAGTTCTATACCTATACCATTCCCTTCCCCAATCGCCTGCGCGGGCAGTTCACCTCCCAGTACGCAGATCCCCTCAACATGATCAACTACGCCGGTATCAAGAATCCGGTGGTCGACCATCTGGTAGAGCAGATTGCCCGGGCGAGCACCCGGGAAGAGATGAATACTGCGGGCCGGGCCCTGGACCGCGTGCTGATCTGGAATTTCTACATGATACCGGATGGTCACCCGGTCGGCCGACACCTGCTGTACTGGGATCGGTTCGGGCATCCACCGCTGGGTGCCGAACACATGAACTGGACCGGTTTTCCGGCACTCTGGTGGCTGGACTCTGTCAAAAATGCCCGGGTTGACGCCGCCCTCACCGGTGGCGAGAAGTGATGGCGCGGTTGGCTCACATTGCGATGGGGATTGCATCCTCCTACATCTTCCGCCGTCTGCTGTTGATTGTCCCGACCCTGATCGGGATCCTGCTGGTGAATTTCGTCATCATCCAGGCGGCGCCGGGTGGGCCGGTGGATCAGGCCATTGCCAGGCTGATGGGGGAGGGCGTGACCGCAACCGCGGGAGTGGGCGGGGGTAGCGGTGCTGGCAGTTCCGCTCCGGGCGCCCAGAGCAGCTATGAGTTCTCACGGGGCCTCGACCCGGAACTCATCGCAGAACTCGAACAGCAGTTTGGGTTCGACAAGCCGGCGCACATCCGGTTTCTGATCATGTTACGGGACTATTTCTCCTTCGATTTCGGTGACAGCTATTACCAGGACGTGCCGGTGGTCGACCTGGTGCTCGACCGGTTACCGGTGTCGCTCTCCCTCGGTATCGCGTCGTTGCTCATCGTCTATCTGGTGTCGCTGCCCCTTGGTATTCGCAAGGCGGTGCTGGACGGCAGCCCGTTTGATGTCTGGACCAGCGTGGTGATCCTGGTGGGCTACGCGATCCCGGCCTTCATTCTGGCCATGCTGCTCATCATCCTGTTCTGTGGCGGTGAGTTCTTCAGCTGGTTCCCGCTGCGTGGGCTGGTCTCGGACGGCTACAGTGACATGGCGCTCGCGGACAGGATTCGTGACAGGATCTGGCACCTGGCCATGCCGGTGGCTGCGATGGTGGCCGGCAGTTTTGCCACCCTGACCATGCTCACCAAAAATTCCTTTCTTGAGGAGATCAACAAGCAGTACGTACTGACGGCGGAGGCCAAGGGGCTGGCACCCCGGCGGGTGTTGTACGGGCATGTGTTTCGCAATGCCATGCTGATCGTCATCGCCGGATTTCCGGCGGCGCTGCTGGGTATGCTGTTCACGGGCGGGGTGCTGATCGAGGTGATCTTTTCCCTGCGCGGCATCGGGCTGCTCGGATTTGAAGCAATCATCAGCAGGGACTACCCGATCGTGTTCGGTACCTTGTTTGTGTTCACCCTGCTGGGCCTCGTGACCCAATTGATCGCGGATGTCATCTACATGCTGGTGGACCCTCGAATCGACTTCGGGAGGCGGGATTCGTGACCACGGTGAACGACGGAAGCGTACCCGGCCAGAGGTCATGGATCACGCCGCTGACCAGGCGCCGGCTTTCCAACTTCAGGGCGAACCGGCGTGGATTCTGGTCGCTGTGGATCTTTGTGGTGCTGTTTTCCGTGACCCTGATGGCAGAAATGGTCGCCAACGACAAGCCGCTACTGGTCGGGTACGAGGGCAGCCTGTATTTCCCGGTGTTCAGGACCTATCCGGAAACCGCGTTCGGGGGTGTCTTTGAGGTAGAGGCAGACTATCGGGAGCACGAGGTGCAGGCGATGATTACCCGGGGCGATGGCTGGATGATCTGGCCCCCGATTCCTTTCAGTTACAACACCATCGACTACTATCTGCCTGCCCCGGCCCCGTCTCCACCTTCGGCCACCCACTGGTTCGGCACCGACAACATGGGCAAGGACGTGGCGGCGCAGCTCATTTATGGTGCCCGCTTGTCGTTCCTGTTTGGCCTTGTGCTGACGGTTCTGAGTTCTGTGATTGGTGTCTGCATCGGTGGCGTGCAGGGGTATTTCGGGGGGCTGGTTGACCTTGCGGGGCAGCGGTTTGTAGAGGTCTGGGCAGGGCTGCCGGTCCTGTTCATCCTCATCATCCTGGCCAGCATTGTGGAATCCAATGTCTTCTGGCTGCTGGGTATCCTGGTCGCGTTCAGCTGGATGTCGCTGGTCGGGGTGGTCCGCGCCGAGTTCCTGCGGGCCCGCAACTTTCAGTATGTGACGGCAGCCCGGGCGCTGGGCGCCAGCGACACCAGGATCATGCTGCGCCATGTGCTGCCGAACGGAATGGTGGCCACCCTGACCTTTCTGCCGTTCATCTTGACCGGGTCCATTACCCTTTTGACTTCGCTTGATTTTCTGGGCTTCGGTCTGCCTGCGGAGTCCCCGTCCCTGGGCCGGTTGCTGGCCCAGGGGCGAACCAACGTTCATGCGCCGTGGCTGGGCCTGACGACCTTCTTCACGCTTGCACTGATGCTGACGTTGCTGATCTTCACTGGCGAGGCAGTGCGGGATGCCTTTGATCCCCGGAAGGATGATCGGGGTCGGAGTAAAGTGCCGGAGTAAAGTGCCGAGGTAAGTCCTGGGGCCTTGACGGAGGTGGGTTTACTCCGGCACTTTACTCCGACCCCATTAATCTCCCCCCGTTGCGAAGCACAAGGCCTGCACACTATAGTGGGCGATCAAAGCAGAGCATTCATGCGAGGAGGAAGTTTGCGCTCGGTGATTTCATTCATGCTGGCAATCCTTGGAGCAGCGGTGTGCGTGGCCGGTGCCCAGGCTGCGGAAACTGCCTGCACGAACCCGGACTATCGACACGGCATCTCTCATCTGCTGCCGCTCAAGTATGGCCCGGAGTTCTCCCATTTCGAATTCACCAACCCCGACGCACCCAAGGCGGGTGAAATTCGGGTCCCGATCATGGGAACGTTCGACAACTACAATGGTGTGATCGAGAAGGGTCGGCTGGCATCGGGCTACGAGATCACCGGTGGTATCGTCTACGACCGATTCCTGGAGCCGTCAATTGATGAACCCGTGAGTTACTACGGCCGGCTGGCCGACGGGGTGGCGATTCATCCGGAGATGGACTGGATCGCCTTCAGACTGCGCAAAGATGCCTACTGGCATGACGGCGAGCCCATCACCATCGATGATGTGCTGTATACCTACAACACCTTTCTCGAGCATGGTTCGGTCGCCATCAAGACAGCATTTGCTGCGGTCGAACGGGTGTTTGCATTCGGCGACAACGAGATCTGCTTTGTTCGCCGCAAGGCCGTGGAGGTCAATCCGACGCTGCCGTTTACCATCGGGATCTTCAATATTCTGCCAAAGCATTACTGGGAAGACCGGGACATTACCAAGACGACCATTGAGCCGCCGCTCGCCAGTGGCCCGTACCGGCTGGTAGAAGCGGATGTGGGTCGACTGCTGGTGTATGAGCGGGTGGAAGATTACTGGGGCAGGGATATTCCGGTCAACCGGGGGCGGTACAACTTCAATCAGGTCAAGTTCGATCACTTCAAAGACGAGACGGTGATGGGTGAAGCCCAGAAGAGTCACGTGGTAGACATCCGCGAGGAGGGCGTTTCCAAGAACTGGGCCACCCAGTATGACTTTCCGGCCGTCAAGGCGGGCCTCTTTAAACGTGACCTCCGGCCGGTCGCCAGCGTGGAGGGGCTGTGGTGGCCCCTGATCTGGAACACGGAACGCACGGCGTTATCGGACATCCGCGTTCGCGAGGCGCTGTGGCTGCTTTTTGACTTCAAATGGACCAACAAGATCCTGTTCTACGATTTCTACGATACTGGCGTCAGCTTTTTCCAGAACTCCCCCATGGCGCACAGCGGCTTGCCCAGTGAAAAGGAACTCGAGTTGCTGGAGCCATGGCGTGACCAGGTGCCGCCACGGGTGTTTACTGAAGAGTTCCGACATCCACCGAGTACCGGCGTCGGTGTGCAGCGGCAGAATCTGAAACGGGCACTCGATCTGTTCAGCGAGGCGGGCTATGAGGTCACCGACGGGGTCATGCGCAATGTCCACACCGGCGCGCCCCTGACGCTCGATTTCATCGGAGTGTCCTACTATTCAATTCGCCAGAACCTGTCTCTGGTGCAGAACCTGGACCTCATCGGGGTGAAATGGACCGGTCAGGCGCCGGAGGTGTCCAACTGGTTGCACCGCAGCCGCACCGGAAAGTTCGACGGAAACAGTGTGCGCCTTGCGCCCAGTAACACACCAGGGCTGCAGCTCCGAAACTGGTTTGGCAGCGAGGCGGCCGGGCAGGACTATGGTCAGAACTGGATGCGTATCCGTAATCCTGTGATCGACAGTCTGATCGACTCGGTCATTGAGGCCGATACGGCGGAGGACCTCTATGCTGCGACCCGTGCACTGGACCGCGTTCTGCTGTGGAACTTCTATATGATCCCCATGGGCTCCCAGCCCGGTTTTCGTCTGGTGCACTGGGACAAATTTGGCGAGGTCCGCAACGACAACCTGAACCGGATTCCGTTTATAGACGCCTGGTGGTGGGATGAAGACAAGGCCCAGCGCGTAAAAGACGGCCTGCTTCAATTACGTGACTAGTCGACCCTATACCCGGACCTGCCAGCATCGTGAACTTTGAGGCATTCCAACAACAATCGCTGGCGAATCGCCCTTCCCGCCCGATCGTTCTTGATGAACCCATAGACCTCGCAGAGTTGCCGACGCCAGCGCTGGTCGTTGACCTTGAGCCGTTCGAGCGCAATCTGACCACCATGGGGGCGTGGCTGGATCAGCACGGTATGCGTCTTCGAGCCCACGCCAAGATGCACAAGTGTCCCGAGGTGGCGCGCCGGCAGCTGGCGGCTGGTGCTGCCGGGATCTGCACTGCAACCGTGAGTGAAGCCGAAGTGATGCAGGCGAGCGGGATTGCCCCGATTCTGATCACCTCGCCGGTGGTGAGCCAAGACAAACTGGCAAGGGTCGTCGCACTGGCAGCGACGAATCCGCAGTTGCAGATTGTGGTGGACAATGCGGTGACGGCTTCCCGTTTGAATGCGCTGGCACGGGAGGCGGGCATCAGGATTGGTGTGATGGTGGATGTAGACCCGGGGATGGGCAGAACGGGGATCGCGCCCGGCACGCCGGCACTGGACCTTGGACGGCATGTTCTGGACCGATGCCCGGCCCTCAGGTTCGACGGTCTGCAGATGTACGCCGGAAATTGCATGCATGTTGAGGGGCATCAGGCGCGCCGGGCCCGTTACTTTGAGGTGATGGCCGCCGGGCGCAGCACGCTCGAGATGTTCCGGGCAGACGGCATAGACGTTCCGGTATTCACTGGTGGCGGCACAGGCAGTTACGACTTCGAACCTGAGCTCGGTCTGGTGACCGACCTGCAGGCAGGTTCCTATGCGTTTATGGACATGGAATATCGAGACATTGGCAGCCGGACGGCCACCCGGTTTGAAGATTTCGAAGCGGCACTGTTCGTACTGGTGACCGCCATCAGCCAGCCCCAGGACCGGGCCATCACGGTGGATGCGGGGTTCAAGTCATTCGCCTCGGACAAGATGGTACCGGAGTGTCGGGACATCGAAGGCGTCCGCTTTCGCTGGGGTGGGGACGAACACGGCATTCTCATGCTGGACAATCCCTCCGCCAGGATCGGGCTCGGTGACCGACTGTGGATGGCCGTGCCGCACTGTGACCCCACGGTCAATCTTTATGACTACCTGTTTCCTGTTCGCGGCGGTGTGGTCCGGGAACTCTGGCCTATCAGCGCCCGCGGCTGTTCGCAGTAGCGTTAAGCGTTTTGATGTCAGTTCTGCCGTAACAGGCTCGCAACATCGTCCGGGATTGGAGACAATCCGGCTTTACAATGCACAGCGACCACCCATGAACGAGCCAGCCAGTTGGCAGCAGGACATCTTCGACGTACTGATGGACCACGATATGCGGATGGTGGCCTACGTGCCCGATGCCGGGCATATTGGTCTCATTGACGCCTGTCAGTCGGACCCTGATGTGACCACGGTGCCGCTGACTACCGAGGAAGAGGGCATTGCCCTGTTGTCCGGTGCATGGCTGGGGGGCGCACGGGGCGCGTTGCTCATGCAGAGTAGCGGCGCGGGCAATTGCATGAATATGTTATCGCTGGCGAAGGTGTGTCGCTTTCCCCTGTTGATGCTGATTACCATGCGGGGCCAGTGGGGAGAGTTCAATCCCTGGCAGGTGCCGATGGGCCAGACGACCGCAGAGATGTTGAAGCTGGCAGGGGTGATCACGTTCGGTGTCGACGATGGCGGAGACGTGCGGGACACCGTGGGCGCTGCGGCCCGTATGTCTGTTCACGGCAATGCCGCCACGGCGGTCCTCATTTCCCAGCGTTTGCTGGGCGCCAAGACGTTCGGGAATTGAGACATGTCAGTGGAATCCTCGCGAAGTGAACAATATCCCTTGCGGCGCAGGGAGGTCGTTGGCAGGCTTCTCGCTGACCGGGGCGACGCGCTGGTAGTAGCAGGGCTTGGCGCACCCGCGTGGGACGTCACTGCCGCAGGCGATGATCCCCTTAACTTTCCACTCTGGGGCGCGATGGGGGGTGCGGTATCGATGGGCCTTGGCCTCGCGCTGGCACAGCCCCGGCGAAGGGTGATTGTTATCACCGGCGATGGTGAAATGCTCATGGGGCTCGGTTCCCTTGCGACTGTGGCTGCCTGTCAGCCTTCAAATTTGGCCATTGTGGTGCTCGACAATGAGCGCTACGGAGAGACCGGCATGCAGCATACCCACACCGCCGGTGATACCGATCTGGTGGCGATCGCCGGGGCGGCCGGTATTTCGAGGGTTCATCGTGTGCTGACCGGTGAACACCTGAATGACGCCTGCGTTCACCTGGTTCAGGACACGGGCCCGATGTTCTTTGGCGTCAAGGTCCGGGCGGAAGCCCTGCCACTGGTGCTGCCGCCGAAGGACGGCGCGTGGCTCAAGGATCGATTCAGGCTGGCGCTATTGGGCGAGTCGAGTGTGAATGGATGAAGGCAATGAACAAACAGGAGATTTGCTGATGCCCGAAACAGTCAGGATCGTTGAGGTTGGCCCCCGTGATGGTCTGCAGAACGAGCAGCGGCCGATTGCGCCGCACGTCAAGGCGAGGCTGATTGACCTATTGACCGGGGCGGGTGTTTCATACATTGAGGCAGGCAGCTTCGTCAGCCCAAAGGCCATCCCGCAGATGGCTGGCAGCGACGAGGTCTTTGCCGCGATCTCTCGTGGCGCCGGGGTCGTCTATGCGGCTCTGACGCCGAACATGCGGGGCTATGATCAGGCCATGGCGGCGGGGGTCGATGAAGTGGCCGTATTCAGCGCCGCTTCGGAAGCGTTTAATCAGCGCAACATCAACTGTTCCATTGCCGAATCCCTCAGCCGGTTTGAACCGGTGCTGGCCGCGGCAAAGCGGGATGGCGTCCGGGTGCGGGCGTATGTGTCCTGTGCTGCCGGGTGTCCCTATGAGGGGGCGGTGGCGCCTGAAAAAGTCCGGGACGTGACCCTGGGGCTGCTGGACATGGGCTGTTATGAGATCTCGCTTGGCGACACGATCGGGGTCGGTACGCCCGGACAGATCGGGGAGCTGATTGAATACCTCAAGGTCTGGGCGCCGGTTCAGAGCCTGGCGGTTCACTGCCACGATACCTACGGCCAGGCGCTTGCCAACATCTACGCCGCCCTGCAGGCAGGCGTGCGGGTGGTGGATTCATCCGTCGCGGGCCTCGGCGGTTGTCCATTTGCGGAGGGTGCGACGGGCAATGTGGCGACCGAAGACGTGGTGTACATGTTAAATGGTCTTGGCTATGAGACCGGCATCGATCTCGATGCCCTGATCGAGGCCGGCAACACGATTTCCTCTGCGCTGGACCGGCCTAATGGTTCCCGTGCCGCGACGGCCATTTCCCGCAAACGGGCGCGACAAGAGAGCCAGACCAATGAGTGAATTACCGCTCTGGATGCCACCTTCTGGAAGGATCGAATCCAGCCGGATGACCAGATTTCAGCAGTCCGTGGAGCGGGCAACCGGGCAGACGTTTGTTGACTACGGGGAATTCCATCAGTGGTCTGTTGATCACCGGGAGGATTTCTGGCAGTCCGTCTGGAACTTCTGTGATGTTCTTGCCAGCAAGCCTGGCGAGGCCCCGCTCGCGGACGGCGAGCGCTTTCCCGGAGCCCGCTGGTTCCCCGGCGCGCGGCTCAACTTTGCCGAGAACCTGCTTCGGTATCGGGATGACCGCACGGCCCTGGTCAGCCTCCTCGAAGACGGCACCCGGCGTTCCCTGACCTTCGCGGAGCTGTTTGTCGAGGTCGAGAAACTGGCGTCTGCCCTGCGGAGGCATGGCGTCGTCGCCGGCGATCGTGTCGCGGGCTTCATGCCGAACATCATTGAAACAGTGGTCGCCATGCTGGCCACCACCAGCATCGGCGCAATCTGGTCTTCCTGCTCGCCGGACTTCGGCTTGAGCGGGGTCTGTGACCGGTTTGGCCAGATCGAACCGCGCATTCTGTTCACGGCCGATGCGTACTACTATAACGGAAAGACCCTAGACTGCCTGGACAGAGTCGCCAGCATCCAGCAGCAGATTGACGGGATCGAGAAAGTCGTGGTGGTACCGCTGGTCGCCGATTCACCGGATCTGGGGCGTGTGGACAACGCAGAACTGCTGACGACGTTCACCCGGGGCAGCGGTGAACCAATCGAGTTCGCCCAACTGCCCTTTGACCATCCGCTGTACATCATGTACTCGTCGGGCACCACCGGGGTGCCGAAGTGTATAGTCCACGGTGCGGGCGGTACCCTCATCCAGCATCTGAAGGAGCATCAGTTACACACGGACATCAGCCGTGAGGACGTGCTGTTCTATTTCACGACCTGCGGCTGGATGATGTGGAACTGGCTGGTCTCCGGGCTGGCATCCGGCTGTACCGTAGTGCTCTATGACGGTTCGCCGTTCGCCCGGGACGGCGACCTGTTGCTGGATGCCATTGACCGCGAGGGCATCACCGTGTTCGGGACCAGCGCGAAATTCATCGCCTCATTGGACAAAGCCGGGGTCAAACCGGCGCGGTCCCATTCGCTGGCGACCTCAACGTCGCGCCGGAGGCCGCCGATGTGTACGATCCGCAAGACCTCGACGGCGATCTTTGTTTCCACCCCGAGGAGCGCGCCCGCTTCCG
>JAQBUI010000107.1 GCA_027624035.1 Pseudomonadota bacterium | reverse complement strand
GGTAGGGACGCGACCGCCCTGAATCAGAAGTCGCAACCACCCTGCCATTGCAGGACTTGACCCGCACCGGGAAAGACCCATGGTTTTGCCTGTCCGCAACCACCGTTTCTTAGCATCAACGACTGGGGCTGAGTTCAGTTGCTTCCGTTCGTGCTATCGGCCTGTTCGTAGTGGAATTCGACCAGATAGACATTCTCGCCAGCACCGTGTTTGGCGGTCTTGAGCAGGTCCGCCTTGCCGGCGAATCCGGATTCTCGCGCAAGTCTGGTAGTAATGTCGTCAAACTCGATCTGCATCAGCCGGTCGACCACCACGAACCCGTCGTCCAGGCGGTAGCGTCCGCCGACTTTCACTCGAGGTCGTTGCCAGATCCGAATGCTGCACGTGACCTCGCCGTTCATGACGGGTTCGCGCAGGTGTTTGGTGAACTGCACGACTGGCCTGCCTACTCCTGCCTCGGATCGTCAGCGTGGGATGTCACCGATTCACCCGGCGTGAAGAACAATATCCTGGCACCTTTCGGCGCTTCCGGTTTGTGCCAGACGCCTTTGGGAACGACAAACGCCGTGCCCGTGGGTGCAACGTGGTGGTCCGGACCATCTTCGTCCAGAAGCGTGATTTCGGCCTCCCCGTCGATGATGTAGAAGAGTTCATCGGTGTCCGGGTGCATCTCCCAGCCGGGGTTTCTACCCGTGATGTCGACGGCGCCCAGTTTGTGGCCGTTGACTATTGGTGGGGTGAACCAGGTGCCAGAACCCGCTGACACACGGCGGTTGCCACGCGATCTCCACTGTCGTCCTGTTGTTGTAGACACCAGGTCAATGAATCGATCATAAGCAGGCGGTTTGAACTTCCACTGCTCCTGAGTACCCCCACCCGGGACTAATATGCCCGCCAATCTAGGGTCAGAGCTGGGTCAGAGCACAACTCAGGATGGATGCCGTAACGGTACAGCACGGTTTACGTCTTGTTCTTCTTCCCGTCGTGCGTGTAATGCCCTCGGGTCGGGCCCCGGGCTGATTTGGGATCGCTCACGAAGTCTTCTGCAAAGTCTGTGGCTATCCACTCCTGCTGGTGAGACGGCCACACCGAGAACATTCTGGCTACTTCGGGATCTTCGGACATTGCCAGGCGCTTCGGGATCAACCCGCGGGAAAAGGCCCAGTCGGTGACAGCAAGAGGCTGACCATTGCCGGTTCGCAGGCTGCCATCTTCGTTGTGTAGCTCGCCTGCACGAGCGAACACATGATGCAGGATGCGCCTTGAGCGTTGCTTCCACTTGTCCTTCTCGAAGGGATCAAGTCGGGTGTGTATTGTGGACCGGTCCACAATGCAGCAGGTACCTGCCTTCCCCCAGATGGGTACTTCGCAGTACTCGTCACCGAGTGCCTCGCGCAGTCTCTGGATGTTGTGGGTTCGACGACTCCTCGGAACCACCGCGAAACAGGGCGTGGTGCGATCAACATCGGTCAGGTAGGTGAAGGTGCTCAGCATATCCGGTGGCCCGTACGGTTGGCGGGTCTGGCGCTGGTCCAGGGTCAGCAAACCGCCACTGCAGTCATCCGGGTGATAGGCCATGCCATAGTCTGAAGTCTCCGGCTGCCAGCCCCGGTAGTTGAACTCAATGTGCCGGGCGTGCTCGACGCCTCCCAGAATACGGCCCACCAGGGGCAAGGTGTTGGTGTGGAACACGGTGCCGTCGAACTCCGGGTAATTCAGCAGCGGGAAAAAGAGCTGGCCCTGTCCGGGGACATCAATCTCCGCGCCCCGCTCCTGGTGAAACTGATCGCACACGGCGTTGAGTTGTCGGACTTCCCGGTCGTGGAGTTGAGTGACCACGACATAGCCGTGTTCCTCATAGAAGCTGAAAGCTTCATCGAACTGGTTCACGGGATCGAATGGCGGCGGATGATGCCCGATGATGCCGAAACCCTGTCCGCCCTTCACCGGGATATTACCCGCGCGACCACTCAGGTCTCGGCTGGGTCTGCTGTCCTGGTTGTCACCAGCCTCGGGGATCGTCGTTATCGGGTCGCTGATGTTGTCCTTCACGTATCCTCCTCATCGGCTCTGGTGTCGTCGATTGTAAGACACCTGATGGTTTCGCGCAGGCTGCGGCGTGCCCCTACTGTGACGGCCGCTTACGAGTCATCGCCGACTTCACCGATCCCGAAATCATCCGCAAAATTCTGGATCACGTTGGTCGATACCTCCAAACCACCTGGCCGGTCGAGGTCTGCCAACTCGCGCCGCCTTAAGAGCCGCAGTCGCAAACACTCTGACATTTACCTGATGGCGACAGTGCCTGTGGTGAGCTTGTGGAACTGCACGGTGGTGACGGGTAACATCACTGACCACAGCCGGATAGATATGCACATGAAGACACGACTGACACTGACGAGATGTTTCGTGCTCGTGCTCCTGACGATGGTCGTGGCCTGCACACCGACCCCGGTCGGCGAAACGGGTCAAACGAAGCCGAACGTGATCCTCTTCCTGGTGGACGACATGGGATGGAGCGACCTGGGCGTTTATGGCAGCGACTTTTATGAGACGCCGAACATTGATGAATTTGCCAGCAGGGGCGTGCGATTCACCAGTGCCTACGCGGCGGGCCACGTCTGCTCACCCACACGGGCAAGTCTGATGACCGGCAAATATCCTGCTCGCCTGCAGCTAACGGACTGGTTGCCGGGGCGCGCGGCACAGGACCACGAGGCCATCATCGCCGCACCCAGAGTGGAGGCTGGCGCTTGACGAGACGACCCTTGCAGAGGCATTCAGGGAGCATGGTTACCGTACGGCGCTTTTCGGCAAGTGGCATCTGGGCGACGCGGAGTATGGCCCGACAAGCCAGGGTTTCGATATCCAGGTGCCGCAATGGAACGGCTGTTGTCCGAAGGGTGGCTATCACCCTCCCTATAGTATGGAAGGTCTCGCTATCCCCGGCCGTGACGATGAGTACGTGACCGACAGGCTCACGAAGCTTGCGGTTGATTTCATCAGCGAGGCGTCGGACCAACCGTGGTTCCTCTACATGTCGCACTTTTCCGTGCACGACCCGATCCAGGGGCGTGCGGACCGCGTCGACAAATACCGGGAGAAACTTGCCGTGAAGCCGGCCCGGTCCGGTTCGCCGTTCATCCTTGAAGGGAACCCGGATGAACCGGCGCCGCTACCTCGCGAGGAACTTGATGCGTTGATCGACACGCCCGCTTACAGTGGCCACTATGGTTTGCCGAATCGTGCCGTCAAGATCAAGCAGCACCAGGACAATATCGAATTCGCCGCCATGGTCGAGAGCATTGACGAAAGTGTTGGCCGCATCCTGGAGGCGATTGAAGCCAATGGTGATACGGAAAACACGATCATCGTCTTCTACTCTGACAACGGCGGTATGGCTGGTGCCAACGCTGGACGGGCGTCACCCACGTCCATGAATATCGAGGCGCTGGTGGGCAAAGGTAGCAAGGCGGGCAAGACCGGCTGGAAAGGCGGTCAACTGGACAACCTCGATATCGCCTACGCCACATCCAACCTGCCGTTGCGGGGCGCCAAGGGCTGGCTGTATGAAGGCGGCATCCGCGTGCCGTTGATTGTGCACTGGCCAGAGAAGGGGGCGCGGGGGTTGATCAGTGACGTCCCGGTGACCAGTGCCGACTTTTATCCCACGTTGCTGGAGATGGCGGGGCTGCCGTTGCAACCGGCGCAACACGTTGACGGCGTCAGCTTCGCCCGGGTGGTTGAAGGCGACGTGAAGGGGAAACAAGACGGCCTGGCAACCAGGTCCATCTTCTGGCATTTCCCGCATTACTCCAATCACGGTGGCCAGAGCCCTGGTGGCGCCATTCGGTCTGGCCCTTACAAGCTGTTGGAATATTTTGAGAATGGCTCTATACAGCTGTTCAATCTGGATGAGGATATAGGCGAGCAGGTCAACCTTGTCGACCGTGAACCGGAGACCGCCCGGGGACTCCTTGCCGAACTGCATGCCTGGCGAAAACGCGTTGACGCCACCATGCCCGGTCGCAGGATCCCGCAATAGAGGCATCGCCTGTCCTGGTCACTGCTTCTGTCAAGCTTCAAGTGCAATCCGCACCGGAAAATTGTGGGTGTCGGGACCCGGCGTGACTTCCCTAGATACCAAGGGCCTGACGCTGTCCTGCCATTTGCGTCCTCGGACGACTGTTCGTCGCAACACAGACCGGCTGGGTACACTTCTGACACGGCCCATCATGAAATTCTCAGTTCTAATCTATCTAGCTATTGTAAAATAGAAATACATTTCTAAAATACAAGAATGCTGGACCGTGCAACGAGCGCTGTGATAACTGAACGACTCGGTGACTATCCTGCCGTCGCACTGGTGGGACCGCGTCAATCCGGAAAGACAACCCTCGCGCGCGAGATCGGCAAACGATACTTTGATCTTGAACAGGAACAGGACCGGCTTCGTCTCGACGTTGAGTGGGACCAGGTCGTTGCCGAAAGAGAATTGGTCGTCCTGGATGAGGCGCAAGAGTGGCCCGAGGTTTTCGCACGTCTTCGTGGTGAGATCGATCGTGACCGAAAGCGCAATGGCCGCTTCCTGATTCTTGGCTCCGTGTCTCCCGTACTGATGACACAGGTCTCGGAGTCCCTGGCTGGGAGGTTGTCCGTCGTTGAACTGGCCCCGCTCACCATGGGCGAGCTCGACTCGAAAGCCCAGCGCACCCGACATTGGCTGATGGGAGGCTATCCTGATGGCGGCGTGTTGAGTGGCAAGGGATTCCCGATCTGGCAGAGAGACTATCTTGACCTTCTGAGGCAACGTGATCTACCGAACTGGGGATTGCCCGCTGCACCACAGACCACTCAGCGCCTGCTGCGCATGCTGGCGTCGGTCCATGGGCAGGAGTGGAATGCCAGCCAGATAGGCAAGAGTCTGGGCCTCACCTATCATACGATCAATTCCTATGTTGACTATCTGGAGGGCGCTTTTCTGATCCGCAGGCTTGCCGCCTACCACACCAATATTCGCAAGCGGCTGGTGAAGCGCCCGAAGATATATTGGCGAGACTCCGGCCTGCTGCACGCGACGATGAACCTCACTGACCCGAACTCGCTTCTGGACCAACCCTGGGTGGGTGCAAGCTGGGAAGGCTACGTCATTCAACAGATCATCAGCAGCCTGCAAGCCGGTGGCGTGATCTTTGATGCTTTCTATCTCCGAACCAGCGACCAACACGAGATCGACCTCATTCTGGACCTGGGCAACGCCTTGTGGGCAATCGAGGTAAAGCTCACGTCCAGACCGGGCCGCGATGACCTCTCGACCTTGAACCGGAATGCTGACCTGATTGGCGCAGATCAACGAGTCCTGATCTCCCGGCACAGCGACCTGATCCAGAGTGGCAACCAGACAATATGCGACCTTGACGGCATGCTCGATCTGATTCACGACTTGAGATAAATGGGGTCAGAGTCGAATTTACATTTGTAAATTCGACTCTGACCCCATTTATCCGGGCTTTCCATCGGGCAACCACATCAAACCTGCAGCCCCAGAAGCCGCCAGACAGTCGTCTACGACAGTTCGGCGAGCTTGTTCCTTTCGATCAGGTCGAAATCGATCTGCACGCCGAGGCCAGGTTCGTTATAGGCGTGGGCGTAGCCCTCGCTGTCCAGTTCGATCTCGTTTAATACGGCGTGCTTCTGCACGTCTGCCGGCAGCAGGACTTCCAGGAACTGGCAGTTCTTCATGGCCATGATCATGTGCAGGTTGGCGATGTTGTTCAATGAGTTGCTGCCGTGATGGACCTCGTAGTTCATCTGGAAGGCCTCGGCGAGGTGCGCCGTCTTCATGCATGAGGTGATCCCGCCCTTGAGCCAGACATCGCCACGCAGATAGTCTGTTGCCTGCTCCATGACCCAGGGTGCGTAGGACTTTGGCCCGGCGACCGGCAGTTCCGTCGCCATGATGGGTATGTGCAGCGCGGCCTTGAGCTTCTTGTAGGAATACAGGTCGTCGTCCGCAAGGGGGTCCTCGTACCAGTAAAAGCCCATCTCCTGCACCGCCACACCGACACGGACAGCATCCGGATAGTCATAGGCCCAGGTAGAGTCCAGCATGATCCGGTAGTCATCGCCGACGGCCTCACGTACTGCCTTGCAGATTTTGATGTCCTCCACGGCGATGCCGGGCGGGTGGATCTTGTAGGCGGCCCAGCCGGCCTCTTTGTATTCAATGGCCTCGTCGGCGTAATGCTGGGGGGACTCCAGGACGGCTGAGCTTGCATAGGCCGGCACTTTGTCGCGGTACGAGCCCAGGAGCTTATGCACGGGCAGATTGGCAGCCTTGCCGGCCAGGTCCCACAGGGCCACATCTACGGCACAAACGATATTGAGCCGGGTTCGCAGTCGCTGCATGTTGCTCTGCCAGATCTTCTCCCGGTCGAACGGGTCCTGGCCCACCAGACCCGGTTTTACCGCCTGGATGACGAACGGGCCATCGGCCGCTGCCGAGCCGAACGAGGACCCGAGAAACGCATGTCCCTCGATGCCTTCGTCAGTCTTGATGCGAAGCAGACCCATCTGGCTGGTTCGGGATTTGGTGCTCGTGACGGTCTTGGTATAGCGGGTGGCGGGAATATCTTTCCACTCCCACATGGTCACGGTGACGTCGGAAATACGCATGATTCTGCTCTCTTGTTGGCTGACGATGGATGCACAGTATAGCGTCAGGAAGAGGTTGTGGCTGAACCCGGGTTGGGGAATTGACCCAAAACGCGACAGACAGGTGCTTTGCGACTGCCAGGTATTGCTGTTTAATGTCCAGGGACGAGGCGCACAAGGTGAAGGAGGTGTTACGTGGCCCTGATTGATGAGATCGTCGAGATGCAGGATGAGCTGACCGCCTGGCGCAGAGACATTCATGCCCACCCTGAACTCGGCTTTGAAGAGAATCGGACTGCCAGCTTTGTCGCGGCCAGGCTGCGGGAGTTCGGCCTGGAAGTCTATGAAGGGATCGGCAAGACGGGGGTGGTGGGCGTGCTCCGGGTGGGTAACGAGACCAGGTCCATCGGCCTGCGGGCCGACATGGATGCGCTGCCGATTCTGGAGAACAACACATTCGCGCATCGCTCGACCCACGATGGCACCATGCATGCCTGTGGCCACGATGGTCACACCACGATGTTGCTGGGCGCTGCCAAATACCTGGCCAGCAAGAAGAACTTTCGCGGCCAGGTGAACTTCATCTTTCAGCCGGCTGAGGAAGGCATCGGCGGCGCGAAGGCGATGATTGAAGACGGATTATTCGATCAGTTTCCGTGCGATCAGTTATATGCCATGCACAATGCGCCCGGGGTTCCCATTGGCAAGCTGGGTGCGGTAGCGGGCATTCGGACCGCAGCAGGTGCTTTTTTTGACATCGACATCACGGGCCGGGGCGCCCATGGCGCATTTCCCAACCAGGGGATTGATCCGGTGATCGTGGCGGCAGAACTGGTCGGGAGCCTGCAGACGATTGTTTCGCGCTCGCTGCCACCGGCCATGACCGCAGTGGTGTCCATTACCCAGATTCATGCCGGTGATGCCTACAATGTCATTCCGGGCAAAGCCAGACTGGCCGGCACAGTGCGTACCCTGTCGCTGGATGCCATGGTGCACATCGAACAGAAGATGCAACAGCTTGCGACCGGTATTGCCGGGGCCCATGGTGCGGCCGCCGAACTGTCCTTTCGCACCATATTCCATCCTGTCATCAATGACCCGGTGGTCTCGGCAGATGCCGCAGCCGTGTGCAAGGCGTTGGTTGGCGACGATGACGTCATTACCGCATCGCCGCCGGGCACAGGGTCTGAGGACTTCTCGTTCATGTCAGAGGTGGTCCCCAGTTGCTATCTGATCCTGGGTAACGGCGAGTCCAGCAGCCCGCTCCACAACCAGGACTATGACTTCAGTGATGACGCGCTCAAGTATGGCGCCAGTTTTTTCGCAAAGATTGTAGAGACGAAGCTCGCGCCGCCAGAAGTCTGAATCTGGCGGCCAAGAGCGTGCCTGTGGCAGGGAACGTCCCCTGGCTGGCCAGAACCGATGCTCAAGGGCATTGAAATCGATGCCCGATGGGGCTTATGGTCGGGGTACCAAACCAAACGAAGGAACACACAATGTTCGGATCGCAGCTTGTCAACGAGCAGGCCACCTGGGAAGACATCAAGGCGGTACTGGAGGTCATGGAAGCAGGGCGCTGGACCAGCGTTTATGCCTATGACCATTTTATTCCGCCATGGCACCATGACGACCGCATCATGGAGCACGAATTTCTGGATACGCTGGAAGGCTGGTCACTGCTTGCATCTGTCGCGGCAGTTACCGAGAAACTGAAGCTCGGTATCCTGGTGGCCGGCAATACCTATCGTAATCCGGCGCTACAGGCCAAGATGGCGGCCACTGTCGATGTGGTATCCCATGGCCGGGTGATGCTCGGCATCGGGGCTGGCTGGAACGTGCGCGAGCATGAAGCTTATGGCTGGGATTTCCCGCCCCTAAAGGAACGGTCGGACCGTCTTGAAGAAGCCTGTGCGCTCACCCGGGCACTGTTTCATTCCGGCCCCCAGGAACGGATCGACTTTGACGGTAAGTATTACAAGCTGAAGCAGGCTGCCTTTGCACCCAAGGGCGGCGGCGACAAACCGATCCCTATCATGATCGGAGGCACCGGAGAGAAGCGTACCCTGAAGACCCTGGCCATGTATGGCGACATCATGAACGTCATTGCGAGCCCGGAGCGGGTCAAGCACCTGTCGTCGGTGCTGGAGCAGCACTGTGACAAGGTTGGGCGGGACGTCTCGGAGATTTCCAAAACCGTCCACGTGCCGATTCGTATCATCCGGGATGAAGCGAAGGCGAAAAAGGCCCGTGGCGATAACGACTGGTCCATGATCGGGTCCCCCCAGTATGTCATCGACCGTATCGGAGACTATCTGGACCTGGGCGTGACGGAATTTACGCCGCAGATTCGGCCCCAGAAACCAGAGGTCTATCAGGAACTGGACGAAGAGGTGTTCTCCGCATTCGACTGACGACCGTGCCAGGGTGGGAAACCCGCCGCTGGCCGTTCAGAACGTCGAGATTCCGGTCGACTCCATCAACCAATACAGAAGGTAGCGGATTCGACCGGGGTCAGCATAGTACTCATAGTCCACGCTGTAGGTTCGCCCCGGCTCGTTATGCCAGACGCGGTTGAAAAGGGCGCTGGCCTGCCGGATCAGCGGCTCGTTGCGGTCAGCCTGGATGAGTGCGTCAGTCTCAAGATTGAAGTCATTCAGGTTGCGGCGGGTGAAATTGGCAGAACCCAGCAGCAGGCTGGCGTGTCCTGAACCAGACCGGATCAGCATCATCTTGTCGTGGCTCTGTTCTCCGTGGGTGTGAGCCCATCGTAATTCGATGCCTGCCGCACGAAGGTCCAGTGCCGCGGGGCGGTTGGGTATGCCTATCTTCTTCATTCCAAAGGCATCCTTGTTGGGGTCCAGCAGGATTCTGATTCGGCTGCCTCTGTCGGCCGCTGCTCGAAGATGTCCGATGGTGCGGCGGTCCGACAGGTAGAACATCATGATGTCGATCTCGTCTCCGGCGGTCGAGTTCTGCAGCAGGACACTCACGGCAAGTTTGATCTTGCGTTCGGTCAACACCTGTAACGACGTGCTGCTGGTCACCGCGAGATTGGCGATGGTCACCCCGGGTGGGGCAAAGCCCGACATTTCCAGTACCGCGCATTCCGTCTGGAACAAATCGAGCACTGCAGCACCACGAAATCGGACGGCGCTGTTACGGTGTGCGCTGCTGCCGTTGTGGGGGTTGCCGGACATGATCATGGCAACCCAGCCGTCAGCGCCGTCGTCTGCGATCAGGGTCTTGCGATGGTTGGCCTTTAAATTGAGCATGGCGAGGTAACTTCGCAATGAAATTCGTTCTTTGGCAAAAGGCGCCGGCAGAATGCCGCGCTTGCTGTTCCCAAAAGGTCTGATCAGAAGCCGCCACAGGAAACTGTAGACCGGATTACTGTCACGCAGCGGCAGCAAGTCGGTGATCATCACCCGGATTCCAGCACTCCGGAGTTGTGTCAGATACGGATTTTCAACGCCGCCATAGATCGTGTTGATCGGATCGGTGATGAAGTAAACGTCCAGGGTTTCGCAGGCCCGTTTGCGCTCGATGAGCGCGGCGGTGAGTTCGCCGGCAAGGTCACGAAAGCGCTCCGCGATCACCCCCTGGAAATCGTTGAACAGAAAGAGGTCCAGCAGCACCAGGTGGCGGGCGCGGCTGATCGAGTCCAGCATGGAATCGAACACCTGCTGGTCGGAGCGTCGTGTTCCGTCATCATCGACCCAGGTGAGGTCGTACAGCAACTCTACATGAGCAGGACAGCGGCCACCGGCAAAGCTGATGCCATGTGGCAGTTGTCCAAATGAGGTATAGCCCAATAGTCGCCGGGCAGCGCTTTGTCGGGTTCGGTGTACCAGATGGTGGTTCCTGGCCAAGGTCTTCGGTTGATCCGGGGCAGTCTGCCTACCTTAGCACAGCCCCGGACCTCGCTAGAACAGAAGCCGCGTACGGATGGTGCCGGCCACCTGCTGTAGCTCGGCGAGCGCGATGCTGCTGTGCTGCTGTTCAACATCGATCACCACGTAGCCGACCTTTTCATTGGTTTGCAGATACTGGGCCAGAATATTGATGCTCTTGTCGGAAAAGATCCGGTTGATTTCCGTTAATACGCCAGGAATGTTTTGGTGAATATGAAGCAGCCGGTGGCTGCCCGGATGCTCAGGCAGCCCCACTGACGGGAAATTCACCGACGCGACAGTGGAACCATTGTCGCTGTAGGTGACGAGTTTTTCAGCGACTTCGACGCCAATATTCTCCTGCGCCTCGACGGTGCTGCCCCCTACATGGGGCGTCAACAGGACGTTTGCGACCTGATTGTCATGGTTGCGCAACGGCGAGATGAATTCCTCATCGTTGGATTTGGGTTCTTTTGGAAATACATCCACCGCAGCACCCAGAAGGTGTCCGGAATCGAGCGCGGCTGCCAGAGCGTCAAGGTCGATCACGGTTCCCCTCGAGGCGTTGATCAGCACACTGCCGGGCTTCATACCGGCGATCCTCTCGGCAGTCATCAGCATCCGGGTGGCGGGCGTTTCGGGCACATGAAAACTGACCACGTCGGCAGCGGCAAGCAACTCATCGAGGGATGCCATGGCATGGGCCCTGCCGATGGGGAGCTTGGCCGTGACGTCGTGAAACACGACGTGCATGCCCAGAGATTCGGCCAGTACGCTGACCTGGGTGCCGATATTGCCATAGCCCACGATGCCCAGCGTCTTGTTACGAATCTCGAAGGAGTTCTTGGCGCTTTTCTGCCACACGCCGCGATGCATCAGAGCGCTCTTCTGCGGTATCCCGCGAAGCAGCAGAATGGCCTCGGCAATCACTAACTCGGCAACACTTCGGGTATTGGAGAAGGGCGCATTGAAGACCGGTATACCCACGCCGAGGGTGGCCACCAGGTCGACCTGATTGGTACCGATGCAGAAACAGCCGATGGCCATCAGTTTGTCTGCGGCGTCAACCACCCGGGAGGTAATCTGGGTTCGTGAACGGATCCCCAGAATGTGAATACCCTGGATTTTCTCACAGAGCTGATCTTCGCTCAGAGACCCGCTGACTTCCTCAACATTGTGATACCCGGCGCGATTCAGGGTTTCCAGTGCAGTGGGATGAATGCCTTCCAGCAGCAGAATTCGGATCTTCTGCTTGTCAAGGGATGTTTTGGCCATGGCGTTTACGAGGAGTCTGCGTCAAAGGGCGTGCATTCTAGCGCAGCGTGTTCGGAAAATAACGTGAGCAATGGGCATGCCTCCCGTGAACGGGAGGCATACACATGGCTGGCATGGCCCGGCGCTTCAGTCAGGCAGGCCGAGTACTCGCTTGGCGATGATGTTGAGTTGTACCTCGCTGGTGCCGCCTTCGATGGAGTTCGCCTTGGTCCGCAGCCACGCGCGGGTGGTGTCCAGGTCACCGCGGCTGAACCCGTCACCTTCCCAGCCCAGGGTATCCGTTCCGCCAATGCGAAGCAGCAGTTCAGAGCGGTTCTTGTTCTGTTCTGTGCCGTATAGCTTGAACATCGAAGATGCGAAGGTAGGTGCCTGGGTTGACCTGGACTCCTCTCCGCTGCGGTGGACCGTCAGCGCAAAGGACTTGTCGTTCATCAGATGCCGGGTAATGTCGTCTCTTACAGCAGAGTCAGCCACCTTGCCATCGACATCGCCCAGGCGATCCTTGGCCAGATGCCCGAGGGTGCGGCGCGGGCCTTTGGAGCCGGCCTCCGGTACACCCCCCATACCACCACCGATGGAGGTCCGTTCGTACTGCAGCAGGCGCTTGGCAACGGTCCAGCCCTTGTTGACTTCGCCGATCACGTTCTGGGGCAGGGCGCGGGCATCATCAAAGAAAGTCTCGCAAAAGGGGGACAAGCCGCTGATGAGGCGGATCGGCTTCACGGTCACACCAGGCTGATCCATGTCGAACAGAATGAAGGTGATGCCATCCCATTTCGGCGCCTGGAAGTCCGTGCGAACGAGGCAATAGATCCAGTCAGCATTATCTGCACCCGAGGTCCAGATTTTGGAACCATTGATCACATATTCATCGCCGTCCAGCACAGCGCGGGTCTGCAGGCTGGCAAGGTCAGATCCGGAATTCGGTTCACTGTAGCCCTGGCACCACCAGATCTCGCCCTTGCAGATTTTGGTGAGGTGCTCTTTTTTCTGCTCCTCGGTACCGTACTCCAGCAGCGCCGGGCCGATCATGCTGGTACCCATGCCACCAAACAGCGGTGTGCGGGCGTTGATTCGGCCCATTTCTTCTCGCAGGACCCGAGCTTCCTCGATGGAAAGGCCACCGCCGCCATATTCTTTGGGCCACTGGGGAACGGTCCAGCCTTTCTCGGCCATCAGGTCCATCCACACCCTGGTGTCAGGATTCTTGAACGTGGCACGACGGCCCGGGTTGGGGACTTCATCACCCGGCATTGGAGTACGCATGGACTGCGGGCAGTGCTCTTCCAGCCAGGCTCTGGTTTCTTCGCGGAATGCTTCCAGTGACACGATTCAAGTCTCCTAATTGATGGGTTTTGCAACAGTGCAAAAATACACTGTTCAGGACTTTGATGCACCCCCGACGGCCGGTCCGAACTCATCGAGTGAAACCCAGCGATTCTCTTCGGAGGACCGCACGATGGCATCAATGACGCCCTGGTCCTGCAT
>JAQBUI010000017.1 GCA_027624035.1 Pseudomonadota bacterium | reverse complement strand
CTGCCCTGGTCGCGTCGGCAAGACGGTCGAATCGCGCAGCGGGACTTTGGGGGCCACAGCTTCCCGCGCGCCACCATGGCCGGTGATCGAACCGGCTTTTTTGAGATGCAGACCCTCTACGACACCCTGCAGCAGTACCCGAACTGTCATTATTACGATGAGGTCTTTGTCACTTCTATTCTCGCTGATGAGCATGGTTTTCAGGGCCTCACGGCCATCGACATGGCACGGGGCGAGATGCTGGCGCTCGGCGGCAAGGCGCTGCTGATCGCCGCGGGAGGTGCCGGTATGCTATTCGGTTTCACCACCTATTCCCGCTCGGTGACCGGTGACGGCATGGCCATGGCATATCGTGCGGGGCTTGCCCTTGAGGACATGGAGTTCTTTCAGTTCCATCCCACCGGGCTCGTGCCTTCCGGCATTCTGATGACCGAGGGCTGCCGGGGTGAGGGTGGCTATTTGCTGAACAGCAGCGGCGAGCGCTTCATGAGCCACTATGCACCGGCCATGATGGAACTGGCGCCCCGGGACATCATCTCTCGGGCCATCATGACTGAGATGGCAGCCGGCCGAGGCATCGATGACGGCATGGGCGGTGAATGCATGCACCTGGACCTTCGACACCTGGGTGCGACCAGGATCCATGAGCGCCTGTCGCTGATTCGGGAAGTCGCAATCCGCTTCGCTGGCATTGATCCCGTCACCGATCCGATCCCCATTCACCCGGCCGCACACTACACAATGGGCGGGATTGAGGTCGACCTTGATGGCGCCACCGCCATTGCCGGTATCTGGGCGGCCGGAGAAGCCGCCTGCGTGTCGCTGCACGGTGCAAACCGGCTGGGCACCAACTCCACTGCGGAGTGCCTGGTGTGGGGTGGCATCTGCGGTCAGCGGATCAGCGAATTGTTGCGGTCAGACCCCGCCCCGCGGGCGCTTCCTGGCCAGGCGATCGCCGACGAAGAACAGCGGGTGTTCGTTGACCTGCTCGAACGCTCTGGTGACGAGAATCCCTATGATCTCAGCCACGAATTACAACACGTCATGGATGAGTTTATGGGTGTTCATCGTTCCGGCACGGGCATGCAGCAAGGTCTCGCCCGGATCCGTGAACTGGCCACCCGTTTTGAAAAGGTGGCGGTCACTGACAAGCACCGGATCTACAATGTCAATCTGGCGAATGTTCTGGAACTTGAAAACCTGCTGACACTGGCGGAGGTCGCCACACTGGGCGGACTCGCCCGGGAGGAATCGAGGGGGGCCCATGCCAGAACGGACTTTCCCGGCCGGGACGACGAGGTCTGGCTTCGTCACACATTGGCCAGACTGTCGGGCGCAGGCCCCGTGCTTGACTACAAGCCGGTCAACATCACTCGCTGGACACCCGTGGAGCGGCGTTACTGATGCCTGATAGCGTAGACATCCGGGCTGCTGAAGGAACCAATGTTCCTGCCGGAGCGGGTTTAATTGCCTGGCTCTGCGGCGGGCGCAAGGGGCTCGAAGGCTACCTCTACCTGACCCATCGCATCACAGGCATCATCCTGCTGCTGTTTGTGATCGCCCACGTGCTGCTTTCCTCATCGCAACTGCTGGGTATGGAAGCCTGGGCCAGACTCATGGAAATGGCGACATCACCCGTGGTCGAATACTTCCGCTATCCGCTGCTGCTGGCATTCGGATTCCATGCCTTCAACGGCATCCGGCTGATTCTGGTGGAACTCGGGCTCGCGGTGGGTCGACCGAAACAACAGGTGTATCCGTACCGTGGATCCATCGGCAGACAGCGCCCCCTGGTCATCGCCATGATGATCCTGACGGCGGCGCTGTTGCTGGTCGGGGAGTACGATGTGCTGAGGCTCGCCCACTGATGAACGACCTGCGTTTGATCCTCTGGGGGATGAGTCTGCTCGCGGCGATGACGACCCTGGCCGTGGTCGGATTCCATATGAGCTTTGTCACGGTCAACTATGTCCTGCTGGTTGGGGTTTGCCTGTTTCACGGCTTCTATGGCCTGCATACGATGCTGACGGAGTACTTTGCCGGCCCACGGGCGGGCATCGTGACCGGTACCGGTTGTATCGTTGCCGGGCTCGTATTGTTTGGCCTCACGGTGGCCACGACCCTCAGTCAATGACGCCGGAGATAACACGATGACGGGTACCAGAACCATCGAATATGAGATCCATCGCTATCAGCCGGACGATGGCGATGATGGCGGTCGTGAAAATCCTGTATACAACAAACAGACCTGGCAGACCTTCAGCGTGGAGGTCTCCCCGGGCATGACCGTACTGGATGGACTGCTGCAGATACGCGAACGGCAGGATGCGAGCCTCGTCTGGCGGTTTTCCTGTCGAATGGGCATCTGTGGCTCCTGCGGGATGATGATCAACGGCAATCCCGGCCTTGCCTGCAACACCCAGATCCTGGACGTCAGTCAATCGAAAGTCCGGCTCGGACCCCTCAGGAGTTTTCCGGTCCTGCGGGACCTGCTGGTAGACCTCACATCCATGTTCGACAAACACCGTGCGCTCAAGCCCTTTATTGTGCGAGACCATGAGGGAAATCGTGTACAACGCCAGGGCCAGACCGGCGCACGAAATTCTACGCCAGCGCAGAACTCAATGCGGAATGTCGGGGACCAGCATCAGGCAGCGCGAGCTGGTTCGCGCCATGACCCGGATGAAAAAGGGCTGGCGGAACTGTGGGCGCCGGCCGGCGACTATCAGCAGTCGCCCGGAGAACTGCTGGATTTCCTGCAATTCTCGGACTGCATCAAATGTGGCGTCTGCATGTCCGCCTGCCCTACCGTTGCCAGTGATGATCACTTCCCGGGCCCCATGCCACTGACGTCCGCACACCGATACAACAGCGACAGCCGTGACCACGGTTTCGCTGAACGAAAGGCCGCCCTTGGCAGGTATCACGGGACCAGCCACTGTCACTACGCGGCCGAGTGTTCGCGAGCCTGCCCGAAGGGCGTCGACCCGGCGCTCGCGATCCAACTGCTGGGGCGTTCGCTGGTCGCAGACGCCCTTCACCTGCGTCGCACGCGGACCCCGGCCAGAGTGCTCGGCCGCAGCAAGGGCCAACCAGGTCAAGACATACCCCAGGCACCGGCGTTCACCGCGGCCACCGAAAGCCCGGCTCGTACCGAAAAACCTAACAGGGCGACGATCCCTGGACCGGGCCCCGGGGACTCTGAACACAGATGAACCGGTCAACGCTTCTCGCCCGGCACCAGATGTCCTAAACTTTTGGACTTTCTGCCCGAACCACTCGCCGAGAGCGGCCGGGTTTCTGCCGACAAAAGCGACCGGAGCACCCTGTGACCCACTCCGAGCATACCGTTTCCTTCCGGGAAGTCTTTGGCTTCGTGTGGCGATACTGGTGCCGGGTGCCATGGAAATTCGGCACTGTTATCGCTGGCGGTCTTCTGGGCGTGCTGATCGAAGTGCAGATTCCCATCATCTCTGCCACGCTGGTCGTGGCCGTTCAGAACTATGCCCAGAGCCTCAGTACGCTGGACGCGGCCTACGATGCGCTGCTGTTGCTGCTGGCCGCCTTTGCAGGGCTGTCGCTGGTGCAACAGGTCTACCTGCGGGTATGGATCCGGCTTGCCGCCCAGGTGATGCAGAACCTGATCTACGACGGCTTCCACCGGGTCCAGCGGTTTTCCTCGGACTGGCATGCAGACCATTTCGCGGGGTCCACCGTGCGCCAGATCACCCGTGGGATGTGGGCCTATGATTCCCTGGCGGACACGGTGGTCACAGACATGGGACCTGGACTGCTGCTGCTGATCGGAGTCTCGATCTCGATGTTTCTGCGCGAGCCGCTCATGGGGTTGTACTTCGCTGGCGCCGTGATCATCTTCATCGGCGTGAGCGTCGCGATGTCCCTTTACTATGTGGCCCCCGCCAACGTCCTGTCCAATGATGCCGATACGGCTCTCGGCGGACAGCTGGCAGATGCGGTGACCTGCAACAGCGTCATCAAATCCTTTGGCGCCGAGCAGCGCGAGGACGAGGCGATGTACGCCTCATCGGGAAACTGGCGCATCAGGGCCCGCACTGCCTGGCTGATGAGCATGGACGCCGGTGCGGTACAGTCGGTGATGATCATCGCCCTGCTGGGTGGGCTCCTGATGATCGTGCTCAGTCTCGCCGAACAGGGCAGCCCGATCCTGGATGACATTGTCTATGTGATCACGTCCTACTTCATCGTCAACGGCTATCTCCGCAACATTGGCTGGCAGGTCAGGAATCTGCAGAAAGCCATCAATGAACTGGATGACCTGGTACGCATCAGCAAGACCTGGCCCCAGGTCCGCGACAATCCTGAAGCCATCACGTTCACGCCAGGCACTGGCGCCATCCGCTATCATGACATCAGTTTCAGGTATCCAAACCAGCCCACCGCGATCTTCGAGCACTTCAACCTCACGATTGAAGCGGGTGAGAAGGTCGCGCTGGTGGGCGAATCCGGGTCCGGCAAGTCCACCTTCGTGAAGCTGCTGCAGCGTCTGTACGACGTGGATGAGGGCGTGATCGAGGTGGACGGTCACGACATCCGTCTGGTCACTCAGCAAAGTCTGCGTCAGGCGATATCTCTCGTTCCCCAGGAACCCATCCTGTTCCACAGGACGCTCGCCGAAAACATCGCCTACGGCAAACCCGGCGCGTCGATGGCGGAGATTGTCCACGCGGCGCGCGTGGCCCACGCCAGTGAATTCATAGAGCAGCTGTCGCTCGGCTACGACACCCTCGTAGGTGAACGGGGCATCAAGCTGTCCGGCGGCGAGCGGCAACGGGTCGCCATTGCCCGGGCAGTGCTGGCGGACGCCCCCGTGCTGGTGCTGGATGAAGCGACCTCGAGCCTGGATTCGATGACCGAGCACTATATTCAGGATGCCATGGCGAAACTCATGGAAGGGCGCACCTCCATCATTGTGGCCCACCGCCTGTCAACGATTCGGCAGGTAGATCGAATCCTGGTATTTGACCATGGCCGAATTGTGGAACAGGGTGACCACGAGAGGTTAATGGACAACGACCAGGGGACCTATCGCAGGCTCTACGACATGCAGGCCCTGGGGTTCATAGATGATGTGGCAAAAGCCCCCCGCCTGACCCCGACCGTCAGACCGGGTCCATCCTGAAGACAGCCCGGTCGGGCAGCGCCTCGCCCTGGGGCACCCCAAGTACCCGCCTTCGCTGCTCATCATCAAGGCGGACGGCACGAAGCCGGTATATCAGATCGCCAATCTTGACCCGGACATGGTTGTCCAGGCGGACGTTACCGGACCAGTATTTGCCATCACACCGGCTGCATCCGACGTAGAGTTTTCCGTTGTCCTGCCAGGCGCCTGCGGTGATCGAATGCGGGACAAGGTACAACGTCCGGGTTTCGACATAGACCAGCGTGCGCTCCTTCAGGAACGAAAAATCCGTCTGTCAGTCAGGTGCCATTTCGCCCGCCAGCCTCGTTCCCGGGCGTCGTTCATCTGGCTCCCAGGGCAGGAAGATGGCCACGATTCACAATGCCACAAGAACCCCCAAAGTGCCCAGGACTGCCTTTTTCATAAGGTCTTTCATCACTGCCTCTCCCTCATTCACCCTACCGAACCCAGCAAGTAGATGCTACATTCTGCACCGAATCAACCGACCGAAAGCAGCCATGTCAAAAGCCCCCTACTTTCCCCATTCAGTGTTCTCTCCCGAAGGAGAACCCGTCCCCCGCGTCATGATCGCCCCGGGCCGCTACATTCAAGGGCCCGGCGTCATCGACCATGTCGGCCGCTACGTTTCCATTCTCAATATTGCTCGAGTCGGGGTGCTGGCATCCCGGCGCGGTCAGCAGGCCGAAGGTGCACGAATCATGGACAGCCTGCGTGGCCGCAACATTGATGCGACCGCCACCACGTTCGGCGGTGAATGTTCGCTGGAGGAAATCGACGCACAGGTAGAGCGACTGAAGGAGGAAAATCTCGACTGTCTGATTGCTGCCGGTGGTGGCAAATGTGTGGATGCCGGAAAGTGTATCGCCTACCGCCTGGACATCCCCGTCATCATCGTGCCCACGCTGGCTTCCAATGATGCGCCCTGTTCAGCGCTGTCGGTTGTCTATACCAAAGAGGGCGTCAGTCGTGGCACGGAATTCTTCCCTGACAGCCCGGCACTGGTCGTCGTCGATACCGCAGTGGTCGCAGATGCTGATGAGCGGTACCTGGTCTCCGGCATGGGCGATGCCATGGCCACCTGGTACGAGGCCCGTGTTTGCCTCGCGAACCCCGCTGCACGAACGCCGCTCGGTGCCCGGCCGACACTTGCATCCTGTGCCATGGGAGAAATCTGTGCCCACACCTTGTATGAACACGGGCTGGAGGCAGCACGCTCGGTCGCATCTGGCAGCACCAACGAGGTACTCGAGAAGGTCGTCGAAGCCAATACGCTACTCTCCGGCATTGGTTTCGAGAGCGGCGGCCTGGCCGTTGCCCACGCTATCGCACTCGCCTATACCCGGATACCGGTGGTCCACGACAATTACCTGCATGGCGAAATGGTGGCAATGGGGACCATGGTTCAATTGGCAATGGAAGGTGGCGATGAAGCCACACGGGCCGCTCGATTTTTCGCCAGCGTCGGTTTGCCCATTCATCTTGCCCAGTTGTCCCTGTCCAGGGACAACCATGGTGCAATCAACACGCTGATTGAAGCCACCCTGGCATCAAACATCACTCACAACATGCCCATGACGGTCACCGATGATGTCCTGCGTAACGCGATCAATGTCGCAGATGAACTGGGAAGGCAGGTCACAGAAGACGTCGGTGATCTTTCTTACCGGCGACTACAGGGCCTCTAGCCGCGCCCGAGCCTACCCGGGTTGGCACGCCGTGGTCGTACAAGCAGGTTTCGCGGACTGCATGCCATAGAATCAGTACGTCCATGAAAGCCGCCGGCGTGTACGGGTTGGCACGGCGTGGTCGTGCTGGACGGTATCCCGGACCGCAGGGTGTGGCACGGAAGTTCCCTGTCGCAAACTCCATGGAATGCTGCTGAAAACAACGCGTCAGGGTTATTCCACGTAGCGGGTTGGATCACTGACAGCCGCGTCGTCAAAGCCCTTCCGGCGCAGGACACAGGCATCACAGCGGCCGCAGGCGGCACCGCTGGAATCAAGTCTGTAGCAGGAGACTGTGATCCCGTAGTCCACCCCCAATGCGATGCCTCTGGTGATGATCTCACCCTTGCCAAGAGCCATCAGCGGTGCATGAATTCGTACCCGGTCTCCGGTCACACCGGACCGGGTGGCGAGGTTGGCGAGCGTTTCGAACGCCGCAATAAACTCCGGCCGGCAGTCAGGATAGCCGGAATAGTCCACTGCATTGACGCCGACAAAGATATCCCTGGCGCCCAATACCTCGGCCCAGCCGAGCGCATAGGACAGAAAGATGGTATTGCGCGCGGGCACATAGGTCACCGGAATTCCCTCCGGGGACTGACCGTGATCAGGCACCGGGATGTCCGGGTCAGTCAGTGCAGAACCACCGAAGGCGCCAATATCGATCATCGCCACTCGATGCTGTTGCGCGCCCAGAGTATTCGCGACACGCCGGGCAAAATCCAGTTCTGCAGCATGGCGCTGACCGTAGTCAAAAGACAGGCAGTAACAGTCGTATCCCTGGTCCCGGGCCAAGGCCAGCGTGGTCGCAGAGTCGAGGCCACCGGAGAGCAGCACCACTGCCTTGTCCACAGGCGCCCGATCTGCCTCAGACACCGGGCCGGTCCCCCCAGAGCAGTTTATGGAGTTGCAGCTGCAACCGGACCTGCAGGCCATCGTCCAATATCCACCGTGCCAGTTGTTCCGGCCGAACAACACCGTGGCTCGGCGAAAACAACACATCCGACACTCGTTCTGTGAGCCCGTACTCGGCGACCTTGAAACTGGCCCAGTCATAGTCCTGCCGATCACAGATCACGAACTTCACCTGATCGTCTGCCTTGAGCAGGGCAATGTTCTCATATCGGTTTCTGGCCATCTCGCCGGACCCCGGCGTCTTCAAATCCATGACCACGCAGATGCGCTCATCGACCCCCGCAATGGACAGCGCCCCGGCGGTTTCAAGGGACACCCGGTATCCGGCATCCGCCAGCCGCGACATCAGTTCAGGACATCCTGGCTGAGCGAGCGGTTCACCGCCCGTGACCGTCACATGCCGTGCCGGATATCGGGCCACCTGGCTTATGATGTCATCGACGCCCAGCACATCGCCCCCGGTGAAAGCATAGGCAGTGTCACAATAATGGCAGCGCAGAGGGCAACCGGTCAGCCTCACGAACGTGGTCGGCAATCCGACTGTCCGGGCCTCCCCCTGGAGCGACTGAAAGATCTCGGTGATCCGAAGTGTCGTCGACATCGACTAGGTTTCGCAGTCGACGAGTTTCTCGCGAAGATAGGTTTCTGCCAGTGTCGCCGCAGACCGGCCGGCATGTTTCCGGGCGACCTCCGTCAGCATTTCGCGGGCGCGCACGCAGTCTCCCATCTGATGGTAGACCTTTCCCAGCTTGAATGCGGCATCAGGAACCTTGCGGTTGTCCGGGAAGAATTCAATGACCTGGCTAAAGGCCTGACGGGCATCTTCAAGGCCCGGCTTCGGTTTGGCAATGTAGACCTCACCCAGCCAGTAATACGCGTTGGCAGTGTACTCACCATCCGGATACTGGTTGATCAGTCCTCTCAATTGGCTGATCGCGAGGTCATACTGACGCTTCCTGATCAGATCGAGCGCGGTCTCATAGCGCGTCTTCTCGTCACCTTCAATCACAACACCGGTTTGAGAAGGAGCGACAGGGCGAACCAGCGGATCCCGCGAAACAGGGGCTTTAGCAACTGACGAGTCGATGCTGGCGTCCAGGGCCTGGAAGCGTGCATCCAGTTCCAGATAGCGGTCTTCCTGGGTAGCCTGCATGCGCTGCAGGCGATGGCTGAGTTCTTCAACCTGGCCACGCAACATGCGCACCTCGTCGGAGAGAATCTGCAGTTGAAACTGGCTCTCGACGTTGCCGAGGGCTTGCTCCTCGGTCGGTGGTGGAAGCGTACTGGTTACAGGCGCGCCGGGGTTTGTCGCCGTCGCGACCATCGAGGACTCTGCAGAGACTCTGGCCGGCGGATTGAGCGTGCTGGTCGGCACCGACTCCTCAACCCGAATCGGGCTCTGCCTGGGGGCGGCAGTCTGCGCAAACGAGAGTGGTGCAGTCATACAGGTCAAAGCCATGCCAACCGCCATGGCGACGCCACCTGCACCGGGAGACCATTGAAACGGGATGGCTCGAAGCAGTACCGGTAATGTTGCCGACAAACAGGAAAGCAGCCTGTGGGGTAGTGAATCAAACAGGTACCGTGGCAATGGGTGCAGCACAACCATAGGGTGTTGAAGCATGGTCCCGGTCAACTGGCCGCCGGTCAGAGGCGGCCTGATGCTGACCAGTGCCGGGCTATCGGTAGACGATCTCAACCCGGCGGTTCATCGCCCAGGCTGACTCGTTGTGGCCGGGGCTCGCTGGCTTTTCTTCGCCATAACTGATCACTTCGATCCTTGAGGCAGCAACGCCCTGAGCCACAAGATAGGCGCGAATCGCATTGGCACGACGCTCCCCGAGGGCCAGGTTGTATTCCCGGGTTCCACGCTCATCGGCGTGCCCTTCCAGGCGAACCCGAAGCATTCGATCATCCCCCAGCACCTTCGCGTGCTTGTTCAGCTCAGCATGGCCGGTCCGCTTGACGATGGCCTGATCGAAGTCAAAGTAGAAGACACCCTGGAGCACCTCGTCCATCATCGCATTACCATCAGCATGGGGGGAGCCCTTCGGGAGCACCAGCTTGCCATCGGCATTGACCATCGCCTTCGGCGGGGCCTTTGGCGGCATGGGTTCCGGGACGAGCTCCGGCGCCTCATCAGCAGGAGACATTTCCGGCGCGGCCTCTTCCGGCTCATTGCTGGCACAACCGGCCAGGAATAATGCAAGACAGCCTGCCATCAACAGGCCCCGCATTGTAGATATACCCATGGTTTGCTCCTATTCTGTGACTGCCTGAGGGGTGGATTAAACCACAAACCCGGCGACAAATTAATTGTTATACCATCCTGCAGGCCCCAACTAGTCCGGGACCGACACAAAAACCTTGTACTTCTTCGGGGACCAGGACGGTTCTCGGACATCTCCCGAACTGGATGGCAAGTTGAATTTGACGCCGCCATCTATCGACACGGCCGCTAGAATGCCCTGCTCATCCTTCTGGGTCGCATAAATTAGCATACTTCCGTTGGGTGCGATACTCGGCGATTCATCCAATGACGTCTCCGTGAGGATTGTCATGCGGCCCCGGCGCAGGTCCAGAAGGCCGATGTGATAGACATCATCTCTCTGATGCACCATCACAATGCCGGAGCCATCCGCCAGCACCTTGGCCCTGGCGTTGTAGTCCCCTTCAAAAGTCAGCCGCTCAATGAACAGGTCTGACAGGCGAATCGTGTAAATCTGGGGCTTTCCTCCACGGTCAGAGGTAAACACGATCGACTTGCCATCGGCACTCCACGAGGGCTCCGTGTCAATGCCGTAGTGGCGCGTGACCTGCCGCAACCTGTGGGTTTCCAGGTGATAGATCCATATGTCCGGACTGCCTGATTTGCTGAGCACCAGTGCCAACTGCCGACCATCCGGAGAGAATGCGGGCGCACCGTTCAAGCCGGAGAAGCGCTGCAGTACCTGCCTTGTACCAGCCGCAATATCCTGGATATAGATCGAAGGGCGGCTGTCATCCTCAAATGAGACATAGGCCACCCGGTTGCCATCGGGTGCCCACGTCGGGGACACAATCGGTTCCCTGGACACCAGTATCGTCCTCACACGATGTCCGTCGGCATCGGCGGTATTCAGCCGGTAGACCTTTTCGCCAAATGGTCCGGATGCCGTGACGTACATGATTCGCGTGGAAAACGCGCCCTCAATGCCAGTCAGTTTCTCAAACACCACATCGCTGACGTGGTGCCCCATGTCTCTTAGCTCGTCCGGTCCACCCGTTATGGCCTCGGCAAGAATGCGAGACTGCTCCAGGACATTGAAAAGCTCGTAGTGCAATTTGACCCGGCCATCGGCCAACGTCTGCAGATAGCCGATCACCAGGTACTCCACCCTGAGCAGGCGCCAGTCCCGGTACAGCACATCCTGTGCCTCGCTCGGCAGGCTCAGCATCTGGGACCGTGGCAGCGTATCGAAGCGACCACTCAGGCGAAGGTCCGACGTCACAATGCCAGACACATCTTCCTCCGGGCTCCCGACGCCACGCCATTCAAATGGAACCACCGCAACCCGGACAGCGTTGTCCATACCCTTGGTCACTTCGATCGTCAGTTCCCCGCGGACATGGACCGATGCCAGACCCAGGCCTATCGCGACGATTACGACCAGGATGTCACTACACCTCATAGATATTCCTTATTGCCATCAATTCAGGATCTGGAGTTCAGAACCAATAGAAACCTGTCAGAGCCGAAGGTCTTCCGGCCGAAACAGTACCGTGAATTCGCGAAAGCTCCGCTCAAACTGGCGGGATTCCGGCGGCACCTGAAAGCGACCCGCTTTCGTCACGGCCTGCATGGCCGACCGGTCAAAAGCATCGTTGTCGCTGGATCGTTCAACGACAACATTCACCACTTCGCCCGTCGGTACCAGGAACACGCGAAGCAATGCCTCCATGCCGTTGCGGGCCGAAGGCGGGCGGGACCAGTTCGAGATGATATCCCGCTGGATTTGAGCAACATAGGCCATTGCTTTCTCGTCATCAGTGATCGCACGACGCGCGGCCTGCTCCTGACTGACGGCCATCGCCAGACTCTGTTCCAGTGCGACCCTGTCGCGCTCTTCGGCTTCCGCCTGCCGGGCCTGGTCCGCCTTCGCCGACTCAACCCTGGCGAGTTGTTCTGCCGCCCGGAGTCGCGCCAGTTCCCGCTCGTTGCGGGCCGCCGCATCCTGTAATGCCTTTTCTTTCTCTTGCCTGGCTGATTTATCCGCCTGGGCCCTGGCCGCCTGTTGCTCAGCCTGACGCTGACGCGCCGTTTCTTGCTGCTGCGCCCTTGCGAGCCTGGTCTCCTGCTCCTTCCGCTGCCGGGCTGTGAATGGGTTTTCTGCCACCATGGCGGCCTCGATGTAGTAGGGTTTCACTGTAGTGATCTCGGTCTCGGCATCGGCAGACCAATTGGCCATCAGCAGGCCCACCACCGCCAGATGCACCAGCAGGGCCATGGAAACGGAAACAACGTAGGTCAGTTTTTCACTCATACCAGTCAGATGACGGGTGGCTCGGTGATCAATCCCAGGCTCGTCGCACCCGCATGCTGCAGGACATCCATCAGATTGACGATCACGCCGTAGTTGAGCGTTCGGTCACCTTCCACCAGTACCTTGATCTGCGGGTTTGCGCCAATAATCTTCTCCGTTCTGGTTCCGATCTCCGCCAGCGGGACCGGTTCTTCTTCCTGCCCAATATTCATGTAATAGCTGCCATCGGCTTTGACAGAAATGACCAGGGTTGGTTCATCATGGTTCACATCCAGCGGACCGGAGGCTGCATCGGGAAGATCCACCTTGATGCCCTGGGTCATCATAGGCGCTGCGACCATAAAGATGACCAGCAACACGAGGGTCACGTCAATGTAGGGGACTACATTGATTTCCGACATCGGTTTTCTGCGCTTCGCCTTGGCCATGCCCGATTACCCGACCATTCGCGTTGTCAGCCACATCCGTCCGCCTGCACCATCGACCCTAACCATCATGGATTGCCCGATTGAGAATGCTGCTGAATTCTTCAGTAAAGGCATCAAACCGATTCATGATGATTTCCACCTGAGCGCTATATCGATTGTATGCGATGACCGCCGGGATGGCGGCAAACAGACCGATGGCGGTCGCCACCAGCGCCTCCGAGATCCCCGGTGCGACCACCGACAAAGACGCCTGATTGACCGTGGCCAGCCCGCGGAACGAATTCATGATGCCCCAGACCGTGCCAAAGAGACCCACGTAGGGACTCGTGGAGCCCACCGTTGCCAGGAACGGCAGGTGAGTTTCGAGCCGCTCCTCCTCCCGGGAGAGCGCGACCCGCATGGCGCGGGACACGTTCTGCATCACCCGGTCCGGGTCGACGTTTTCCCGCTGTCGGGATCGATTGAACTCCTTGAACCCGGCAAAGAAGATGTTCTCCATGCCTATGATGCCTTCCTCACGGGCTTCGAGTTCCTGATAGATCTCCCGAAGATCCGTGCCGGACCAGAATGACTGCTCAAATTGAGTCGCCTCACGTCGAATCGATGCCAGCGCGAACCCTCTCTGGAAAATCATGACCCATGACGCCAGTGAGGCGAGGACCAGAATGGCCATGACGATCTGGACGACAACACTGGCACCGAGAATCAGTTCCAGGATCGAGAGGGGTTCATTCACAATTGGGCGCTCCTATCAGATTGCTGAATAAAGTGCGTGCAGCACCTTTTCAGCTCACAACAAATGACCGACTTCCACTGCCGGCGCACAAGGCTGATCGCATCTGTATGCCAGGAGCCCTCAGCGTGCCCGGGTTGGGTACGCCGTTGTCGTGCCGGGAAGTTTTCCGGACGGCACAGCGTGCGGCCAGAACTTCCATGAAAGACGACCAGAGCCCTCAGCGTGCCCGGGTTGGGCACGCCGTTGTCGTGCCGGGAAGTTTTCCGGACGGCACAGCGTGCGGCCAGAACTTCCATGAAAGAGTCAGTCATCATTGGGCAACTCGGCAAACAGATCTGACACCGGAAGTTCACGGCTCGGGGGCGTCAGGCCGAAGTGAGAATAGGCATTGCTGGTCGCGACCCTGCCCCGGGACGTCCTCATGAGGAAGCCCTGTTGGATCAGATACGGTTCATGGACATCTTCGATGGTATCCCGTTCTTCACCGACCGCTGCAGCAATGCTGTCTATTCCTACCGGGCCCCCGTCAAATTTCTCGATCAGGGCCAGCAGCAACGTCCGGTCCATATGATCGAACCCATTGCTGTCCACATTGAACAGGTTCAGGGCCCCGTCTGCGACCTCGGCATCGATCACGCCTTCTGCCCTCACTTCCGCGAAGTCCCTGACCCGCCGTAGTAGCCTGTTGGCGATTCGTGGGGTACCCCGGGCACGTACCGCAATCTCCCTTGCGCCATCGTCGGCACAGTCGACAGACAACAGCTTCGCCGAGCGCAGCAGGATGGCGGTGAGATCCGTCACGTTATAGAACTCAAGGCGCTGCACGATACCAAACCGATCCCTCAGGGGCGAGGTGAGCAGCCCTGTTCTGGTGGTCGCACCAACCAGGGTAAACGGATTGAGCGGATATTTGATCGACCTGGCTGCGGGGCCTTCTCCGATGGTGATATCGACCTCGAAGTCTTCCATCGCCGGATACAGGATTTCTTCGATCGCAGGATTCAGGCGATGGATTTCATCGATGAAAAGCACAGAACCCTCTTCCATCTGGGACAACAGCGCGATCAGGTCACCCTTTTTTTCAATCACGGGACCGGATGTCGAGGTCATCTGTGCGCCCATTTCGTTAGCGATGATGTTCGCGAGCGTCGTCTTGCCAAGACCAGGGGGGCCCAGCAACAGGGTGTGGTCCAGACATTCTCCACGATTGCGCGCCGCCTCGATAAAGATGCGCATCTGGTCGGTGGCGACCGGCTGACCACGGTATTCTGCAAGCGTCCTGGGGCGAATCGCCCAGTCCTGTCGCACTTCGGCGGGGCTCGGTTGCGCCGATACCAGACGGTCCTGTTCAATCACGAGGAGATACCCACAGAGAGTTTTCGCAACGCCTGACGAATCAGGTTGGGCACGTCCGCGTCCGGGTCGTCAATCCGGGACAGCGCCAGTGCGGCCTCGGCAGGCTTGTATCCGAGCCCGACCAGGGCCGACTCCGCATCTGCAAGCGTGCTCGGTTGCGTCACCGGGGCCGACTGAGGGGCCTGGTCCAGTTCCCAGTGGTCCAGCCGGTCCCGCATTTCAATGATAAGACGTTCGGCCGTCTTCTTGCCAATGCCCGGCAGAGCCGTCAGCGCCTTGACGTTGTCTTCGCGAATGCACCGAACGAACGAGTCGCTGTCCATGCTGGACTGAATGGAAAGCGCGACACGCGGGCCCACTCCGTTGACTTTGATCAGCGCCCGAAACAATTCCCGTTCCCCCTTGGTGGCGAATCCATAGAGCAGATGTGCATCCTCTCTGACCACCAGATGGGTGTACAACAGCACCTGATCATCGGGTACGCCGACCTTTTCGTACGTCGTCATCGGGATCTCCACCTCATAGGCGAGCCCCGCCACATCAATCAGCAACTGATCCAGGCGCTTTTCCACAATACTGCCCGTGATTCTGCCGATCATTGTGGATTGCGGTCCGTGGACACTTTCTCGGCCAGACGCCCACGACGAAACGTGGTGTTGACCCCGCCCTCTGGCAACCGTGCCAGACTGAATCGAGTATTGACGTGGCACAGCGCGATCGCAAGGGCATCGGCCGCATCCTGCTGTGGGTTGCCAGGAAGCTTCAGCAACATCCGAACCATATGCTGAACCTGATCCTTGGTGGCAGCGCCAGTGCCCACCACCGACTGTTTGACCTTTCGGGCTTCATACTCATGGATGGATACGCCGAGGGTCATTCCCGCCACAATGGCGACACCTCGGGCATGGCCCAGCTTCAGGGCAGACTCGGCGCTTCGCGCCATGAAGATTCGTTCGATCGCCATTTCCTCAGGGGAGAACTCTTCAATGATTTGCGAGACGCCAGCGAAGATTTCAGAGAGCTTTTCCGGTAGGGACGCCTTTGCAGCAGCCCGGATGCAGCCGCTTGTGACATATTCCTGGCGAGACCCGGTAGTACTGATAATGCCGTAGCCGGTCACCCTGGAACCTGGATCGATTCCCAAAATGAGCGTCATGCAGACGAAAACTTATGCAAGCAGCAACGAGTTTAGCACATCGACGGCCATTAGCCGCCAACGTCATCTTCGTTCATGCCATCGGGGAAGTTGGCGTTGGTATAGACGTTGGTGACATCATCAAGATCTTCGAGCGCATTGAGCAGACGCAGCACCTGTTCGCCGGTCTCAAGGTCAAGATCACTGTAATTCTGCGGCACCATGGATACTTCCGCAGAATCCGGCTCAAACCCCTTCCCGGACAGTGCATCCTTGACTTCCAGAAAGGCCTCCGGCCGGGTGAGCACTTCTACGCTGCCGTCTTCATCGGCCACGACGTCCTCAGCACCGACCTCGATGGCGACCTCAATCACCTCGTCCTCATCGACCCCGGGCGCAAACGTAATGACACCCAGCTTGTCAAACAGATAGGCGACCGAACCATCCGTGCCCAGATTGCCACCTGCCCTGGAAAAGGCATGGCGTACCTCAGACACCGTACGGTTTCGATTGTCGGTCATGGTTTCAACATAGATGGCCACTCCGCCCGGACCGTAGCCTTCATAGGTCAACGACTCGAGAGAACTGCCTTCCTCACCGCCGGCTCCCCTTGCGATCGCCCGCTCCATCGTATCCTTTGGCATCTGGGCGGCTTTGGCCTTCTCCACTACCGTACGCAGTCCCGGATTGTCTTCCACCAGACCACCGCCGTCCCGGGCAGCGACGGTGAGTTCCCTGATCAGCTTGGTAAAGACCTTTGCCTTCTTGGCATCCTGGCCCGCCTTGCGATGCTTGATGTTATTCCACTTGCTGTGTCCGGCCATCGTCTGCGTCTGATCTACTTTGAGGATTCTGACTTTGTGATCGCAATCCCCAATTCGTGCAGTTGTTCCGGATCAACGTCACTCGGGGCGCTGGTAAGCAGGCAAGTCGCGGTCTGGGTTTTTGGAAACGCGATAACATCACGAATGGCCGTTGCCCCCGTCAGCAACATGACCAGCCGGTCAAGTCCGATCGCAATCCCGCCATGGGGTGGGGCGCCATATTTCAGAGCATCCAGCAGGAAACCAAATTTCATGGCCGCTTCATTGTCCGACAGTTTAAGCACTCGAAACACGGCCTGCTGCATGTCGACGTCATGGATACGAACCGACCCGCCACCGACTTCATAGCCGTTAATCACAATATCATAGGCTCTTGAGAGCGCCCCGCCCGGGTCTGCCAGAACCGACTCCGCATCGCCCACAGGGGCGGTAAAGGGATGGTGAATAGCGCTCCAGCCGCCTTCACCATCTGCGTCGAACATCGGAAAATCCGTTACCCAACAGGCTGCCCAGGGCCGTTCGTACAGATTCAGGTCTTCGGCAAGCTTACAGCGCAAGGCTCCCAGCGCATCGTTGACCACGCTGGCACGGTCAGCCCCGAAAAAGATGATGTCATTGTTTTCCGCACCCACCCGCTTGAGAATCTCGGCAATGACCTCGTCCGGCAGAAACTTGAGGATCGGAGACTGTAGCCCGGCACGACCGCCGCCAACATCATTGACTCTGATGTAGGCCAGTCCGCGCGCGCCGTAGATCGATACGAAGGTCGTATAGTCATCGATGTTCTTTCTGGTCAGTCGGTCCCCGCCACCGAGTCGCAGCGCCGCAACACGCCCCTGCGGGTCATTGGCTGGTCCCGAAAACACCTTGAATTCGACCCCTTGCATCAGGTCGCCGACGTCAACGAGGGGCAACCCGAACCGCATATCAGGTTTATCACTGCCGTATTGCGCCATCGCATCGGCGTAGCTGATGATGGGAAGTTCTCCAAGATCAACGTCGATGACTGTGGAAAACAACTCCCTGAACATCGCCTCGGTCAGCGCCATGATCTCTGACTCTTCCATGAAACTCGTTTCAATATCAATCTGGGTGAATTCCGGTTGCCGGTCCGCACGAAGATCCTCGTCCCGGAAACAGCGCGCAATCTGGTAATAGCGGTCAAAGCCGGACATCATCAGCAACTGTTTGAACAACTGCGGTGACTGCGGCAAGGCATAGAAGTTACCCGGATGCATGCGGGAGGGAACAAGGTAGTCGCGCGCGCCTTCCGGCGTCGCTTTGGTCAGAATCGGAGTTTCAATGTCGACAAATTCACGTTCCTCAAGGAAGCCCCGAACCAGGTGTGTCACCCGGGACCGCGTTCGCAGCTTTTCCTGCATCTCGGGTCTGCGAAGGTCCAGATAGCGGTATCGCAGGCGCACGTCTTCTCCGGCTGAGGAGTACTCATCGAGTTGAAAGGGTGGCGTTTCGGCCCGGTTCAGAATCGACAGGGTCTTGCCAAGCACCTCGATCTTTCCGGTGGGCATTCTGGGATTGACGGCCTCCGGGTCCCGCTCGCGCACCCGGCCCTGAATGTGCAGCACGAATTCATTTCGAACCTGATCAGCGAGCGCAAAGCTCTCCTCGGTATCCGGGTCGAACACGACCTGAACGATACCCTGATGATCACGCACATCGAGAAAGATCACGCCGCCGTGATCGCGGCGTCGATGGACCCACCCAAAAAGGTCGACGGATTCACCAATATGACTTTCACGGATCAGGCCACAGTAGTGGCTTCGCATAGTTTACCCCTGGCTTTTTGGTGCTGCCCCGGTTGCTAACGGGACGCGGTGTTGGAATCGGACTTGGTACTGGTGGACCCGGAACCCGCGCTCGTACCAGCGCCCGCACTCGTACCCGAGCCGCTGTCTTTCGCCGGAGATTTCTTGGATTCAGTGCTCTTGCTGTCGCTGCTACTGCCACTCGTACCATCGCCACCACTGGACTGACTGGCGTCACTGCCCCCGTCCCCGGAGGCACCTCCAATGATGTTCTTCTTCTTTCCAGTCTTGAAGTCCGTCTCGTACCAGCCGCTTCCTTTGAGCCGGAACGCCGCTGCCGAGATTTTCTTTTTCAATGTGGCCTTGCCGCAAGCAGGGCAATCACTCAAGGGCTGATCAGAAATCTTCTGTAACTTTTCCAGTTCGTGATCACACGAAGAGCATTGGTATTCGTAAATTGGCATCCATCATTCCCCGAACGGGTCCCAGAGGGCAGCGGATTATACAGTAAAGGAGGCGGTGGGCGAACACTGGCAAGCCCGTCTAAAACCTGGCGTCTCTCTTGATAGGGTCAGGGCAATCGGATATAAATGCATCCACAAAAAGAAGGCAAAAAATTGCCTTTTTTGGGCCTTTTAGCTGCTCCCCGGTTAAGGGCCAAGAGATACACAACAGGAAAGACCACCTCTATTGGACCAACAAGGAACTCAAATGGCAGCAACAAAGGCACCCGTAAAGAAGGCAACTGCACAGAAAACAACTGCAAAGAAGGCTCCGGCAAAGAAGGCTCCGGCGACCCCGGCAAAAGCAACTGCCAAGAAAAAGACTACGGCAATCAGAGACAGGTACACCAAGAGTCAGATTTTGGCTGAAATCGCTGACAACACCGGCCTGACCAAAAGGCAGGTGGGTGAAGTGCTCGATGAACTGTCCGATTTGATAGAACGTCACGTGAAAAAGGGCAGCACCGGCGAATTCACGCTGCCCGGACTGCTCAAGATCAAGACAGTCAAGAAGCCTGCCAGGAAGGCAAGGAAAGGGGTTCCCAACCCGTTCCGCCCCGGTGAGACCATGGACATCGCGGCCAAACCCGCCAGCACCAAGGTCAAGGTCCTGCCACTGAAGTCCCTGAAAGACTTCGTCTAGGAGCATTCCCAGACTCAGGGGGTGGGTCCGCCAAAGCCGACCCGCCCCCTCCTCCTTTCCGGACGCAGACATTAGTGCCTCTGACCGGGAAACCCTCCATGGTCCGGACCACGGACTAACAGCATTTACTAAACCGTCCGTTGTGTGTTCAATAGATGCTGCCCAGGAACACAGTTCACTGAATCTATGAGAGCATCTCGCTACAATATTTCGACCACCAAGGAGACCCCCGCCGACGCGGAGATCGTCAGTCACCAGTTGCTGCTCCGAGCCGGATTCATCCGGAAACTCGCGTCTGGAATCTACACATGGCTGCCCATCGGGCTACGTGTGCTGCACAAGATTGAACACCTCGTTCGAGAAGAGATGAACGCTTCGGGGGCCCTTGAAGTCATGTTGCCTGTCATCCAGCCCGCCGAACTGTGGCGGGAATCCGGTCGATGGAGCCAGTATGATGATGGCCTGCTGCTGCGCATCAATGACCGTCACGACCGGGAATTCTGTTTCGGCCCCACCCACGAGGAAGTGATTACTGATCTGGCACGCTCCGAGTTACACAGCCATCGGCAGTTACCGGTAAACTTCTATCAGATCCAGACCAAATTCCGCGACGAAACAAGGCCCAGATTTGGGGTGCTCCGTGCTCGTGAGTTTCTGATGAAAGACGCCTATTCCTTCCACATGGATGTCGACAGCCTCCGCCAGACCTATGACCTGATGCATCAGACCTATAGCCGGATTCTGGGCCGTATGGGACTGGATTTTCGACCGGTACTGGCCGATACGGGCAGCATCGGCGGTAGCGCCTCGATGGAATTCCATGTGCTGGCGGACTCGGGGGAAGACCGCATCGCGTTCAGTTCAGGTGGCCGCTATGCCGCCAACGTTGAGATGGCCGAAGCCGTCTCGCCACCCGCTGACGAAGAAGAACTGTCAGCGATGGCAGACTTTCACACGCCCGGCATCGGGACCATAGAGCAGCTCAGCAGGTTCGCCAGCGTCGCACCTGAAAAAACCATCAAGACGTTGATCGTCAAGGGAAGCCAAACACCGCTGGTCGCGCTCGCCATCCGGGGAGACCATCAACTGAACCCGCTCAAGGCGGAAAAACTCGCTGAGATCGCGGCGCCGCTGACGCTGGCCAGCGAAGCAGACATCAGGCAGGTCTGCGGATGTGGACCCGGTTCTATCGGCGTGGTCGGGCTACCCATCCCGGTCATTGCAGATCGCAGTGCCGCCGCACGACGCAATTTCATCTGTGGCGCCAACCGTGACGGATATCATCTTCGCAATGTCAACTGGGGGCGGGACTGCCAGATCCAGGCCGTCTACGACCTGCGTGACATTGAGCAAGGTGACGCCAGCCCGGATGGGGATGGCGAGATACTGATCAAACGTGGAATCGAGGTCGGACACATCTTTCAGCTGGGTGACAAGTACTCAAAAGCCATGAACGCCACCGTGCTTGACGATAGCGGCAAGGCGGTGGTGATGAGTATGGGCTGCTATGGAATGGGAGTTTCCCGTCTGGTAGGCGCCATTATTGAACAGAAACACGATGATAAAGGAATGATCTGGCCGCTGAACCTTGCACCGTTCCATGTTGTGATCATCCCCATCAACCCCAAGAACGTCGAGGCGGTCGATGAGACGGTGGAAGCCGTCTATGGCGAACTCAGCGCCAGGGGCGTCGAGGTACTGATTGATGATCGCGAAGGTCGGCCGGGACCGAAATTTGCCGATGCTGAACTGATCGGCATACCCTATCGGATTGTGATCGGGGAACGTGGGCTTGCCGGGAATGTCGTTGAGGTCACCCGGAGGGACTCTGGTGAAACTCGTGATCTCCCCGTCGCAGACGCCGTTGATGAGATCTGCCAGACCATCGCGAAAGCATAATCAGTAAGGTCAGCCTGCAGACGTCTGGCAGCCATCCCGATCTGGGGAACTAGTGGCTGGCGGGCTCGTGTGCAAGGCCCATTGCGGCCAACAGGGTCTCTGCGGTCTGGGGTCCGACCAGAGTGGTCATGAGCTTGCCATCCGGGTCGATGATCAGTGTGGTCGGCAACACCTGGGGCTTGTCGACCTCGAACCTGAAAGACGGGTCGGCCTCATAGACGGGGAAGGTGATGCCCATTCTGGCAACGTCTTGCGCCATCTGGGAAGGCGATACTTCCTCGAAATTGACACCAAAGATCACCAGATCATCCGAGTGTGTGACAGCCAGTTCATTGAGTTCGGGAATTTCATGACGACAGGGTGCACACCAGGTCGCCCAGTAATTGATGACCAGATAGCGCCCCGTGAAATCGGCATAGTGGTATCCATTACCAGCGGTGTCCTTGAAGTCCGGCGGCTGCTTTTCACAAGCGACGAGACCGAGCAGCAACACCAGCAGAGCCAGAGCTTCAAAACGGGGCTGGACTGAATTCACGTGAGTGGACAATCTTCAGTAGACAATCTTCAGTGGACAATCTTCAGTGGACAATCTTCTCGCGGGTCTCAATCTCCGGGCGGACAGCGTCAACATCCTGGGCGCCGATGGACTCGTCCCGATTGACTCGCACTTCATATCGACGGGTAGCCACTTCGCCATTCAGGATCTGGGGCAAATGACGAACGAACTCCTCCATGTGCTCGGTGTCCAGATGATCCTGCAGGGCTTCGACTGACTCCCACTCCTGAAACAGCAGCATTGTATTCGGATCGGACACACCCATGTAGAACTCATAGGTGATGCAGCCGCGCTCAGCCCGACTCGCGACTGCCATCTGGCGCATCATCTCCAACGCATCATTCTGCACTTCGGGCTTTACGATGAATGTACCGTGAACAATAATCATGGGAAGTGCCAATTGGGAACAGTGAGATTATAGGTGATTTCATATGTATTGGGCACCCACACCTGACCGTCGGCGCAAGCCTGCCGGAACCGGAGACCCGAACGGCAGTCGGCCATGGGTCATCCGGGCTGGTCCCGATGGACCGCAAATGGCGACCAGGTCTGGGTCACGGGCATCACCTCGAGCTGATTCACATTGATGTGAGCAGGCAGCGAGGTCACCCAGAAGATGATCTCCGCCACATCCGCGGCCGACAACGGCTGCATCCCGTCATAGACGGCATCCGCCTTGGCAGCATCACCCTCGAACCGTACCAGTGAGAACTCCGTCTCGCACATGCCCGGTTCCACACAGGATACCCGGATGTTCTTGCCGGACAGATCGGTACGCAGATTTCGCGAAAACTGCTGGACAAATGCCTTGCTGCCGCCATAGGCGTTGCCACCCGGGTAGGGCCAGCTGGCCGCGACGCTGCCCAGATTGACAATATGCCCGCCACCTCGACTGACCATTGACGGAAGAATCGTTCGGGTGCAGTACATCACGCCCTTGATGTTGGTATCGACCATGGTGTCCCAGTGGTCCAGGTCTGCCGTATCCGCCCCGCCCATTCCGAGGGCGAGGCCAGCATTATTGACCAGCACCTCGACGTCATCAAACGGCTCTGGCAGGCTCCCTAACCGGTCCGTGACTGACTGTCTGTCACGAACGTCCAGCACCACCCCGTGACAGGGGGTTCGAGACGAGAGTTCTTCCACCAGGGCATCGATTCGTTCCTGACGCCTGGCCACCAGCACCAACGGGTACCCTGCAGCTGCGAACCTGCGGGCTGCAGCCTCGCCAAATCCTGATGACGCCCCGGTAATCAATACGCTTCCGCTCACTTGTGCTCCTCAGCTATCAATCCAATATTATTGTTGATCAGTGCCGTCCGCAGCTCTTCCAGGATGGCCGGATCATCAATGGTCGCAGGCGGATCATAGTCCCTGCCATCGGCAATACAGCGCATCACCCGACGCAGGATCTTGCCCGACCTCGTTTTAGGCAATCGGGCCACCGGGAGGATTCTCTTCAGGTTGGCGAAGGCACCAATGTCCCGCCGAACGCTGCTGACGATCTCCTGCTGCATCGCCTCGGCAGTAATATTCGCTCCGTCCTTGAGCAGTACCAGGGCGACAGGAATCTGCCCCTTTTCCCGGTCCTCGATGCCGATAACCGCACATTCGGCCACAGCAGGATGATTGGCGACGACCTCCTCAAGTTCACCTGTAGACAGCCGATGACCGGCGACATTGATGACATCATCGGTCCGGCCCATGATGTAGAGGTAGCCTTCCTCGTCAATGTAGCCACCGTCCCCCGTGTGGTAGAACCCGGGGTGCTGGGACAGATAGCCCTCACGGAAGCGCTCATGATTCCCCCAGACCGTAGGCAGACATCCAGGCGGCAGTGGCAGCCGGATTACCACATCGCCCTCTTCTCTGACCCCCATCCGCAAATGATCCTCGCCGAGGACCTGAACATCAAAACCCGGTACCGGCACGGCAACGGAGCCTGCCTTGTTGTCCATCTGATCAATGCCGACCGGGTTGGCGCAAATTGGCCAGCCGGTTTCTGTCTGCCACCAGTGGTCCACAACCGGCACCCCCAGCTTCTCCACCAGCCAGTGATAGGTCGGCGGGTCGGTCCGTTCTCCCGCTACGAACAGAGTTCGCAACGACGAGATGTCATGGGAGGCAAGCAGGGCGGCCTCGGGGTCTTCCTTGCGAATGGCTCTGAAAGCCGTCGGCGCGGTAAAGAATATGTTTACCTTGCAGGTGTCAATAATGCGCCAGAAGGTGCTGGCATCCGGTGTTCTCACCGGTTTGCCTTCGAACAGCACGGTGGTACAACCCGTTATGAGCGGTGCATAAACAATATAGGAATGGCCAACCACCCAGCCAACATCGGACGCAGCCCAGAACACGTCACCGGGCAATGCACCATAGATCGCGTGCATGCTGTATCGAAGCGCCACTGCATGGCCACCATGATCCCGCACCACGCCCTTGGGCTTGCCGGTGGTTCCCGACGTATAGAGGATATACAGCGGGTCAGTTGCGCCCACTGCCACTGGTGGTTGCGGCTCGGCCGCAGCATCAAGGTCCTGCCAGTCATGGTCGAAGGCACCTGTTTCGGCACGACATTGCGGGCGCTGCAGGACGACGCATTGCCAGGTCTGATGGCTCGCCAGCCGACGGGCCTCGTCCACCATCGGCTTGTAGGCAATGATGTTGTTGACCTCGATGCCACAACTGGCAGTCAGCAGTACCTTCGGCTCCGCATCGTCAATCCGGCTAGCCAGTTCCCGCGGAGCAAAACCACCAAAGACCACAGAGTGGACCGCGCCAATTCTGGCACAGGCGAGCATCGCAATGACCGCTTCCGGGATCATAGGCAGGTAGATGATCACCCGGTCACCCTTGACGACGCCCAGTGACACCAGAACGCCCGCGAAGCTTGCTACGCGGTCTCGAAGCTCGGTAAAGGTAAAGGTGGCCCGGGTGTCCGTGACTGGAGAATCGTAGATCAGCGCCAACTGGTCTCCGCGACCCTCTTCGACGTGGTAGTCAAGGGCGAGATAGGCGGTGTTGAGCGTTCCATCTGCAAACCAACGGGCATTGCCGTTGTCATCGGTTGACATGATGGAGGCAGGCGCCTGGTACCATGCAATCCGTCTGGACTGATCCTGCCAGAACGTTGCCGGGTCATTCAATGACTGTTGAAACGCTGACCTGTATTTATCCAAAACGATCCGGGCAATCCCAAAAGCTGTTCACGAGTCGTACATTCTTCCCCGGAGTCAACCCGGTTTCTGATCGGGCATCCGGCCAATGGCTACCGCTTCTTGCGACGCTTTCGCTTCATGGCATCAAGTTGTGCCTTGGTAGGCTGGGAAGCGAGTAATTTCTTATAGGTCTGGGTTCGCTTTGAAATCTTCTTGTGGTCTGTATAGAAATCAACGGCCTTCTGCCATGCGCCTGACAAGCCATGAAGGTTGATGGAGACAGTCGTGTTGACAATCTTGTCGACCTTCGCAGACATGATCCCGATCTGGAATACCGGCGTCTGGGTACCGCTCTTCTCCGTCTTCATTCGGAACAGAATGCCCCGCACCTTACCATCTTTGTCAAACAGTGCAGTCTTGGCAGCCTGGGCCTTCGCCTTTTCCTGCTGCTTCGCCAACACGGCATCACGATCTTCGGCAGTCTTCTTGACCTCAGCCCGGGCAGCCCCACGAAGGCGCTTACCATCCTTCTTGAGTGAGAAATATTCCTGGTAGGTCTTGCCTGCAATCTGCCGTCTTACCCTGAAGCCATGGAAGCGGGTTGTATCAAGTAGTTCTACGCTCATATGAAGTTACCCGTTGTCGTCGTTGATCACTGGTTGATGATCCTTCGTCTTGCCACACGCCGGCCGCTGAGCCAGTCCTCGAATTCTACCCCAATTGATTGCAAATTGAATGGCTAAATGGACTTTGAGGAACCACTCGGCCCCGGACCAGCCGCTTTCATGGAAGTTCTGGCCGCACGCTGTGCCGCCCGAAAAAACTTCCCGGCACGACAACGGCGTGCCCGACCCGGGCACGCTGAGGGCTCCTGGGCAGAGCTTTCACGCAAGTGTACTGATGTGCGGTACCGGCATGAGTACATTCTTGCACGACCCTGCACGACCCTGCACGACCACGCGTGCCTGATCCGGGCACGCTAAAGGCTTCGTGGAAGTTCACTGATGCGAGGTGCCGGCGTGAGCACTTGCTTGCACGACTACCGCGTGCCCGAGACGGCGCACACAGGGGCCGGCGGCGGACTGAAGGCTGAATTTCCGGTGCTTTTGCACTCCTCACACAACCGGCCCGGGAATCAGGAAGGCAGACCAATCACTCCTGTTTCGACTAACGAATCGATTTCGTCACTACTGATACCTGCGGATTCCAGTACCTGGCGGCCATCCTCACCGGGGCGCCGCGCACCATGGCTGAGCGTGGCAGCGGTTCGCGAAAATCGCGGGGCGGGTGCAGGCTGGGTCAGCCCGTCAAGCTGAACGAAGGTCTGACGATGAACGTTATGGGGGTGTTCGTGGACCTCGTTCAATGAAAGTACTGGCGCAAAGCAGACATCACTGCCTTCCATGATCTCGCACCACTCATCTCTCGTTCTGGTCCTGAATGCGGCAGCTACCTTGTCCTTGAGGGTGGGCCATAGAGACTGATCCATCTGCGCCGAAAACTCGTCCTTGTCCAGACCAGCCTTTTCCAACAACAGTGCGTAGAACTGGGGTTCAATAGAACCAATGGAGATATACCTGCCGTCGCTGGTCTCGTAGGTGTCATAGAAGTGCGCCCCGGAATCAAGCATGTTACTGCCACGCTCATCCTTGAACGCCCCCATGCCATTCATGGTGAAGAACATCGCCATCAGGATGGCGGCACCATCGACCATCGCCGCATCCACGACCTGCCCGCGTCCGGATCGCTGCGCCTCCAGCATCCCACATACCAGGCCAAACGCCAGCAACATGCCACCCCCACCGAAATCACCGACCAGGTTCAGGGGTGGCACAGGCTTGCCACCCTTTGCACCAATTGCGTGCAACGCGCCAGCCAGCGAGATGTAGTTGATATCATGTCCGGCCGCCTGCGCCATGGGCCCTTCCTGACCCCATCCCGTCATCCTGCCGTATACGAGCTTAGGGTTCCGTGCCATGCAATCGTCCGGCCCCAGCCCCAGGCGTTCCGTCACACCCGGCCTGAAGCCCTCGAACAGGGCGTCAGCCTCCTGGCAGAGGGTGAGAACCAGTTCTCTGCCCCGGGCGTGCTTGAGATCGATGGCAATGGATTTTCGACCCCTGGCAAGGACATCCCGCCCGCCCCTGCCGGCACCACCGGCACGGTCTACTCGTATCACCTCCGCGCCCATGTCTGCCAGCATCATGCCGCAAAACGGTCCCGGACCAATCCCGGCCAGTTCAATGATCTTTGTTCCTGCAAGTGGTCCCATAATAATGCTCCTGGAATGTAACCGATAGTAATGTGAAAGTGTCCGCGATAGCGCCGCGCTAGCAAAACAGCCTTGAGCTGTCCTTAATAAACAGCCTTGAGCTGTCCTTGTAAACAGCCTTGAGCTTGCCGCTGTAAACAGCCTTGAGCTGTCCTTATAAACAGCCTTGAGCTGTCCTTATAAACAGCCTTGAGCTGCCCTTATAAACAGCCTTGAGCTGTCCTTGTAAACAGCCTTGAGCTGTCCTTGTAAACAGCCTTGAGCTGTCCTTGTAAACAACCTTGAGCGTGACGCTGTAAACAGCCTTGAGCTTGCCCGTGTCAGGCAGGCCGTCGTCGTGCCGGGAGTCGCCCCAGGGCACAACGTGGATCGAATTCCACGAGAGGCCCATTAAGTCATACCTGCACCTGTACCGGCAACCGTGGCCGACGCAACGGGTTTCGGGGTAGGCTTCCAGGCGGCAGTGCCTTACTATTATTTCTCAAATGCCCTCAACCGTTTCACGTTCCGAGCAAAACCCGATATGAGCGACAACGAACTCCTGGAATTCATTGAAATCGAACCCCAGCAAACCGCCACAGCCAGCGTGATCATCCTGCATGGCCTGGGTGCAGATGGTCATGACTTTGAACAGGTGGTGGAACTCGTCACACTGCCAGCGACCCTGTCAGTCCGGTTTATCATGCCCCACGCGCCAATGCGATCCGTGACCATCAATGGCGGCGAGCAGATGCGTGCCTGGTATGACTTTGTGCCACATTCGGAACATGCCGGAGAGGATGACATCAGAGTCTCTGCCGCTTCGGTCGCACACCTCATCGAACGCGAACGGCAAAGAGGTATCCCGGCGTCACGAATCGTGCTCGCCGGATTCTCACAGGGCGGCGTGGTGGCACTGCACACCGCCCTGCGCTACTCGCAACGACTCGCTGGAGTGATCGCCATGTCCACCTATCTGGACGATGTCAGGACGACCGAAGCCGAACGCAGCGACGCCAATCTGGCACTGCCAATCCTGATGATGCACGGCACCCGCGATGCCATGATCCCGATCATGCGGGCCGCCACCGCAAGAGAGAACCTGATCCGTCTTGGCTACGATGTACGATGGTTCGACTACCCCATGGAACACCAGGTCTGCATGGAGGAGATCGAAGAGTTCTCCCTGTTTCTGGCCGAGGTCCTGAGTTGACTGACTATGGCCTTGTGACGGCGACTCGCGAACAATGGCTTGATGCAGTGCTCGCAGACTTCAATGGGTTCCTGTTCGACCATGCGGCAAACGAGCGCAAGGCTTCGGCCATGGCGATGACACTGGTGGCCCACTATCCGGACAAACCGGACCTCGTCCGTTCAATGATCGACCTGGCCATGGAGGAACTCGCGCATTTTCGACAGGTCATCGGACTGATTCACCGCCGCGGCCTGACGCCACCCGGCGATGAAAAAGACCCCTATGTCAATGCGCTACGGCGTCATCTGCGCCCGGACCCGGCAGACTATTTCCTTGACCGGCTGCTGCTCGCGGCCATCATCGAGGCCCGTGGCGCAGAACGATTTGGCCTGATCGCAGGTGCTGTCAACGACCCGGAGCTGGCGAGATTCTATGACGCGCTCGCAACATCCGAGCAGGGGCACCACAAGCATTTCATTGATCAGGCATTGGCCTGGTTCGATGACGCTGTCGTTGCCGCACGATTCACGGAGTGGGCCAGCCTGGAAAGCACCATCCTTCAGAGCCAGCCCATACGCGCCCGACTCCATTGAATCATGGATGAACTGATCGGCTCCAACCGGGTCGTACAAAAGTACCTTGCGAACCACGCCGAACCCGAGTCGCTTGATCTGCCGGTGTCGAAGCACTACGAACACGCCATCGTGATTCCGGCCTTTCGTGAATCCTGGCCGGCACTGCGCGCCGTCTGGGCCGCCCAACCCAGGGATGCACTGATCATCCTGGTGATCAACACCCCGCCGCTCGAGGATTCGCCCACCATCCGGTTTGCCCGGGAGTTGCGGCGCCATTGCCGCAAACTCGACTCGATCCATGGGGTCGAACTCAGAAACGACGGCAATCATGACCTGCTGACCGTGGACCGGTACAGCCCGGGCCAGCGGATTGCGGCAAACCAGGGTGTGGGTCTTGCCAGAAAGATTGGTGCAGACATCGCGCTTGCCCTGATGGCGAGGGGCCAGATCAACACCCCGCGAATATCGCTGACCGATGGGGACGTGGAACTGCCGACGGGGTATCTGGATCGTTATCCGGGCCTACAGGATGCAGCCCTCATCTATCCCTTCCTCCACATCTGCGAGCCCCTGACCCGGGTCGCCTGTCTGCTGTACGAGATTCGTCTGTACTATTACGCGGCTGGTCTGCGTTGGGCCGGGTCGCCCTATGGCTTCACCACCGTCGGTTCCACGATTGCCGTTAACCCTCTGCACTACGCCAGAGTTCGTGGTGTGCCACGGCGTAACGCGGGCGAGGATTTCTACCTGCTGAACAAACTGGCGAAGGTCGGGCGCATCCGTTGCCCGGCCGGGCCGACCATCAGGGTCCAGGGGCGGCTGTCCGACCGGGTTCCCATCGGTACGGGGCCGGGGCTCCGGTCGATCCTGTCGCTTGATGATCCGCTGGCCGGATACGGCTTTTACAATCCACGCATATTTCCACAACTGGCCCGTTTTCAGACCTGGCTCCACGCCCTGTGGGATGACCAAGACGCACCGCCACCGCCAGGAACCGGGGCATTCTGCTCGACCCATCGTGTATTGGACACGATCGGCAAACGCCGACAGCAGATAAGAACGAGGCGGGTTTTTGATCAATTCATCAGGGACTGGTTCGACGGTTTCCGAACCCTGAAGTTCGTCCACGCGCTTCGAGGGCAATACGAAGATGTTTCTGTATCAGCTATCCAGGAGGCCCCGTTTGTTTCGCCTTCCGGCGATCTTCAGAAGATGCGGGATCAGCTTGCCAGCCGCTGCATTGATCCGTAGACGCTCCCGGAACCCGGGTCCAAAGCTTCGTGGTTCTCGACCGGAAACTCTACACCCTGGTGGCTAGCTCCTTCCAACCTATTGATTTTCAGACCAACTATATTGGAATATCACCGCAACCGGGCCCATGACGGTACTTTCGGGACAGGAACCAGCTATCTTCATGATTGATCGTGGGCCGGCACTCATACGCCGTGGCATCGTGGTAAAATGCATGGGTCACCCACCGGAACGGGTGAGGAGCATTTGCGGCGATGTACCAGATCTTCATAGATGGCCATGTGGGCACCACCGGCCTCGAAATCCACCAGCGTCTGGGTACCCGGGACGACATCGAACTGATTGCGATCAGTGATCGTGACCGCAAGGACCCTGATGCAAAACGGGCCGCCATGGCGCAGGCAGACGTGGTGATTCTTTGCCTGCCGGACCCTGCTGCCAGGGCCTCGGCTCAATTTGCAGGCGAACAAACCCGCATCATCGACGCCAGTACCGCCCATCGCGTCGATCCGGACTGGACTTACGGGCTCCCGGAACTCAGCGCCAGTCAGCGCGCTGACATCGCCGGGGCCTGCAAGGTATCCAACCCCGGATGCTGGGCCACGGGTTTCATTGCGCCCCTGGCACCACTGGTCAGATCCGGCCTGCTACCCCGGCAGACCCCTGTCACCGTGAACGGAGTGTCGGGGTATAGCGGTGGCGGACGGGAACTCATTGGCCGATACGAGGCGCGTACCCAACAATCGGACGGGGCGGACGAACTGTGGCACAGTCGCCCCTATGCACTGGGACTGACCCACAAGCACCTGCCGGAGATGACGCGGTATTCGGGTCTTGCCCGGGCGCCGCTGTTCACACCCAGCGTCGGCCACTACCATCAGGGCATGCTGGTCAGTATCCCGCTGCACGCGAGTTGGTTTGACCGTAAACTCACCCCCGCTGACGTGCACGACGTGCTGGCGCAGCGCTATGGACCGGAGCCCTTTGTCCGGGTCCACGAACCTAACGATGAGGGGGCCCTGGACCAGGGGTTTTTGGACCCTCAGGGTAACAATCACACGAACTTTCTCGACCTGTTCGTGTTTGGCCACGACCAGAACATCCTGCTGATTTCGATGCTGGACAATCTTGGCAAGGGCGCGGCAGGGGCCGCGATACAGAATCTGAACATCATGCTGGGTGCGCCGGAATCCACCGGCCTCGGCTGATCGTCAGGCAGACCGGCCATCCATTTCAAATTCTCGATCCAAGGATCAGGCAATGCAGATCAATTCTCTCAACCCGGAGCAGCTTCGCAAGCGACAGACAGAACTCGCCGCCCGCTATGAAGCAGTCAAGGCCGCCTCGCTGTCTCTGGATCTGACCCGTGGCAAACCTGCCCCCGCACAACTGGACCTCGCCAATGCCATCGATGGCATTCTCGACGGGTTCTACCTGCTGCAGGACGGCACGGATGTCCGGAACTATGGCGGCATCCTGGGGATTCCGGAAGCGAGGCAGCTTGGTGGTCAATTCCTGAACATCGACCCCGGCCTGGTGCTGGTCGGCGGCAACAGCAGCCTCGCCCTCATGTACCAGTATGTTGCCCACATGCTGCCCACCTGGCAGCGGCAGACTGACACGGTGCGCTTCCTGTGCCCCGTGCCAGGCTACGATCGACACTTCGCCATCTGCGAGGCCTTCGGTATTGAGATGATCAATGTCCCGTTCGTGGACGGTGGCCCCGATATGGACCAGATTGAATCGCTGGTCCGGGACGACCCCGGCATCAAGGGGATCTGGTGTGTGCCCATGTATTCGAACCCGACCGGCCATACCTACAGTGACGACACGGTAGCCCGGTTTGCGAAACTGGCTGGGCGGGCCGGGCCGGACTTCCGGATCATGTGGGACAACGCCTACGCGGTACACCATCTGTATGACCAGCCGGACCGGCTGGCAAATCTGATGGCACTGGCCACCGAAGCGGCAAACGAGGATAGCGTCGTGTTGTTCGCCAGTACCTCCAAGGTAACATTCGCCGGGGCCGGTATTGCGTTTCTGGGCGCTTCAGGGCGCAACCTCGCTGCATTCGAGAAATTCCTGGTCCCCCAGGTGATTGGTTTCGACAAGGTGAACCAGTTGCGCCATGTCCGATTCCTGACCGACGTCGATGCCCATATGAAACTGCACGCGGACATCATTCGTCCCAAGTTCGAACTGGTAGAGAAAAAGCTGTCTTCGGCACTGGCAGACAAGGGTATCGCCCGATGGAGCCGGCCCAATGGCGGCTACTTCGTCTCTCTGGACACGAGTGCTCCCATCGCTGACCGGGTGGTCGCACTGGCAAGTGCTGTCGGCGTGAAGCTCACCCCCGCCGGAGCCACGTTCCCCTATGGCAAGGACCCTGACAACAGCAACATCCGGATCGCGCCGACCTTTCCAGGTATGACCGACCTTGACCGGGCACTGGATGTGCTGGTGCTTTGCATCGAACTCGTCGCGGTCAGCCGGGCCCTCCGGGAATGAGCGGACCGGGCGGGTCCGGACAATGACACTCGGGACAGTAGACGCCGTCGTGCTCGGCGGCTACTTCTTGATCCTGATCCTGATGGGTGGTTACTTCGCCCGCAAGAATGTTTCGACGGATGAGTATTTCCTGGGAGGGCGACGCTTTGCCGGATGGGTCATCGGCCTCAGCCTTGTCGGCACGTCCATCAGTTCCATCACCTTTCTGGCCTACCCCGGAGACGCGTTCAAGACTTCGTGGCTACGCTTTTTGCCCAATCTGATGCTGCCCCTGGCCGTCATCATCGCCGCCCGCTATTTTCTGCCGCGACTGCGCGGGGACAAGACCATCACCGCCTACGAATTCCTTGAGCATCGATTTGGCCCCTCGATCAGGGTCTACGGGTCACTCGCATTCATCGTCGCCCAGGTCGTCCGGGTGAGTTTGATCCTGTATCTGATCTCCCTCGTGCTGCAGCAGATCACCGGCATGTCTGCGCCGACCTGCATCGTGATCGCCGGATGTGTGGTCGCGATCTATACGGTGCTGGGCGGCATAGACGCTGTCATCTGGACGGACGTGTTACAGACCATCGTTCTGCTGGCTGGCGGAATCGTCACCATTGCAGTGATCATTGACCTCTTACCCGGCGGGCTGGCCCAGATCTTCGAAGTGGCACAGCACCACGGCAAGCTGAGCTTCTCGGAACTGGAAAACGGTGAACTGCGCCCGGTGTCCTGGTCATTGTCACTCTCGGAAAAGACGGCATCCATGATGCTGCTCATCGGCCTGGTGAGCTGGTTGACGGAATACTCCAGCAATCAAAACACCGTGCAGCGCTTCAACGCTGCCCGCTCGGCCGAAGAGGCAAAACGTGCCATGTACATCTGCGCGGCCGTCAGCCTGCCGGTCTGGGCATTCTTCATGTTCCTGGGCACGGCACTGTTCGTGTTTTTTGAGGTCTTTCCCACCATCATCGCCACCGAGATTCTGGATGGCACCAGAAAGGCCGAAGAGATACTGCCCTACTTCGTACTCCACTACCTGCCAGCGGGTGTAGTCGGCCTGGTGCTCGCGGCGGCGCTGGCAGCGGCGATGTCCTCGCTCGACAGCAGCATCAATGCGATTTCGACCACCGGGGTGACCGATCTTTACCGTCGCCATCTGCAGTCCGACGCCAGCGACCGCCACTACCTTCTGGTGGCACGGGGAATCGGGTGTGCGGTCGGCGTCACGATGATTGGCGGCGCCCTTTACCTGAACCACACGGAAACCACGACGCTGCAGGATACGGCAACGATTCTGACGTCACTTCTGGCCGGCGGGCTCCTGGCCATCTATGCAATCGGTTTCTTCTCTGACCGCGGTGACGCCAGACACGTGGCCTTTGGTATCGGTGGAACCATGCTGTTTACGGCGTGGACGATTGCCTCTTCCCGGGAGCTGCTGCCATCGTATGCTGCCTATCCGTTCGACCTCTATTACACGGGCCTGATCGGTAATCTGGTCATGTTCGGCCTGGCCTTTGGGCTTGCTCTTGTGGTGCCGAATATGCTGCCGCATCGGATACACCGTTAGTCGTGCTAATATACTGGCCTTTGATCAGACCAGAGACTGAGCGGCGACCGTCCGCCTAACCATGAAGCCAGCCGACAACTTACCAAACGCCTTACCAAACGCCTTACCAAACGCCTTACCAAACGACGAGGACCGGGTACCGCCCGCTGGCAATAACTTTGCCTCCCTCGACCTCCCCGAGGAGCTCGAACGCGCCATTGACGATCTGGGGTTTACTTCCTGCACCCCGGTGCAGCTCGAGGTATTACCTCACTCCCTGGACGGCAAGGACATCATTGCCCAGGCCCAGACCGGGACGGGCAAGACCGCCGCATTCCTGATCTCCATCATTACCTATGATCTGGAAAACCCGGAGGTAGAGCCGCGACCCCCGGGTACGCCATTCGCGCTGATCATCGCGCCCACCAGAGAACTGGTGATGCAGATTGCCGCGGACGCGGAGAGCCTCGCCGCACACACAGACATTCGGATCGCCTGCATCGTGGGCGGCATCGACTATGACAAGCAGAAACAGCTGATGCAGAAACATGTCGACATCATCGTGGCGACACCCGGACGGCTGCTGGATTTCTGTCGATCCAGGATCATCAACCTGTCTCAGGTGGAGTCCCTCGTGATCGATGAAGCGGATCGAATGCTCTCGATGGGGTTCATCCCGGACGTGAAGAGCATCATCCGGCAGACACCACCCAAGGAACGTCGACAGACCCAGCTGTTCTCTGCCACGTTCAGCTATGACATCCGGCAACTCGCCGCGTCCTGGACACTGGACCCGGTCAACATTGCCATTGAACCTGAACAGGTAGCGGTCGACTCGGTCAATCAACTGGTCTATCTGACCACCGAATCCGACAAGTTCAAGATGCTGTACAACCTGATCCATGTCCAGAACATCGAGCGTGCCATCGTGTTCGTGAACCGGCGGGACCAGACCCGGATTCTCGAATCGAAGCTCTATCAGTATGGGTTCAAAACCGGACTGCTCACCGGCGAAGTGCCTCAAAAGAAGCGCATCCGTACCCTGGAAGACTTCAAGAGTGGCAAGATTGAAATCCTTGTGGCAACCGACGTTGCCGGTCGAGGGATCCATGTCGATGACATCTCCCATGTGATCAATTACAACCTTCCGGAGGACCCCGAGGACTATGTGCACCGGATCGGTAGAACCGGACGCGCAGGCGCTGCAGGAACGTCCATCAGCCTGGTTTGCGAGAGCGATGTGTTTATGCTCCCCGCGATCGAGGAACTACTCGGGGAACCGATCGTTTGCGAGCAACCCTTTGATGAATATCTCACCGATCTGCCGGAGCCGACCCGGGCGAGACGCAAACAGGATGCGCTGCCACCACCCCGTCGCGGCCGACGTCCTCGCCGATGACTCACCCGCTTGTCAAAGCCAACGATATCGACGCGCTGACAGAGGTCCCCCGCCAGCACCAGTTCAACCCCCGGGCCATCAGGCAGACACGCTCACTCGGCGACATCGTGGGGCTCAAACACATGGGCCTGCATCTGGTCCGCCTGGAGCCGGGATATGAGTCTACCCAGTTTCACTTCCACCATCAGGACGAAGAGTTTCTCTACATCCTGAGCGGCCGGGGAATCGCCGACATCGGTGACGATGAGTTCGAGGTCGGACCCGGGGACTTCATGGGTTTTACTGCCGGCGGGCTTCCGCATGCACTGCGCAACCCGCACCAGGAGGACCTGACCTATCTGATGGGCGGGACACGGAACACCATCGATGTCTGTGACTATCCCCGAATCAGGCGAAGAATGTATCGTATCGATGGAACCAGGACCTATGTCGATACCGAAGACCTCCACGAACTACCGGATTGATAGTGCATCCATTGCGCTTGCGGGCAGGGTGCAATATGCAGACTAGCCCCACCCGGCGGGTTGGTTCGCTGGCGGTACTGGCCGCATTGACGCTGCTGTCCGGCTGCCTGAGCAAGACCTTCGAACCTCACGAGCTTGGCAAGGTCACCCGATCCGTCGGCTTCCCGTCGGTCTCGCGTAACAGCCAGACCTACATCCTTGATCGCGAATCGATCGTCTATCGCGGAGACATCGTCAATACCAACGAGACTTCACGCATCCAGATCAGCCTCGCGGATGGCACAGAACTGGCGCTCGGGAGCGATTCTCACCTGGTGTTCCACACCTATCGCATCAAGGAGGGCAAGCCCCTTGCCAGCATCGTGACGGCTTTCACTCGAGGCGCAATCAGGGTCACACGTCCATCGGACAGGGCCGGCGAGAAGATCAGTGAGGCGGTAACCCTGACCACACCCCTCGCTACCGTGACGTCAAAGGGGCAGGACATCTGGGCCGGCTATCTGCTTGATGACCGCGCCCGTTCACTCGACGTGACCCTGCTCGCAGGCAGCCGCGTTCGCGTCAGTAACGGAGATGGCGCATCGAGCCTCACTGAGGCCGGATACGGCATCAAGGTCACGACCGGCGCCGCGCCCCGCGCGCCTCAGGCATGGGACCCGAAAATGACTGAGCAGGCCATCGAAAGCACCCGCGTTGTCAGGGTCTCCGGACAGTCAACCTCTGATTGATTGCCAGTAATCGTGAACGTTAGTGATGCATGTGACATCGCACCAGGCATGTTGTGATCACGAATACCTGTGCTGCACGCGACCGCGGAAAGGCGGTGGCCTGATGTTCCCGCACTACAATTGCAATTGCCCAGGCTATCGTTTTTACTCTTGTGCTGCGTCAACACTCAAATGATTGCCCTGGTGCAGATGCCCGGTCCCTGACCGCTTGTACCGGCCACTGCCAATTGGAGGAACTGCCCTATGGGCTGGTCAGTAAATCGCCCTACCGGGCTCACTTTCCACCGACCGTCTTTATCCACCAAAGGGTATACCCTGCTCACGCCCCATGGCGACACCCGCACCTACCTGATCAACATGGATGGTGCCATCGTCCATATCTGGAACTTCAGCCACATCAAGCCAGGCTACGGCCGACTCCTTGATAACGGTCATCTGCTGATGACCGGGTCTGACGTCAATCTGCCGGACCCACCACCCGATGAACCCACCAAAGCGCCACCGCCGTTTGAGCAACAGGTCACCCGGCTGGGTGGGTATCACACCACACTGGTTGAAGTGGACTGGGATGGCAATGTGGTCTGGGAGTACGTCAACCGGTTTCAACACCACGACTTCTTCAGGCGGGACAACGGCAATACCATCGTCCCCGAATGGGTGCAACTGCCCCAGGATGTGGAAAAGCGGGTCAAGGGCGGGTACAAGCGCCCAAGAGAGCGGCTTGCCAGGCTGATCGGGGATGACCTCGTAGAAATTGATCCTGACATGAATGAGGTTAACCGGATTCACATCTGGCAGCTTCTTGACCCTGTCAAAGACCCTATCTTCGCGACGGCGCTTCGCTGGGAATGGACTCATGTCAACGGGATTGATGTCAACGCGGCCGGCGACATCGTGTTTTCCGCCCGCCATAACGACCGGGTCGGCATCATTGATGGCAAAACCCAGGCATTGCGCTGGAAATACACGGACACTCACGGCCAGCATAATCCCACCTGGGTCGGCGATAACATCCAGGTCTTTGACAACGGCCACGCGGGGTCAAGAATCGTTGAGATTGATCCGGTGAAAACTGAAGTCGTATGGGAGTATCGCGGCCAGCCGGCAGCCCAGTTTTTCAGTGGGCACATTTCCGGGGCCTCACGGCTGTCATCGGGCAACGTCCTCGTGTGCGAGGGGACCAGCGGCAGGATCTTCGAGGTCACTCGCGCCAGACAGGTCGTCTGGGAGTGGATAAACCCCTTCATCAACAACGACAAACGCGGCAACCCCACAGTCAGTATCTATCGCGCTCATCGCTATGAACCCGACCACCCCGCCCTCGCTGACCGGGACCTGTCCGGAAAACGCCATGCCAACGTCAATCAACTCAATGGCCTCTGAACAAACTGTTAACACGGAGATCACAACATGGACGCCATCAAAATGGACGAAGCTGTCAATGTACTGGGCAGCGAGCTTGAACCCTGTAGCATGACGCCGCTGACGGGCTTTTTCAGAGACGGTTGCTGCAACACCTGCGACGAAGACGTTGGGTCTCATACTGTCTGTGTGGAGTTGACCAAAGCCTTTCTGGAGTTTTCCCGGTTTGCCGGCAACGACCTCTCCACACCTCATCCGGAATTTGGCTTTCCCGGACTCGTCGAAGGTGATCGGTGGTGCCTCTGCGCGGCGCGCTGGCTCGAGGCGTACGAAAAGGGCATGGCACCAGGGGTCTTTTTGAACAATACGCATCAGCGGGCACTGGAGATTGTCCCTTTATCCCTGCTGCGTGAATATGCGGTGGCCGTCAATTAATCGGTGACCAGTCACAAGGAGAACAAAGAAATGACAGACCGACTGGCTGGACATCGAGTCTTCATCACGCAATCCGATGCCTATATGGGGCCGGCCATCAGAACCCTGTTCGGGACCGAGGGGGCAGAGATTACCCACAAGCCGGGCCCCGTTCCCTTTGGGGAAGCCTTTGCCGACTATGTGGCGGGCCTGGACGATACGGACATCGTCATCGCCAATCTGGAACACGACCCGTGCAGCACACCGGTCGCGAACATCACAGATGAAGACTGGTTGAGCCTGTTCGACGCGCTGGTCCATCCGCTGATGAATCTGGTACGACATTTTGCACCCATGATGGCACGCCGTGGGGCCGGCAAGATCGTAGCCGTGACCAGCGCGGCACCACTTCGGGGCATTCCCGGGTCCACGGCCTATTGCGCCGCACGAGGCGCCCAGAACGCATTTGTCAGAGCCACCGGGCTTGAATTTGCCCGGGACAACGTCCAGATCAATGCGGTCGCGCAGAACTATGTCAGCAATCCTGCCTACTTTCCCGATGAACTGGTCACCTCGGAACGCTTCGCCAGACATCTCGAACGCAATGTCCCGATCGGGCGCGTTGCGCGCCCGGAAGAGTCTGCCGAACTGGCGCTGTTTCTGGCGTCAGACAAGAGCGACTTCATCGTCGGCCAGATTGTCCCCTTCTCAGGAGGCTGGGTGACCTCGACCTGAACCCGAACGGAAAGCCTCACGGAGCTGGTCACGAAAGTCCGGGTGAGCGATTTCGATCAGTCGTTCGGCGCGGACTGGCAGCGGCGCATCCCTGATGTCAGCAATTCCGAACTCCGTCACCACCATGTCCACATCTGTCCGCAGGGCGGTCACCATTTCGACCCGCGGAACGATCCGGGACACCGAACCGCGACGGGCAGTGGCGGTCATGGCGACAATGGATCGACCGTTCCTGCTGGCCCGGGCCGCCCGCATGAAATCAACTGAGCCGCCGGTACCCGATATCTGCCTGCCACCGACCACCTCGGCATTCACCTGACCATCAAGGTCCACCTCAACAGCGGAGTTGACCGAAACGAAATTGTCCAGTTGGCTGATCACGGAGACCTCATGAGTATAGTTCGCTCCTCTGAAAGACAGGCTTTGCTCCTGACCTGCCCACTCAAGCAATGCCTCCGAACCGAGAGCCATGCCGGCAATATGAACCCCCGTATCAATCGATTTTCTGGCGCCAGTCATGTTGCCCCGACGAACCAGTCGCATCACGCCATCGTCAATCAGGCCACCATGAAAGCCCAGGTCTTGACGGTCCTCGAGATCTGCCAGAATCGCCGCCGGCACCGCACCGATTCCCGTCTGCAGACAGTCACCGTCACGTACAATCCCGGCCACCAGCGCACCGATCCGGCTTGACGTTTCGTCCACCTGAGAGAGGGGATAGAGCGGTTTGGGAGAGGCGCGTTCAAACAGCAGATACGGCGAAGCCGGATCGATCAGCGGACAGCCGAGCGGCGCGACGAAGGAAGGGTTCACCTGGAGGACGACCTGACGGGCACCGGCCAGAGCCGCTCCCACATAGTCCACATTGGGGCCGAATCGAAGCTGCCCGTTGAGATCACGGGCCGCCTGCAGCAAAACAAGGTCAAACGTCTGACGTTCCAGGAAGGCGTAGATCGCCCGCATCTGCATCGGAATAAAGTCCACGCGACCGGCAGCGAGCCCTTCTGTCAGGGCCGGTGTCATGAAGAAGGTCTGCTGCCGACAATCCGGCCCCAGCGACGAGAGGTCGGTTTCATTCACCGCCAGCGGCTGCTGAACGAAGGTGATGCCTTCTATTGCAGCGGCCGCAGTATCAGCGTTGCCAGCCAGTACCTCAATCAGCCCGCGGGGTTCATTGACGCTACCGCCTACGTAAACCCGCTGGCCGGGCCGGAACAAATCACGTAACTGCCGCTCATCGAGCTGCTGGGTCATCCGGGCTAACCCAGCAGGCTTTGAAGCAGCCCCTGGGTGCGCGCAAACGAACCCCGGCTGTCGTCACCTGCAGGATAGACACTGGCAATTACTTCGGTTGCACCCGCATCAAAGTATGACTGCAGTTCTGCCTCGACCTGTTTCTCGTTGCCTACCACGGCGATCTCTCCGGCTTCTCCAATGCCCTCGGCGTCCAACTGACGACGATAGTTGGGCAGCATGCCGTACCCCTTGAAGATCTGTACGGACCGGGCGATCGCCTGGTCACGATCATCATGCACACAGACCGGCAGTGCGACAACAATCCGGGGCGCTGGCCGACCTGCCGCCTCTGCCGCCCTGGTAATGCGGGGCACTGTGCTTTTCTCGATCGTATTTCGTCCCACCATCCAGGTCACCGTACCATCTGCGACCTCGCCAGCTGCCTTCAGCATCAGCGGTGCCAGTGCGGAGACTACCACCGGAAATGGCTGCGCCTCAGGAACCGCGAACCCGGTCTTGATTTGATACATCTCACCACTGTAGTCCACCTTACCCTCATCGCCCAGGGCCTTCAGCACACTGACGTATTCCCTGATGTGACGGGCGGGACGTTCGTACTTGAGACCCAGGCCATCTTCAATGCCGGGCTTGTGCGATGGCCCCACGCCCAGGATCAGCCTGCCGCCGGCCAGCGCATTCACCGTGGCGGCCTGTTGGGCAAGTGCACTCGGATGCCGCGGATAGGTCGGAACCACCGCAGTACCAAATTCGATCCTGCTGGTTTGCTGGCCTGCCAGAGCAATCATCGTCAGCGCATCATAGGTACCCACCTGTGGCATCCAGTAGCTCACAAACCCGCGCTTCTCAAAATCAACAATCTCGTCAACCAACGAGGTCAGCGATGCGCCACGTCGGACATTGCCACCATAAATACCTAGTCGCATATCTCTTCTCCAGATCAATTCAAGGGGCTACAGTTTACGGTCTGGAGGACAAATTGCACAATTGCGCGAGCGAATACCTGGCCAATGAGCATCAAAGCCAGCGACGCTACGCCGCGACACAACTGGAGTACATATGCTAATTCTGCCGATTACGATTCGGGCAACCCAGAGCCCCAATGCAAGCTGATACAACCGAATCCCGCCGACTGCATGTAGTCGGTTGCCACCGTAGTGGCACCACGCTCATGTTCGAGATGCTGTCGGCCTGCTTTCGTCACGATGGCCGGTGCGAGCATGAACAATCCATTTTTGATCCGGCGGGGACAGACGTTGCCCTGTACTTCAGCAAGAAGCCGTCAGACATCACCTATATTCATCGGGTCTTTCGCCGCGACCCGGGGCTGCATCTCATCTATATGCGACGGGACCCGCGGGCTGTCGTCACCAGCATCCATGCTTCAAGAGGTGATCGCTATTTCTCGAGTTTCGCGCGCTGGCGCAGATACGAGGCCGCGGTGACTCGTCTGGGCGAGCACCCCCGGCTGCTTTGCGTACGGTTTGAGGATCTTGTGCGTTCGCCTGATCGAATCCAGAACCTGATCCAGCAACGTTTTGACTTCCTCACTTCAACCGGGTCGTTCAGTGGCTATGCTGATCATGCGAACACCTCACCAAAGGCAGAAATCTCCATGGGCGGCCTGCGCGCGCCTGATGTTCACCGGATCGACGGCTGGCGCAACCACCTCCCAAGACTTGCCTTCCAGGTCGAACGCCATCCGGACCTGTTGGACGCGGTGATCGAGGCAGGATATGAAACAGGCAATGACTGGATCAGTGAACTCCAGGGCATCACACCCCGACGTCAGCAACACGGCGAATCAGGGCCACCATTCTGGAAGCGCTGGGAAACCGAGCTGCGTTATCTGATCAAGGCCCGGCATTACTTGAAAGAAAAGAGCCGAAAGAAAAGAGCCGAAAGAAAAACCTGAAAGAAAAACCTGAAAGAAAAACCTGAAGGACAAGAGCTGAAAGACAAGAGCTGAAAAAAGTGCCTGGCAAGAGAACGGGCCAAAAGAACCAGACCAAAAAAAAGCCCGCATGACATCGCCATGCGGGCTTGTAGAAAGCGTCGTAGTGAATCAGCTCGAGACAAACTCAGGATAGGCTTCAAGGCCACACTCGCTGGTGTCTACGCCCTGATATTCCTCCTCTTCACTGACCCGGATCCCCATGACGAGCTTCAGAATCAGCCAGACCACCAGGGAAAAGGCGAAGACCCAGATGAAGATCGTCAGCGCCCCGATAATCTGTCCTGAAAAGCTCGCACTGCCAGTAATCGGCACCAGCATCAGACCCAGAATGCCACAGGTACCATGGACCGAAATGGCGCCCACCGGATCATCAATCCGGAGCTTGTCCAGCGTCAGGATCGAGAACACCACCAATATGCCGCCAATGGCACCAAAAATGGTGGCCTGCAGCGCAGTGGGTGTAGAAGGTTCAGCGGTGATCGCCACCAGGCCAGCCAGCGCACCGTTCAGCATCATGGTCAGGTCAGCCCGACCAAACATCAGCCTGGCCACAACCAGTGCCGCAATGGCTCCACCAGCGGCTGCCGTATTGGTGTTCAGGAATACCATGGCAACCGAGTTTGCACTGGCGATGTCGCCCAGCTTCAGAACTGATCCGCCATTGAAACCAAACCAGCCCATCCAGAGGATGAAGGTCCCGAGGGTGGCGAGCGGCAGATTGGCACCGGGTAGTGCATACACCTGGCCATCCTTGCCATATTTGCCTTTTCTTGCTCCCAGGACCAGAACACCAGCGAGGGCTGCCGCAGCGCCTGCAAGGTGAACGATGCCGGAACCAGCAAAGTCGGAGAAGCCAAGGTCGCCCAGGTTGAAGATACCGAATACATCGTTGCCACCCCAGGTCCAGGACCCTTCCATGGGGTAGATCACGCCAGTCATGACGACGGCGAAGGCCAGAAACGCCCACAGCTTCATGCGCTCGGCCACCGCACCTGAAACGATTGACATGGCAGTCGCCACGAAGACCACCTGGAAGAAAAAGTCCGAGGCGTTGGCGTACACAGACCCCCCATCAAAACCGGCGTCCCGGGATTCGGCCAGCACCGTTGCCCCAAGTGCCTCGGCAGTGGCGGCACCATCGAGTTCGATCCCGGATAGAAACAGCCCGCCACCGTACATCAGTTCATATCCGCAGATGAGATACATGATGCAGGAAATCGAAAACAGTGCGACGTTCTTGGTTAATATTTCGGCGGTGTTCTTGGCTCGAACGAGCCCCGCCTCCAACATGGCAAATCCTGCTGCCATCCACATCACCAGGGCACCCATTACCAAAAAGTAAAACGTGTCCAGTGCGTATTGAAGCTCTAATGCTTGATCCACAACAACCCCTCCAGGTCTTTTTTCGCTACGATGGAGGCTAAAAAGCAAACTTGATGCCAGTTATGGGTATCTCCCCTCAAAGCCGCATCAACACTGACAATAGCCGTTTCAGGCTGAGGCTAGACCGCCGCCGCTGATCATCACGCACCAGGATGACGCACAGTTTTAAGGCACCGGTGCGCCATTTTGTAGCGTCCTGAAGTCCGTCTGCGGACATTTCGCAGCGGCATCTGCCCTACGCACTCTCCGGTCAAAAGGCCCGCCCGCTACGACTAAGGCGTGCCGAGGGCTGGTATACTGCCTCACCGCGCCTCGCTGGTATCTCTGCATGCCCCCTTCATGGTTTGAACGATTCGTCTCAGCGCCCAGATCGAGCCACTTCGTGACGGTCGATGGCGCAGACATCCACTACCAGGACTTTTCACCGGTCGATGCCAGCCGGCAACCTGGACTGTTGTTCGTGCATGGTCACGGTGCCCATGCACACTGGTGGGATTTCATCGCGCCAGCCTTCATCGATGATTTTCATGTGATCGCCATCGACTTGAGCGGGTCGGGTGACAGCCAGCACCGCAAACAGTACAACGCGGGTCAGTTCGCAAGGGAAATGATCGCTGTGACGACCCATGCAGGATTGATCGAACCGGTGATCGTGGCCCACAGTTTCGGAGGGACCCTGGCCCGGGTAGCCGCATGGCTGAATCCCGGGGTTTTCAGACAACTGGTCCTGGTTGACAGTGTGATTTCTTCAAGACGCCGGGTGGCCAGCAGCATGACCGAGCCATCGCCAGAGTCATTGCCAGAAAAGGTACGGTTCTACGACACCCTCGAGGCAGGACAGAAGCGCTTCCGGCTGAGGCCGCCACAGCCTTGCGACAACGCCTATATCCTTGCCTATATCGCCCGGTATTCACTCAAACAAACAGCAAAGGGTTACTGTTTCAAGCTGGATCAAAGGCTGTTCGCGAAGATGATCGAAGACCCTTTGGGTTTGCCGGATGGCATCGCGATGGTGGAAGGGATCAACTGTCCGGTCTATTGTATCTACGGTCGCAACAGCCGATTCTTCGGGGCTGAGCAAGTCGAGCAGATGGCAGCATTACTTGGCAGCGAGGCGACTATCGTCATTGACCAGGCTCATCACCATGTGTTTCTTGACCAGCCACTCGCCTTTATACAGGCACTGCAGAACATACTGAAACCAGGCACCGATTGACCGCAGAGTCTGCCTTCGGATACCAATCCGCTGCCAATGCCCACGTCGGGTAGTATCAGAGCTTGCCTAGCTCATGGTCTTAATCTGCGCCACCAGCTTCTCCGCCTTGATCTCCAGTTCAGCGATCAGGTCTTTGGTGACGTGGACCGACAGCGCGACGGTGCGGTTCGGCCCCAGCTTCTTCAGCCCCCTCGCGAGGTCCTCCGCCAGTGCCTGAGCGTCTTCTTTTTGACTCACATTGCTCTCCCGAATTTTGGCAGCGCCATGATACCCGAACTGATGCAGCCGGTATATTGATCGCACCCCCTTAGTGGGCGATCATGCATCCTATGGACAAGATTGAAGTGGATTATCGCGGCGCCCGGGTTGGCCTTTCCCGAGACGCCGACAAATTGAGGCTGGTCATCAACGGGATCGTGCGGGACGAGGGTATCGTTGGCAAAGTCCTGCGGCTGTCGTCACCCGTCCAGACCGACTATGAGTTCCATGAATTCATCGAAGGCGTCATCACGCGGCAAGCGGATGGGCTACTGGCGGTATTGAGTGCAGGGAACACAGAACTCGCCAGAAGGACGTTCCAGTAGGCTGGTCAGTCACGCTCCCGAGTACTGATTGAAGCCGGCCCTGTGGCTGAGTTGAACCGACCAATTGAACGGAGTACCGCCATGAACCCGGTCACCAGTATTGCGGACGACAAGAAACGCGCGCGCGGGCTGTCAGATCCCAATGCCGACCTTTGCTTTCTGGCGTTGGCAGATCGCGATGGCTCCGCCTCAGTCCGAACGTTAGTATTGAGAAGCATCGAGGGAAACGCCTTTGGCCTCTTTATCAACCGGACAAGTCCGAAGTGGCGGGCAATTGACGCGGGAGCTCGCGCTCAAATGTTGCTTTGGTATCCATCTGTCCAGCGACAGTACAGAATCAGTGGCGAGATCCACGAAAGTGCAGCGGATAACATCGCCCACAACTGGCGGAGAAGACCCGTTGGCAGCAAATACCTGGATCATGTGTATGAGACGCTGGGACCACAGAGCAGCTTTATCGAAGGCAGACCTGTTCTGACCGAGGCCGTGTCAAGCCTGAAGAGCAAGTTCAAGGCTGATGACCTTCCGGTTCCCCGGTCCGCCACGGGCGTATACGTGGAGGCCACTGAAATAGAGAGACTTGATCTCAATCAGCAAAGTGGCGAACACGACAGACTCCATGACCGGCGCCTGTTCACGCTGGAGGGGGGTGAGTGGGTAGCCCGGACCATGATTCCCTGACCTCAGCCGGCGGGGTCAGGTCATGCACTTTTCCAGGAAAGTGCAGATTTCGGGAGGCTTTTCGGAAAGTTCTTCAAGAAGTCCTTTGACACCAATCGGATGCTGGTTTATAAATCGAAACTGTTTACAACACTCTACCGTGCTGGTTGTTCTAACCAGGGGGAACCTCCTGGCACGTCCTGAAACCCCTGAACGTAAAAGGAGGTGATCCCATTAATAGTCAGTCTATTGGGGGAGCCTCCGAGTTAAACTAGCGTTTTTCTCGGAGCTTGCTCCCATACGTAAGACGTAAGACGAAAGCCCTGGGGGACCCCTCCCAGGGCTTTTTACGTTTATCCGGTCACGGGCTTTCATATCAGTACTGTTGCATGGCGTACAGCCCGGGAGACGGGCACGCTCAAGGCTTTCCGAGTTCCCTGGATCGAGGTAGCTGCATGAGCACTTTCCAGCACGGCTACGGCGTGGCTGAGACGGGCACGCTCAAGGCTGCTGACCTATCTCGTAGCAGCGGCTTCGGTCGTGACGTGTCTGATGCCGGTCAGGTTGTTGAAACAGGTTTCGACCGACGTCGCAATGAAATCCTCCATAAACGGCGCCTCGACCTGCTCATCACGAATCGCGGCGTACAGGGTGCTCCAGAGCCCGGCCTCGCCCAGTTTCACAGCAACGATGGTCTCATTCTCAAGATATTCTGTGAGCGCCCAGTTGGGTAGACAGGCCACGCCACGCCCGCTCGCCACCAACTGCACCATCATCGGTGTCAGTTCCGCAGTCCTGATGGCGTCTGGTTCGACACCGGCCGGGTCCAGAAATCCGGTAAAAATATCCAGCCGGTTTCGGTTCACCGGGTAGGTAATCAGCGTCTCGCGCTGAAGATCCCCCGGGTCGATGCAGGACTTCATCGCCAGGTGATGTTGCTTGCCCACCGCCAGAAGTGCCTCGTAGCGAAACAGTGGCAGATAGCGAATATCCGGCATCTGCACGGGGTCCGAGGTGATCACCAGATCAAGGTCTGCCCTTGCCAGGGCCGGCAAAGGCTCAAAGTTGAACCCACCCGTGAGGTCGAGCTCAACCTCCGGCCAGTGGCTCCGATATCGATCAATGGCAGGAATCAGCCATTGAAAACAGCTATGGCACTCTATGCAGATGTGCAGCCTCCCGGCCTCGCCTCCCGCCAGCCTGGAGATGTCCCGCTCGGCTGACCTGACCATTGGCAGTACCTCATCAGCAAGGGTCAACAGCCTCCGGCCTGCGCTGGTAAACCGGGGCGGCCGGGTCTTTCTGACAAACAGGGTACACTCCATTCGATCTTCCAGGTCTTTTAGCTGATGAGACAGGGCAGACTGTGTCAGGTACAGCCGGTTCGCTGCCTCCACCAGGCTGCCCGTTTCCCGCAGTGCAACCAGTGTTTTCAGATGCCGCAGTTCAATCATGGCAATACTCCAGAGGGCTACCAAATGGCGCCACGGATAATGAATTAAATTCACGCCTTCTCATTATAGGATTAGGACGGCTCACTTAAAACCCTGTTACGTCGGCGAGCACTTCCCGACCATGCCTTGACTCTGCCTCGGCCACCCTGGCCGCGCTTGAGTCGTGATCACGACCGGATGGATGCCACTCCAGCAAAGCTGATCAGGCCTGATTCAGATTCGAGGGTTCTTGACCATGACACGACCCCTATTCGACCCTTGTGTGACCGCTGAACCGACGAGGTCTTCCGCTCAGGGTTCGTCAATTCGACTGTCCGCGCCCAATTTGGTACTGCTCGGCGGTTTTTGCACGGTCCGGCCCTTGACTCCGTGACAGGAGAAGACACAATAGCTGGCATACTCATCGGAATCAGGCGAGGCGATGTTTAATCCCTCATCCATTGTCATCGAAGCATTTGTTGACGAGTTGACCGGGCACTTCGTCAACATCTATGGCCACGATGACACGCAGATTCAGGTGCTCATCACGAACGCTCGCAACGCACTCGAAATCATCGCCAACAGCGATGCCCCTTATCACGACGCCAACCACACCATGATGGTGACAATGGTCGGTATGGAAATCCTGCGAGGAAAGATTCTTATCGAGGGCAGGGTCAGCTCCAGCGAGTGGGTGCATTTTGTGGTGTCGCTCTTGAACCATGACATTGGCTACGTGCGGGGAATCTGCAGGGCCGACCGCAGCGGACGCTACGCCGTCAACACCGACTACGAAACCATCGCCCCACCACCAGGTTCAACTGATGCATTTCTGACGCCCTATCACGTTGATCGGGCAAAGCTCTACATCCAGGAGCGCTTTGCCGACGATACTTTTCTGGATTTCGAGACGATTCAAAACAACATAGAGCGCACCCGGTTTCCAGTTCCCACTGAAGAAGATGCCCAGGAGAGTACGGACTTCCCCGGGCTCATCAGATCAGCCGACTTGATTGGACAACTGGCCGACCCGCAATACATGCGTAAAATCTCGTCTCTGTTTGCGGAATTCAAGGAAACCGGCCAGGCGGCCAGAATGGGATACGCCAACGCGGCGGATCTCCGGGAAGGTTATCCGCGATTTTTCTGGGATGTGGTGTCACCGTTCATCAGCGAGGGGTTACGCTTCCTGCGACGAACACAGGAGGGCCAGAGCTGGGTCGCCAATCTGTATGCGAACGTCTTCACCGAGGAACATGAAGCACCCGCCTACGGCCCGGAGCGACGTGCCCACAGCGACCGTCGGGAGAAACTGGAGTCGATCTTCAAGGCCAAAGAGGTCACGGAAAAGGATCAGCGCAAGGTGGGGCGACGATCAATAGACCAGGCAATGTCTGACTAGGGAACCGCGTTCCTAGTTCAGAAAGAAAATCACCAGATAGACCGGGACCAGAAGAATCACGCTGTAACACGCAATGTTGTTCGTGGCCGGCCACTTCAATTCGTCTTTGACAGGGAATTGATCACCCAGCACCAGCCACGCGCAGGCACCGAGCACCATCGATACCATCACGCTCAAGAGAATCAACCCCATCTCACACTCCCATCTGTCCTAACGGCCCCAGCGGCTATCGTGCGAAGTATCTGAGCCGGTCTCCGCGCCTGATTGTCTGTCCAACCTCGGCCACCGCCAGGGCATCGGCCCAACTCACGGAAGACATGATACCCGATCCCTGATTCGGAAACTTTGTCAGCCAGGTCTCCCCTTGCTCATCTGATCTCACCCGAACGCGCAGATACTCCCGACGGCTACCTGCGGAAAAATTGAAATCGGCTCTGGCCATCAGGCCCGGATCAACAGGCTGGTTGCCACCCTGAGTCGCAATCAGGTAGGGGGCAGCGATGACCTTGAACGTCACATAGGTCGAGACCGGGTTGCCAGGCAACCCAAAGAACGGCGTACCCTTTACGTGACCATAGGCAAGCGGCTTACCGGGCTTGATCGCGAGCCGCCACAGCGTCAACTCACCTAACGTTTCAATGGCGTCCCGGACATAGTCCTCCTCCCCCACCGAGACGCCGCCGGTGCTGATGATGCAGTCGCATTCTGCAGCACCCCTTGCCAGGGCGGCTTCGGTAGCCTGCAACGTGTCGGCCACGATGCCAAGGTCAACCACCTCCATGCCAAGGCCGCGCAGCAGACCCGCCAGAACATATCGATTGGCGTTATAGATCTGACCCGGCGCAAGCTGCGCGGGGGGCTCGACGAGTTCATCACCAGTCGACATCACGGCCACTCGAAGCGGGCGCCGCACCGTCAGCTGGCCATGGCCGACTGACGCGGCAAGTGCAAGATCGGCGGCACACAGTCGCCGGCCGGCGTCAAGAATCACCGTACCTGCCTTGATGTCCTGACCCGCCGGCCGCACGTTGTCAGACATGGGGGGCAGTTCCAGGATACGAACCCGACCTTCCTCGGCACGGGTATCTTCCTGCATCACGACCGTATTGGCCCCTTCAGGAATCGGCGCGCCGGTGAAGATCCTGGCGATGGTCCCCGGCACCAGTCGCCCGCCCACACTGCCTGCCGGGATGCGATCGCTGACCTCGATCAGACCACCCGCGATGACGCCCGGGTCATTGCGATCAAACGCATAGCCGTCCATGGCACTGTTTGCGACCGGCGGAACGTTAATCCCGGAAGTGACATCCCCGGCCAGATATTTGCCAAGGGCTTCATCCAGCACCAGGGTCGTGGTTTCAGGGATGAGCACCGCCTCGTCAAGGAGGCGCTGCACCACCTCATCGACCGGATGCAGAGGCGCGCGAGTCATCTGCGAATTCAATGGTGACCGCCCCGGATGAGTTCGGCAAAGTTGCAGGGCCGATGATCACTGTTTAGCTGTTCAAGCAATATTTTCTCCCAGGCAGTACGGCATGCACCGGTCGACCCTGGCATACAGACAATCAGCGTCTTGTTGGCAAACCCGGCGAGGGCACGAGACTGAACCGTGGAGGTCCCGATCTCCTCAAACGAGAGTTGACGAAACAGCTCACCAAAGCCCTCGATGCTGGCGTCAAGCAGTGGTACGACAGCCTCCGGCGTTGAATCCCGGGTGGTGAACCCGGTCCCGCCGGTGACCAGCACCACCTCGACTTCAGGGATCGCAATCCAGTTCGACAGACAGGCTCGAATGCGATACAGGTCATCAATAACGATCTCTCTGCCCGCAAGAATGTGGCCCGCCGACGTCAGCGAATCGACCAGATACTGTCCGGATGTGTCTGTCTGCGTTGTACGGGTATCGGACACGGTCAGCACCGCAATCTTCAGCCCCATTTCCTGTCCCCTGGACATGTACACCTCGTCTGGTTCAACCGTTCATGACTTGCGCATTGTACAACCCCATACTATCGTTCAGCCACGTTCGATCAGGGTCACCGGAGCCGTAATGAGTGAAGCCATTCAAGATATGTTGCCAAAGCTCGAGGTCTTCAATTTCCTCGAAGAAAGCGACTATCGAGCCATCGAGAAGTACATGTTTACCTACGACTACGAAGAAGGCAGCTACGTCTTCAAGGAAGGCGGGCACGGCGGATACATGTTCTTTATCGTTGCTGGTGAGGTTGAGGTGATCAAGCAGTTCGACACCAAAAAACATACCATTGCGACGCTCTCGGCGGGCCGGTCCGTCGGCGAGATGTCACTGATTGATGGCGCACCGCGGTCTGCGACCGTCAAAGCGAAGACGAAGCTCAAGCTGATCGTTCTCAAACGGGAAGACTTCAAGAAACTGAATCAGGAAGCACCTTCGGTGGCCAACAAGGTCCTGATGGGCATCTGTACACTTCTCAGCGCCAGCCTCAGAGATACCAACAATCGATTCACCGAGAAGCTGCTCACCCTGTGTTAGTCAGAGATCAGGCAACCCCTGACTATGCCCGGGTGATGGACTCGGCCATCCGGTCGCACACCTCGACCAGTTGGGACCGCGGGCATCCGAAATTTAGCCTCAGGAAGCCGGGCCCACCAAACTGTGACCCATCGGACAGACCCACTCCGCCCCGCTCGAAAAAACCGGCGGCATCGGATAACCCAAGCGCCCGGACATCGAGCCAGGCAAGGTAGGTCGCTTGTACATCATTCATTGTGATACCGACCATGGCTTCGATACGCGCCGCCAGGTAGTCGCGATTGGATTCGAGATACGCGATCAGTTCCCGACGCCAGGGCTCCCCATCCCGGTAGGCGGCCATCATGACCTCATAGGAAAACAGGTTCACCTGGCCCGTGATGCCGGAACTGGCGCGGGCAAAACGCTCACGCAGCTCCGGATTGGAAATGATCGCTACGGCACCACCGATTCCAGCCAGATTGAAGGTCTTGCCGGGAGCCATGAGGGTCACCAGTCGGTCACGAAGTTCAGGGCAGGCCACCGCTGTCGGGAGATGCCGGCGTCCGTCAAAAGTCAACTCGCAGTGGATCTCATCAGAGACCACGAGCAGGTCATGGCGCAGCACGGTTTCACCAATCTGATCCAGTTCGACCTGATCCAGCATCCGTCCAACGGGATTGAAAGGATTGCACAGCATGAGCAACCTGGAACCTGGACCACAGGCTCGATCAAGCGATGCCCCCGGAAAGCGGTATCGACCATTCACTGACTCGACCGGAATTCGCTGCAGTTCGTGGCCAAAATTCCCGGGCGCTGTAAGAAATGGATAGTAGACTGGCGTGGCGGTGAGCGCCGACTGGCCCGGGTCGAGCAAGCCACGACAGGCAATGTTGAGCCCTGGGACCACGCCCGGAATGAACATGAGTTCTTCAGCCGCAACGGTCCAGCCGAACCGCTGGTCAAGGTAGCCGCGAAAGATTTCAATCAACTCGGCCGGCGGCTCTGTATAACCAAACAGACCATGCTCGACCCGCCTGCGAATAGCTTCAATGACCACTTCCGGCGCACGAAAATCCATGTCTGCGACCCACATTGGCAGAATGTTGGTGTCGCGATAGCGTTCCCATTTCGTGGTGTGGGTACCACTGCGGTCTACGACCTCGTCAAACTGGCTCATATTACCTCGCCCATGTTGTTGTCTACCCGCCGTGTTCAGTATGTCGGCGTTAAAAGGGTCTGCCGTCGCCTTGTCATGGGCTCTCATGGCTTTCTGGTGGCGCTGTCGTGCCGCTGGCGCTGTCCACAAGGCACTGATCGCGGACTGATCGTGCCATAGAGGCTATCACGCTCTATAATGTGTCTTTCGCAACTGGCCGGAAACCGCCATCAGAAGCTGAACTTATCCATGTCACACAAATCCCGGAGCAGATTATGGGTCTTTTTAGGAAGAAATTGGAAATGCCTGACGCGAGCCACGCCCTTGCCGGTCGAAGGGAAGCCATGCCCGTGCCCGAGCGTCACTATGTGAACGGCAACCCGCTCAAGCCACCGTACCCTGCGAACATGTCCCAGGCGATATTCGGCATGGGTTGCTTCTGGGGCGCAGAGCGCCGATTCTGGGAATGCGAGGGTGTCTTTGTGACGGCCGTGGGGTATCTCGGAGGATACACACCTAATCCGACCTATGAGGAGGTCTGCAGCGGCATGACCGGCCACAACGAGGTTGTGCTGGTCGTGTTCAACCCGGACATGGTCAGCTACGAGAATCTGCTGGCACTGTTCTGGGAAAGCCATAATCCCACCCAGGGGATGCGCCAGGGAAACGACCTCGGGACCCAATACCGCTCTGGCATCTATACGTTCAACGAAGCGCAGTCTGCAGCCGCCCGCAAGAGTCTTCAGATCTTCCAGGATCGCCTTGAAGACGAGGGATACGGGGGGATTACCACGGAAATCCAGCCAGTATCCGACTTTTACTATGCTGAACACTACCATCAGCAGTACCTGGCGAAAGTGCCCAACGGGTATTGTGGCCTGGGCGGTACCGGCGTGTGCTACGCCCCGGAGAAGGTTGCGGAGCGCCAGGAAAGCTGATCGGGTGAACCAGATCGAGGCGTCGGCGATAGAAGATTGCCAAGACGCTTCCGACGGGTCGAGGACGACGACGAGGCGGGAACCGTGGGGCCAGACCAGGGCCAGCGTCCTTTGGGCCGGCCCTCGTGCAGGAATCAAGGGCTACCCTGTCAGGCGGGCCAGCGCTTCCTCGTAGCGGGCGATCGTGTTGTCGATGACCTCATCGGGAAGTGCTGGACCGGGATATTCCTTGTCCCATTCACCCTTGTCTACCAGACCCTGGGTATAGTTCCGCACGTACTGCTTGTCAAAACTGTTCTGTTCCTGACCAGGTGTCCATTCATCCGCAGGCCAGAATCGGGAACTGTCCGGCGTGAGCACTTCGTCAATCAGCACCGGTCCCGTATGGCCCTCCAGGAGACCAAACTCGAACTTCGTGTCGGCAATGATGATGCCGCGTTCCCTGGCATATTCACGACCGGTGTTATAGATGTGCAGCGACCGGGCCCGAATGGCCTCCATCAGGTCCCCGCCCACCAGGTCACAGGCTGCTTCAAAGCTGATGTTCTCGTCATGCCCCTGTTCTGCTTTCGTTGACGGCGTAAAAATCGGCGACTCGATGCGATCGCTGTTCACCATACCAGCGGGCAGGGCAATCCCACACACCTGACCGGACTTGACGTAATCCTTGTAACCACTGCCAGTCAGATAGCCCCGAACGATACATTCCACGGGAACGACCCTGGTCTTCCGGCAGATCATGATCCGCCCCTCCAGGGTCGCTCGCTGGGCGTCCGACAGGCCCGGGATATCCTGCTGGTCCACCGAGATCAGATGATGGTCCACCGAATCCGCAAAGAAGTCGAACCAGAATTTCGAGATTCTGGTCAGCAGGACGCCCTTGCCTGCAATCCCATTGGAAAGGACCACGTCGAATACACTCACACGGTCTGTGGCAACGATCAGCAGACCATCATCCCCATCCGGTAGTGTTACATCATAAAGATCCCTGACTTTACCGGTACGCTTGTTTGCCAGGGGCAGGTCGGTTGTCATGACTGGTTCTGTCACTGCTGCCATATCCTCTCAAAAAGAGGCCAAGTTTACCGTTAGTCCTCGCGCTATCAACCAATGTCGTCAGGCCACACCTCCTCTGCCCTGGCAACCTGCTGAAAAACGGGCTGACCCTAACTTCTCTCAAGTCACGGTCCCTCGCCGCTCGCGACAATGACTTTCATGGAAGTACTGTTCCATGGTGTGTAGTCGTGGAAACTCTCTTGCACGACTACGGCGTGCCTGACACCGGCACGCTCAAGGCTGTCAGGCAAGGGCCTGTTCGAAATCAGCGAGCAGATCTTCAACATCCTCGATGCCGATGGAGAACCTGACCAGGGAATCGTCGATTCCCATGGACGCACGACGTTCCGGGCCCATCTCATAGTAGATGGAATGAGCGACCGGAATGGCGAGCGACCGGGTATCCCCCAGGTTGCTGGTACAGATCACCAGGTCGAGCTTGTTCAGAAAGTCAAAACAGTCCATCTCTGCAAGTTCCACACTGAAAATCGCGCCATGGTGCTTGAACAGATCTGCACTACGCTCGTGCTGGGGGTGGTCGGCCAGCCCCGGATAATAGACCCGCTTGATCGCCGGATGGGCAGCCAGATACTGGGTCAACTGCGCTGCATTGGAGCAGGCCCGGTCCATTCGCAGAGCCAGCGTGTCAGAGCCTACCGAGATGTGATGAGCTGCTTCCGGACCCAACGATGCCCCAAAATCGCGAAGCCCCTTCTTTTTGATCTGGGTGATCGCCCAGGTCGAAACTTCACCCTTCTTGTAATTGTCGTAGAGATTGGGAAAGCCGGACCAGTCAAAGTTGCCGGTCTCTGTCACAGCACCTCCCAGGGCATTGGCATGGCCACCGATGTACTTTGTCAGGCTGTTGATGACGAGGCTCGCACCCACGGTACGGGGCTGGAACAGATACGGCGTGGTCATGGTGTTATCGACGAAATAGACAACGCCCCGGTCCCGGCACAGTTGCCCGATTCCCGCGAGATCCGATACCTGGGTTCGCGGATTGGCGATGGTTTCGACAAACACGAGGCGCGTATTGTCACGCATCTGTGCTTCGACTGCCGCCGCATCGGTTGAATCAACAAACGAGACCTCAATGCCGTGGGCCTCAAATGAATTGAACAGACTGTTGGTGTTTCCAAACAGATAGGAAGACGAGATCATATGATCACCGTTTCGCAGCAGCGCGAACAGAGTTGTGCCTATCGCTGCCATTCCTGTTGCAAATGCAGCGGTAGCAACGCCTCCTTCCATCAATGAGATCTTGTCCTGCAGGGCGTTGACCGTAGGATTTACCTGACGACCATAGGAGTAGCCACTCTGCCGACCCTGGAACACCGCCGCGAGATCACGGGCATCGTCGTAACCGAAGGTGACCGCAGTGTGAATCGGCTTGTGAATCGATCCATGTTCGACCCCGCCACGACGGTCTGCATGCAATATCTTCGATGTAAAACCCATTTTCCTGTCTCCTGACCCGAACCGGCCACCACCTGGCCAGCTGCAGGCAAAAAAAAACCTGACTCAGTCACAGACTAAAGCAGGTTTACCTCGCTTTAGCTGCATTTTTAACGCGCCCGCAAGCTGACCTCAAATCGGCGCTGCCGTCATTGTAGAAAACGAGCGCCCTCAAGATCAAGTAGACTTGCCCGGTCCGTATGCACTACGGTCGCCGATAGCAGCCTTGGGCGTGCCCATGTTAGACACCCCGGGTCGTGCTGAAAATGGCGCGTGCCCGTCTCAGGCTCCCTGTGGTCGTGCAAGGAAATGCTCACGCTGGCACCTCGTATCAGGGACCTTCCATGAAATACTGTGGGATGCAAATAGCTGACTGTAGGAGAACACAATGAAAATACCCGGAGCCGAGGGACCCATCAGTCTGATCTGGGACAAAGTGGGGATTCCCCACATCTTTGCCCAATCCGTGGCCGATGCCTATCGCGGGCTTGGTTATGCCTGCGCCAGCGAACGTCTGTGGCAGATCCATCTGTCAAATCTGTACGCCACTGGCAGGGCCGCAGGGGTTCTGGGTGAACGCTTTGTGACCCAGGACCTGATGCACCGTGCATTCAATGTCAGGGCCTTTGACGAGCCGGATTCGCCAGGAGACTGGATCGCCGATGCTTACATCGACGGCGTCAATGGATGGATCGCCGGTCTCGATGCTATCCCTGGCGAATTCGTAAAGGCCGGAACCGTACCCACGCCCCTCACCAGACACGACATTGCATCCCGGTATCGCTTCACTGGCTGGTTCCAGCACAAGACCTGGCTCGAGAAGATCTATACAGGCAAACTGATGGCCCGCCATGGTATTGACTGGTTCCATGGTAGTCTGCGCCGGTTCTCGGATGCAGACCGGGACAGCATCACGGAACTCAGTGACGCTCTGCTCGCCATTGACCCTGGCGTCGCCCGCCTGCTGATTCCAGATGAGCCATCCCTGACTGGCAGCAACAGTCATGGCAACGACGGTGGTAACACCAGCGGCAGCAACAACTGGGCGATCAGCGCCGCGCTGTCGGCATCCGGTGCACCCATGCTGGCGACGGACCCTCACCAGCCCCACAGTATTCCCAACACGTTCTTCTACGCTCATCTCAATGTACCGGGCTGGGATGTGTTCGGCGCCACTTTTCCGGGCATGCCCTATTTCATGATGGGATTGACCACCAATCTGGCATGGGGTCTTACGACCGGTTTCGTTGACACCTACGACGTGTTCATCGAACGAGATGCACCCGTTCAATCGTCAACCTATGAAATCGACATCGCTGGCCAGAGCAGCCGGCAGTTCTCTGTGGAAGTCTCCAGACATGGGCCAATACTGGAATCCCTCACTGATGCCCTTGGATTTACCAGCGGCAGGCAGCGACAGTACGTGACATCCCTGGACTGGGTGATGCGAGACCTGCCAACTTCGGCAGGCGCCCTGGCACTGCTGCCGCTCGCCCGCAATGCAGGCGAATTCGGGGAAGCGCTGTTTGAAAATGATGTCAGTCCGCTCGTCAACAACATCATCTGCGTGGATCGCCACGACGGGCACCATCGTTACATCGCTGCCACTCTACGCCAGAGGCGGAACGTCACCGGAACCGTCCCGCTGGCAGGATGGCGAGACGAGTATCTGTTTGATACCAGTCGCGCCCATCAGTTGCTGGTTGAAAAAAATCCTGACTGCGGGTTCAGCCTGACTGCCAACAATGACACGATGGGGGACGCTGGCCCATATCCTATTCATAACTTCCCCACAGACCCTGCCCGGGCGGACCGGATCAGACAACTTCTGGTCGAACACGACGGCCCCTTCACCGTGCAGGACTTCTGCGACATGCAACTGGACCTCGTGGACCTTCGCGCCAGGCGTCTGGTACCGGACCTCATCGCTGCGCTGACGAGCGATACCGAGGAAGTCCGGACCGCCAGGGCCCTGCTGTCGGACTGGGACTGCCGCGCCACGACGGATTCTGCAGCTGCCTGCATTTACTATCCGCTGGCCGACCGACGCTGGCATCTTCGGTTGTTGCGAACCGTACTCGGGGATGACCCACTGTTTGCCTCGATGTCTGCCGCAGCCCCGGGGCTCAGTCGATTCACCATCGCCGACCTGATGACGATGGACTCCCCGTGGCTGGCCCACCGGGAGACCATCAATACCATCATCTGCGAAGAGGTGACCAGGATTGTCACCTGGCTGCGGCAGCACTGCGGTACCCGCTGGCGATGGGGCGACCTGCACCAGATTGGATTTCGGCACTCTCTGGCCAAATATGATACCTGGAGTCATATGTCCGTTGGTCCGGACCCGGTGGGCGGCAGCCCCAACACCCTTGCCATGGCCATGCACCTTGGCGCGGGCCAGGGCTCACTCGTCCAGAACGTCTTCCATGGGCCGGCATTTCGCTGGGTGGTCGACCTTGCCGACCCGCTGCACTTTCCGTTCATTATCGCCGGTGGCAATGGCGGGCGCCCTGACAGCCCGTACCTGACCAACCACTACCAGCAGTGGCTCACCGGGCAATACGTGCCGATGACTCTGGTGCGCCACGAACTGGACGTCGCGGATGAAATCACGCTGTCGCCCTGAGATTTGTTAAACTGCGCCTCCCGTCGTGCGGAGTGCCCATGTCAGATTTCAACAGCGAGCTCATGTCCTTCATCGCCCGTGCCAGGACGCCGTACCATGGTGTTGCGGCAATGGCCGCGCATTTGACCGAAAACGGATTCAGTGAGCTCAAAGAGGCAGAGCCGTGGGACCTCGCGCCGGGCCGGTATTTCGTCACGCGCAACCAATCGTCCATCATCGGATTGGTAATCGGCACCAGTGACCCGGTCAGGACCGGTTTTCGCATCGTCGGCGCCCATACGGACAGCCCCTGCCTGAAGGCCAAACCCAACCCCGTCAGCGTGAATTCCGGATACATCAAGCTGGGTGTCGAAGTGTACGGTGGTGTCCTGCTCAACCCCTGGTATGACCGCGACCTGGGCCTCGCCGGACGGGTGACCTGCCGGGAAGGCGGCCTGCTCACCAATCGCCTGCTGGACTTTGATCGAGCCGTCGCCATCATCCCCAGCCTCGCCATTCACCTCGACCGGGGTGTCAACGAGACCCGCAGTATCAATCCACAGACGGACATCCTCCCCGTGCTGATGCACGGTGACGAGTCCATCAACATGGACGATATTCTGGCCACTGAACTGCGCCGGGAGTATGGCGAGCACTGGGAAGGCACTGTGCTCGGCTACGAACTCTCGTTTTACGATATCAATCCCCCTGCGATCGTCGGGCTACATCAGGAGTTCATCGCGGCTGCACGGCTGGACAACCTGCTGTCATGCTTCGTCGGCATGAAGAGCCTCATCGAGGCAAACGGCGATGCGACCGCAATTCTGGTCTGCAACGACCACGAGGAAGTGGGCAGCGGGTCAGCCATCGGTGCCCAGGGCCCGTTTCTGAAGTCAGTGCTTGAACGCATTACGCCGGACCCGCAAACCCTGCATCGGGTGGTCGACCGGTCCCTGGCGGTCTCCACGGACAACGCCCATGGGATTCATCCCAACTACGCCGACCGCCACGATGGCAATCACGGTCCCCTGCTCAATCAGGGACCCGTGATCAAGATCAATTCGAATCAGCGCTACGCCACCAACAGCGAAACCGGCGCCTACTTTGCCAGTCTCTGTGAAGATCAGGACATCCCCTGGCAGAAATTTGTGAACCGTACCGACATGTCCTGTGGCAGCACCATCGGGCCCATCACCGCCCGTGAGATTGGCGTCAAGACCATGGATGTTGGGGTACCCACCTTCGCGATGCACTCAATCCGCGAACTGGCCGGCACCCGGGACGCCCACTTACTGCACCGGGCATTGAATGCCTTCTATGATGACCCTGATGCCCCGGGCGCGACAGCCTGACGGTCGGCGTGACCCGGAGGGATCTCACGCAACGGTTGCCCGGTGTACAGCGCCTTCGGACGCATGATGCGATTGTCCAGACGCGATTCGATGAAGTGTGCAAGCCAGCCGACACTTCGCGCCATGGTAAAAAGGGCTGTAAAGCAGTCGTCCGGAATGCCGATCGTCTCGAAAACCGCTCCTTTATAGAACTCCACGTTGGCCCTGACAGACCGGCCCTTGCTGGCCATCTGCCGATTGAATGCCGCTTCCAGAGCTGCCAGCGTCAGATAGTCATTTTCCGATTCAGCCCCCCGGCTCCGTGCCTCCGCCATGGGTTTGAGCAGTCGGGCCCGTGGATCAACTGTTCGGTATTCACGGTGCCCCATCCCCATCAGCAGCCCCTTTCCGGCCAGCAGGTCTGCGACGAACGATTCGGCGGCCTCCGGGCTGCCAACCCGACGGGCGTCTGCCAGCGCCGCCTGGTCCGCACCACCGTGCAGCTTGCCATAGAGCGCACCAGCAGCAGCCGACAGCACTGACTCAACCGGGGCGAGCGTGCTTGCCACGACTCTCGCCGTGAAGGTACTGGCGTTGAAGCTGTGCTCCATCTGCAGGATCTGGGCAACCCGCAGGATATCCACATCGGCCGCTGGTGCCTGTCCATTGAGCATCATCAGAAAGTTTTCCAGATAGCCAATACCTGTTGTCACTTCCGGCAATGGCTGACCATTCCTGAACCGATGAAACGATGCGATCAGCGTTGGAATCTTCGCGACCACCGCAAGGCCCCGGGCGCCCTCGTCGGTCAGACCCGGAAAAGAGGGCGAACCCAGGTCAAGCAGGGCCATCATGGCCTGCAACATCAGCATGGGATGTCGGTCGGGCTCGATCGACATCAGGGTTCGGCGATCAGCCGCACCCAACCGCGCCTCATCATCAAGAAATGCACACAGCAATTGGCGCTCAGCCTCGGCCGGAAGATCGCCAAAGATCAGCAGCCACATCACCGCTTCGTACGGCAATTCCACCAGGCCTCCGATGTCATATCCGCGATAGGTCAGACGACCTGCATCACCCTCAACGTTGCTGATGGCTGTTTCTCCGGCGATCACGCCTGCGAGCCCTTTTACCGTTTCCATATTCATCACCCCTGCGCCATAACGCTCTACTTCAATCGTTGGCGCATTATGGTTCGACATCGGTGGGGAGCGAAATTAAACGTTTTCATCGGGTGATCAGCATGGCTGATATCAGTTGCTCTTATGGTTCCATTAGTCCGGGCAAGCTCTGATTACACTCCGGGTCCGGGAACTCTCCGGAATGACGGTGGCGCGTCCCATAAGGACTCATGCTGCCGGCGCGAAAAAAAACGATTTCGTTGAGAGACTCCTTAACCTTATTGTTGGCAGCCCTGAGCGGGTTCGTCTCAGGGACGCCCTGATCGGGCAAGAACGTGCTCACGATGGCACCGCTTATCAAGTGAAGTTCGAT
>JAQBUI010000106.1 GCA_027624035.1 Pseudomonadota bacterium | reverse complement strand
GTCGCGCTTGCGCTGCTCGATCTCGAGGATCGGGTCGACGGTTTCATCACTTAGCTTGTATTCCGGGACCGCGCGCTCCAGTGTCTGCTTGACCCTGATGTAGTCGGCCCCCTCGCAGGCCTGTTCCAGGGCCCGACAGATATTTTCAATGGCTTCAAACGGCAGGTTTGCCTCGTTCGCCTTCATGATCTTCGGGTGCTGGGTGCCCGTGATGTCCTGACCGATGATCAGCTCTTCCTTCAGCTTTTCGCCTGGCCGCAGGCCAATATAGTCAATGGCGATGAAGTCCGCAGGATTGTCATCGGCACCTGGCGTCCCGACGTTCTTGCCATGCAGGTGAATCATCTTTTCGGCAAATTCCTCGATGCTGACGGGTTCACCCATGTCAAGCACAAAGAGTTCCCCTCCCCGGCTCATCGCACCCGCCTGGATGACGAGTTCAGCGGCCTCCGAGGTCGTCATGAAATAGCGCGATGCCTCTTTGTGGGTCACGGTCACCGGCCCCCCCGCTTCGATCTGCTGGCGAAACAGGGGCAGGATCGAGCCTGATGACCCCAGCACGTTGCCAAACCGCACCATGCAATAGCTGGTGGTCTCGGCAGTACTCGCAAACGCCTGAATGATCAGTTCCGCCAGCCGTTTGGTGGCGCCCATCACGCTGCTGGCACGGACGGCCTTGTCGGTCGAGATCAGCACCAGCCGCTCCACCTGGTTGGCGCGCACCGCCTGGGCCACATTCCAGGTACCCAGCACGTTATTTCTCACACCCTCGATCACGTTGCGCTCTACGATGGGGACATGTTTGTAGGCCGCCGCGTGATATACGATGTTGATGGAAAAATCGTCCATCACCATCTCCAGATGACCGCGATTCAACACCGACCCCAGCAGACACACGACCTCCGTTTCCGGCGTTGCCAGGGGGACGAGTTCCTGTTCAATGGTATACAGGGCGAATTCCGAATTATCGAACAGCACCAGACGCCGCGGCGCCAGGGTCAGAATCTTGCGGCAGAGTTCACTGCCAATCGTGCCTCCGGCACCGGTCACCAGCACACTCTTGCCGGAAATGGACGATTGCAGCAGTCGGGCGTCCGGCGGAACCGTCTCCCGTCCCAGCAAGTCACCGATTTCGATCTCCTTGATCTCGGCGACGCTGGCCTGGCCGTTAATGAGATCCCGAATTTCCGGCACGGTGCTGATCTGCACCGGCAGTTCCGATAACCGATCCAGCACCCGGGTTCGCTGTGCGACGCTCGCGGACGGCATCGCCAGCAGGATGCGGCGAATCCCGAAGTCTTTCACCAAGCGCGTCACATTCTCACTGTCGTAGACCCGGATACCGTGGATTGTGTTGCGGCGCAGCGAGCGGTCATCGTCGATGAAGGCGACGGGCATATACTCGCGGCCGTTCAACAGTGTGATGGCAAGCTGGGCACCGCTGTCACCCGCACCGTAGATGGCGACCGGCTCCCGCTGCAGATAATTGTTGAACAGCCCATAGAAATAGGCCCTCACAACAAGGCGGCCGCCCCCGATAAGCAGGATGGCAATGAACCAGAAGATCATCGGAGCAGTTCGCGGAAACCCGGTCGTGCCCGTGAAGAACGACACCAACGCCACACCCACTGTCGCCAGGGTCACACCCTGGATGACAGGCAACATGGAACTCGGGCCGATATAGCGAACAATGGCGCGGTACAGTCCCAGTTTCTGAAACGCCGCGACACCGATGACCGAGGCGGTGGGAAACAGCCACCAGAAGGCGAGGACATCCCGATACAGGTCACCCCAGCGCAGAACGACGGCCGCCCACAGGGCAATTGACAACAGCAGGACATCGGACGCCATCATGACGTACCGCTTTTGCTGATCTGACAATTGATGTTCTTCGTATATCGGCATCTGCTGTTGCCTGACCCCGGTACCGCGGCACCGTGCATTTCCACCTCACCACAATGGCATGGATGCCGATGCTTAGCGTGCCAATACCGCGAGGGTGGGTTTGAGCCGGCCGGCACCACAAAGATGCTGGCCAACCAGTAGTGGTAATGCGGCCAATATTAGCAGAAGCGCACCGTATCCCTGAAAGACCTCCGACAAAAAGGCGATTGGCAGCAACCAGAGGAGGTTGACGGCCATGATGCCCAGGCGGGTGTTGCGGCTGCCGAACGCCCGTGCCAGATGCTGGTAGGCGTGCAGGCTGTGAGACTCGGCGATGTTGTCGCCGCGGACCAGCCGGGTGGTAATCGTCAGGCACGCATCGGTCACGAAGTAGCCGAGCAGGATCATCCAGGTCCAGACGCCGACATCGACTGATCCCAGCACCAGCATGCCCAGCATCAGCCCCACAAAGCCACTGCCCACATCGCCCATAAACACCTGCGCTCGCGGCCAGTTGATCACCAGGAAACCGAGGGTTACGGCCAGCAGACACAGATTGATGACAGACCAGTCGGCCCCGGCCCCGCCACCCAGCAGCCAGGCGCCTGTCGTCACAAATACGGCCTCCCCGGCGGCAAGGCCATCGATGCCATCCATGAAGTTATACAGGTTCAGCAACCAGACCAGTGCGACGATTCCGAACAGACTGCCTGCGAAGCCCAGGTGTAACTCTGCGCCGGGCAGCGGCAGCATCGGAAACCCGATCCAGTAGATGCACCATGCGGCCGCACCCACGTGTACCGGTGCCCTGATTCGCCATGGCAGCGCCACGGCGTCATCGATCAGCCCGATGGCGGCCACCAGGAGCACTGCCGGCAGCGCCATGACGACGTCCCGGGACAGCTGCCCATCCAGAGCCACCAGCAGTACCGAGACAAAGAACAACGCAACCATGATGGTTCCGGCACCGGTCGGTGTGGGGACCTCATGCGCGCTCCGGTGTCCGGGATGGTCCAGAAAACCCGTTCGCAACGCAAACCGTCGGTAAGCGTGGCAACCAAGCCAGGTCGACAGCGTGATGAGACCGAACGTCATGAGCAGCATGGGCCACAGGATACTGTCTGACCGCGGTTGCTGCGAGGATTTGCGTACTGACTCTCGTCAGATTTTCAGCTAGAATCCCCACCCTTTCGGGGCGTAGCGCAGTCTGGTAGCGCACCACACTGGGGGTGTGGTGGTCGTAGGTTCAAATCCTGCCGTCCCGACCAATCCCTGACGGGGTGATAAATGGGGTCGGAGTCACGACTCCGACCCCGCCCGTTCTAACCCTGGTGCCGCAGTACCATACCTGCCCGGGCACCCGTCAGTTCATCATCGAGCAGATTGATCTGGCCGTTGATCACCGTTGCCTTGTAGCCACGAGCCTTCTGGATGTAGCGAGGTGCGCCCCCGGGAAAGTCGTGCACGATCTCCGGATGCAGCTCGGTCACATTGTCGAAGTCAATCACGTTGACATCCGCACGCTTGCCCACTGCCAGGGTGCCACGATCGCTGATACCAATGACCCGGGCCGGTGCAGAAGTCAGCCGCCGGATGCCCTCACCAATCGAGTACAGTTGCTTTTCGCGCAGCCAGTGAGACAGGACAAAGGTCGACCAGCCCGCATCAATGAACTGGGATACGTGAGCACCCGCATCGCCCAGGCTCGGGAAGATGTTCTTGTTCTTGAACAGCTCGCCCAGTTCGTCCAGATCCTGGTTGAACATGCGCCATGTGAATAACGCTCGCCCGTTGGATTCCTTCGACAGACGAATGAACATTTCCGCATGGGACTCGCCGCTCGCAGCACACATCGCTGCAACATTATCCTTGATGTTGGCCGTGTAGACCGGGGTCGCGCCATTGCCCTGGTAGTATACCCGGGCAAACGGCACCCAGGTTTCTGCCTTGCCTTCGTCAACCAGTTTCTGGACGGTCTCATCGTTATTGATGGCGGCCAGGCGTCCGGCGAGGTCCTGCTTTCTCAGCATATTCCACGTCTCACCCTGGAACGGCAGCATGCCCTGCAGGCCGAACATGAACCCGGAACCGCGCACCTGGGTGATGGCGGTGATGTCACGGCCCTCGCATAGCTTGTCGAGATATTCAGCGACACGCTTGCCGGAGCCGGGCTCGTTCGCCCCGCCGGCACTGAACAGGATTCGCCCCTTGGAGGCTTCAGACATCTTTCTGATCACACTGGGGTCTGCACCCACGGCCTGCATCAGGGCGTTGCGGGCACCCACTTCCTTACCGATGATCTCAAGCTCCACCGGGTCCGCAAAGGTTCCCGGGATTGATCGGCCATCCGGCAAGCGGTGGCCCTCCAGGCGATTGGTTGAAAAGCCGAATGCACCACTGTCTATGGACTGGGCGACGATGTCGGCCATCTGTTTCATTTCGTCGGCCGACGCAATCTCCTCCACGGCTCGCTCACCCATCACGTTGAAACGAACCGCACAGTGGCCGACGAGCCCCGCCATGTTGAGTGACGGCTTCAGTTTCTCGATGGCATCAAGATAGCCACCGTAATCTTCCCAACTCCAGGGCAGGCCGGTCATAATCGCGTACTTTGGAATGTCTTCGACCGTTTCCATCATGCCTGCCAGCAGCTCCCGGTCTGTTGGCTTGCAGGGCGCAAAGGTCACGCCACAGTTGCCCAGTAGCGCGGTAGATACCCCGTGCCAGGAGACTGGTGTCATGGTCGGCTCCCAGCCGATCTGTGCATCCAGATGGGTGTGAAGATCGATAAAGCCCGGGGTCACCAGGTGGCCTTCCGCGTCAATCTCCTGCTTGCCTTTACCCCCGACGTCCCCGACTGCAGTAATCAATCCGTTGTCGATTGCGATATCACCACGGACTGGCTCTGCGCCAGTGCCATCGGCAATATTGCCCCCTCGAATCACGATATCGTGTGCCATTTAATCCCCCTTTGGTTTGCTGGTTTTGTTGCCGTTCGACCTCATCATAGCCAGATGTTTCGAAAAAGTCGTCATCGATGGAGTGCCGTCGATACCCCTCGATCAAACAGGAACTGCTCGTAACCAAACCGCAGGGATGGGAGGCCTGACCTTGAGTCCGGTTGCTTCCCGACGGGCCCGGACAACCGGTCCCGGACCAGTCGAATTCGCCCTTTGTGGTGACTGGTCAGGGCAGACGGAGAAAGGCATTGCGCCCCACACCTGGTATGCGTTCGCCAACGCTAACATCCGAGTCGAGCATATGGTTGTAACCGGCCAGGTGATCGGCATGGGTTCGGATCTGGGGTGATCGCCCGGTGCCGTGCTCGTCCGGCATCCCCGGCATGTCATGCGTGGGTAATTTTTTTTCGAAAAGGGACTTTAAAATGAGTCCATATGCCCTATTTAGAACCACAAGCGAGTCGCGGCTCGCGGACATTGACTAACGATACAACTGACGGAGGTAACTCAAAATGCAAATGGTACGTTACAACCCGTGGGGTGTAGGGGAACTACAAGACCAGATCAATCGCGTGTTCAGCAACTGGGGCGACCCGGAAAGCAGTAGCGCGACCGCGGGCTGGACGCCCACTGTCGACATCCACGAGTATGACAATCGGTTTCAGCTATTTGTCGATATTCCGGGTGTAGACCCGAAAGAGGTTGAGATCACCCTCGACAACGGTGTCCTCATCATCAGCGGCGAACGTGGCCTGCCACTGGCGCCTGAAGGCGAACAGATGGTGACCCGTCGCTCGGAACGAGGCCACGGACGCTTCTATCGGCGTTTCATTCTGCCGGACACCGTCGATGCCGATAACGTCAAAGCATCGAATCGCCATGGCGTACTATCAATCGAAATCCCGAAGCAAGCCAGGGCGCAGCCACGACGGATTACCGTGGCAGCATAGAATGATCGATTGATGGCTTTCATGGACGTTCTGGCCGCACGCTGTGCCGTCCGGAAAACTTCCCGGCACGACAACGGCGTGCCCGCCCGGGCACGCTGAGGGCTCAGTGGGTGAAACCTGCCTGACTCAGCCGGGGGCCGAACAGGCCCCCCTTCTCTTTGGTGACTCGTCATTCCCGACGCGACACTTTGTTGGTGGGCCATCGACAACAGCACGTTTTCCAGGGTCACTGACCGTCGCGTGACTTCGCCGTGGTTGCCCGCCTTTGCAGGAATGAGTCACCGGCGGCACCGATACTTTCGTTTGTCACAGAAAGTCCGTAGGCTTGAGTGGTTCAATGGATGGACGATCGGAGGCACCCACAAGTGAACCACCTCGAAAGTAACGCAGGCAGTATTCCGGTCCGCGAACTGGGCAAGACAGGGCTGAAAGTCTCTATCATCGGCTTCGGCGGCGGGCACTCCGTCAACCCGAATATTGACGAGAAGACCACCGTCCGCCTGATTCACGAGGCCATCGATGCCGGGGTGACGTTTATGGACAACGCCTGGGAGTATTCAGACGGTGAGGCCGAACGGCGCATGGGGATTGCCATCGAGGACCGTCGGGACAAGGTGGTTGTGATGACCAAAGTCTGCGCCCGGGACAAAAAGACCGCGGCTGCCCAGCTAGAGCAGAGCCTGCGCCGACTGCGTACAGAGGTCATCGATGTATGGCAGTTCCATGAGGTCAACTACGACAACGATGCCGAGTGGATCTTCAGAGCCGATGGCGCCATTGAAGCCGCCATCGCGGCGCGGGATGCAGGAAAAATCCGCTATATCGGGTTTACCGGGCACAAGAGTCCTCATATTCTGCGCAGCATGCTGGACCAGGACTTTGAGTGGGACACCTGTCAGATGCCGGTCAACGTCCTTGATGCGCACTATCGAAGCTTTCAGAAGGAACTGCTGCCTGAACTCCTCCAAAGAGGCATCGGGGTAATCGGTATGAAAAGCCTGGGTGGAGGCGGCCAGATCGTTCGCGACGTCGGCCTGACCGCCGAGCAGTGCCGGGGATACGCGCTGTCCCTGCCGATCAGCACGCTGGTGTGTGGCATTCAGTCCGATGCCAACCTGGCCCAGGATATCGCCCTCGCCCGTGATTTCGAAGGGTTCTCGCCAGAGGAGATGGTGAGGCTGGAGGACACAGTCTACGACGAGGCAACCGATGGCCGCCATGAATGGTTCAAGAGCATGCAGACCTTCGATTCACAGTATCACCGTGACCAGCACGGATTCCGTTCGGCTGGCTAACATCACTCCAAACGTTTTCGGCCAGCGGTTCCCTGGCCGACTTGGACACCTGGCGGCAACGCTGATTCTTGGATGGCTGGCCGCCTGTGGCGGCCCGGGCTCCGGCCCAGTCATCGAGACGGCACAAAACCCGAGCGGGAGTGTGAACGCCACGCAATGGCAGCAAGGCGATCATCTGGTGTTGATCTCGTTCGATGGATTTCGCTGGGACTATCTCGATCGATTTGATCTGCCCAATTTCGCCCGCATCGAAGCCGAGGGCGTTCGGGCCGAAGGCATGATTCCGCCATTCCCATCGAAGACGTTCACGGGTCACTACACCATTGCGACCGGCCTCTGGGCGGAGCACCATGGCCTCACGGGCAATGAATTCTATGACCCCGAACGGGGTGAGACCTACTCCCCCGGCGACCGCAGCAAGGTCGAAGATGGCTCATGGTATTACGGCGAACCCATCTGGGTGACCGCAGAACGCCAGGGAATGGTCAGCGCAGCATTTTTCTTCGTCGGTTCAGAAGCCGATGTCCAGGGCGTCCGGCCGTCATACTGGTATCGCTATGACGGCCTGATTTCACCAGAGCGCCGGGTAGATCAGGTGCTCCAATGGCTGGCCATGCCTGATGCATCCAGACCACGCATGATCACGCTGTACTTCTCCGACGTGGACTCTGCCGGCCACCTGCATGGTCCGGACTCACCCGAACTCGAGCGGGCCGTGCGTCAGGTCGACAACTACCTCGGTAGATTGCTGCGCGGAATGGACGCCCTGCCCCACGCCAACTCCGTCAACATCCTGCTGACTTCTGACCATGGCATGGCCGCCTATACTGCAGACAATATCTACCCCATCGACCTTGCTGACTTTGACGACGTACAGGCGATCCTGAACGGACCGTATGGCTCGGTGTGGGTCAACGGGGCCGACCCCCGGCGCCATCGTCAGATCCGCGACGCCATCGATGACCAGTGTCCGCCGGAAGTCGGCGTTTATCTTCGCGACGACGTCCCGTCCCGGCTGCATTTTTCAAATAGCCGAAGAGTCGGAGATATCGTGATCGTGCCTCCGGTAGGGCAAATGGTGATCCCGGCGGGACAACTCGCGGCGGCAGGCGGCTACACCCATGGTTGGGACCCAGGTCATCCGGAGATGCACGGGATCTTTGTTGCCAGGGGTCCGCGAATCCGTCCGGGATCACGAACCGGCCGAATCGATCAAGTGGACATCTATCCTCTGATGGCGGAGCTGCTCGGGCTGGTCCCGGCAGCGGTCGACGGTGACATTTCCACCTTCGAACACGCCCTCATGCCTCGCAAACTATGAGGATTCTGGCCGTCTGGTTTTGAGACCTCGCACGAGCCCTCAATACCCTGAGTGACGTTGGCATCGGGTTAATTGACTGTCCTGCGGATCACTCCCGATCAGGTGTACTCTTTGGCGCTACCCGGTCTCGCGCATCATGCGTGGATACTGTTCGGTCGGATCATTGATACGCGTCTGACTGAATCCGGTAGAGTTCGGCATACTGCCCGTTGCGCGCCATCAATTCCTCGTGGGAACCTGTCTCGATCAGCCTGGCGCCATCCAGCACGACGATCTGATCGGCCATCCGTACGGTGCTGAATCGATGTGACACCAGGATCGTGACCCGGCCATTGTCGAGCCTGGCCTGTTGCACGGCTGCAGCATAGCGCTCGAACAGGGCATGCTCGGTTTCCGCATCCAGTGCAGCGGTAGGTTCGTCCAGAATCAGAAGTAACGGCGAATCACGCATGAAACCCCGTGCCAGTGCCAGCTTCTGCCACTGCCCGAAACTGACCTCAACGCCTTCCGGCCAGGAGGGACCCAACTGGGTCTCAAGCCCGGCCAGCAGTTGCCGGACGACGTCATCGGCACCGGCCCGGGCGACTGCTGTTTCTACCGCTCCCTCCTGCTGATAGCGATCCACATCACCGACGCCAACGGTCTGGCGGGCCCGAAGCTCGAACCGGTAGAAATCCTGAAAGGCTCCGGCCAACCGGCTGCGCCAGTCCACACTGGAGATTCGCGCAAGATCAATGCCATCGGCCAGGATTCTGCCAGCCGTCGGCGGATACATCTTGCAGAGCAGCTTGACCAGGGTCGTCTTTCCTGCCCCGTTCTCTCCTACGATCGCCACGACTGACCCCGCGGGCAGTCGCAGGTTGATCTGGTCCAGAACCCGTTTGTCCGAACCAGGATAGGCGAAGGAGACATCCTGCAATTCGATGCCCTGATCAAGGCGTTCCGGCGCGGGCGTATCGGCATCGGCGTCGAGGGACTCGGCGTAATCCTCCAGCCAGGCCAGCCGAATGGAGCCATCCATCCAGATGCCCCGGAGAAACCCGAGTTCACCTACCGTCGCGCCAATATAGGCAGACAATCGTGAGCCAGCCGCCAGCACCAGCAGCACAGAACCCGGAGATGCCTGTATCCCCCAGGCCACAAACACGACCGCCCCGACATAACCTGCCCCGAAGATCGCCCAGCCTGCAGTGTGCCAGAGCGCACTGTGCCAGCGCGCGGCGGCAACCGGCCGATACCATCGTTCCCAGGCCGCCCGGCGGCGAACCAGCAGTTCCTTCTCAATCCCGAGTACCCGCACTTCCTTGCCGGGCGGCGCGGTGGTCGCCGTGTCAAACAGATGCCGTGCCAGTCGACTATGGGGCGCAACCGATTCCTCCACGGCGCGTTCGACCCCAGGTCGCCAGGTTGAACTGAGCACGGTTGGCAGTGCAAACAGGACGAGCAACGCGAGGCCCGGATGGACGGACACCAGCAACCCGATGGCGACCGCCAGGCGCAGTCCCCAGCCCGCCGTGGTGAACAGCGACATATACATATGGTCGAGGACAAAGACCTGATCCCGGAGGATCGCCAGCCGGTCAAGATATTCGGGCCGTTCATGATGGGCGACGGTCGACACGGTGGCCTGCAGCCTGGCAACATGGGTCTCAAGGGCAATGGTCACCTTGTCGCGAAACCGGCGCTGGGTCCGGTCACTGATAACGCGCAGAAACCAGGTGGCGGCGGCCGTCATACCCAGCCCGACCGCCGCCACCATCAAGAGCCTGTGGTCTCCCTCCAGAAAGCCATCGGCCAGGAATTTCAACCAGAGCGCCATCAGGGCATCCGGCAGGGCTGCCAACAGGGACAGCGCGAATGCCACCGTGAGCAGCCAGGGTTCGGCCTGGTAACCCCGCTTGAGCGCGCGCCACATCGAAGACAGCGCCGGCGGCAGATCGCCCGGATGGTCCCGGCTTTCCTGGCTAATCGAGGCCATCAACAGCCTCCCCCGCCTTTGGCCCGGCAAATCGGGCGGCCTGCAGATCAAACATCGTTCTATATCGACCGCCACTTGCCATCAACTGCTCGTGGCTACCCAGTTCAATCACCCGGCCCGCCTCGAGCACACAGATCCGGTCGGCCCGGCGGACCGTGGAGAATCGATGGGAGATCAGAATGGTGGTGACCTCTCGAGTGGCATCCAGAATCCGGTCAAAAATCTCCATTTCCCCACGCACATCCAGTTGTGCCGTGGGTTCATCGAGCAGCACCAGGCGAGCTCCCTGGCGTACCGCGCAGAGCGCCCGTGCGAGCGCGATGCGCTGCCACTGCCCACCCGAAAGATCGACCCCGCCGCGATAGGCTTTCGCCAGCACCGTATCAAGCCCCGTGAAGTCAGCCGCGCCGGCCGCAACAAGCGACGCGACAATATCGCTGTCCGGCGCACCAAGTGGCGCGACGTTCTCCCTCAGGGTGAGTTCAAAGCGGATGAAATCCTGAAACACGGCGGCGACCTGGCGCCGCCAGGACGACAGCTCAAGCCCGACAAGCGGTGTGCCGTCAATCCGGATGCCACCTTCGGTCGGGTCATAGAGCCGGCATAGGAGCTTGGCCAGCGTGGTCTTGCCGGCACCATTGCTACCAACAATGGCGAGCGAGGATCCTGCCGGGATATTCAGACTGAAGTTTTTCAGTACCGGCGTCGTGAATCCCGGATAGGAGAAAGTCACCTGTTCAAACGCCACACTCTGATGTGGCATACCTAACCCACTGCGCTCACCCTGGGCCAGCCTGGCCGTCGGTGCCATCTGCTCGCGGAGGCGCAGCACAGAACCGGCTGGCGCGGCGGCGCCATCGAGCGCCCAGGACAATCCACCAAAGGCAATCATGCTGGTGCTGAAGGCGGCGGCAGCGAACGTCACCATCTGATCGAGGCCAATCTCCCCATCCATGGCCGCATTCGCCATCGCCATGAACACCACCACATTGGCCAGGATCACCACCACCATACTGAGCGCCACGGACCGCTCACGCAGACGAGTTGCCTCCCAGCGTAAATCATGCAGCAGTTGGCGGCTGCCCTGGAAACGCGCCACGATCCAGTCCGACAGGCCAAAAAGCCGCAGTTCCTTGGCTGCCGGGGGGTCAACGGCGATGCGGTAAGCGTAGTCAGCCTGACGTTGTGCAGACTGAACCTGATCAGTATTGCGATCCTTCCACACCCCGCTTTCCCGCAACAGCCAGTGGGTGGAGAGCCAGGCTCCCCCCAGCAACAGCGGTGCCCACCAGGCAAAGAAGAACAGCACGATGGCGGACGACAACCCACCGATGAATTCAACCAGTCCCGATGCGATGAAATCCATGGAGATAGACAGCGGCGGACCGCTGATGCCCAGATCGAAGTCCCTGGCCATGGTCAGATCGTTGATGTGCCGAGGATTCTCAAGGTGCGCCATTCCCGGTGGTGACAGGCACGCGAGAGTCAGTTCATCATATAACCAGGCGGCCGTCCGGCTGCCGAGATTGGCGCTCAGCACCAGGTGAATCGGCGACAACACCTGCAGCAGGACAAAAACACTCCCGACCATCGTTAATGGCAGCGTGAGGTCGTCACCATCGTTAACCGCCCCCACCAGACTCCCCATGGCCACGGCAAACAGGGCTGGCAACAGGCCACGGGTAGCGAGCACCAGCCACCACAGACTGGCCAACCAGGAGTCAGCCTTCGGCAGGATACCAAAGTACCTGATCTCGGGTCGTTCTCTCAGCCAGTTGATCATCGGCAAGGGCACAGGGTTGAATGCACAGTCGAGTGCACAATTCGGGGTCGAAACATATCCTAGCGCTAATGCCGGGGTAACGCACCACAGTGGGTTCGGCCACCATGGCCTGAATCGTCTCATATGCTGACACGGGCATTGCAAATGCCAGCCAATTCAGGAACTATTCAGGACCTATGGGTGCGGAATTGACAGCACCATCGAATACGGAGGCCAGAACATATGTCACAACAGGACAGGAATGCATCAAATTCAGGAGGCCTGCCTGAGGTGGCCGACCAGAGCGAAGCCATTGTTCGGCTAAGGGAGGAGAATGCACGTCTCCACGAAGAGCTGGCCAAACTTCGCGCGCGGACGCTACCACCTGGCGTCGAAGCAGACTGGGAGAGCGAAATGTCCAGGGGCATCGTGTACGTGGATGGTCATTCACCAACGAGTTCAATCTCTGCCGGCAGACTGCTGGCACAATTGTCTGGCTTGTCCCGGGAGCGGATGAAAGCCGGACGGGTCCGCAACAGCAGTGATTTCGATTACCTGCCAAAACCCAGCCTTGACGAGGCCCAGCTTGAGGCCGACTTCGTTCGCTGGGGCTACTGCCTGGTCCGTGACGCGATGTCGGCAGACCAGGTGCGGGCCCAGGTGGACAGACTCAAGGACCAGGCCGCAGCCGAGCGAGAGCACAACGTGGCCATCCTCTCCGGGCACAATGACAACGCCCAACTGGTCAACAATCTGGTACTCAAGGGTGATGTATTCCGGGCGGCGGTTGAGTTCAATGAATCGGCGGCCCAGGGCGGCCCAACCGTCGACCGGCTTCTGACCCGGATCATGGGGGAGGGATTTGGCCTCGGCTGTGCCCACGGCTCGATCGTACACACCGGCGGCGGTCTGCAGGAATTGCACATTGATCAGGGCAGCATGCCCCTGCCCTACCCGCCCTATCCGTTCGGGTCACTGATTATCTGGTGCTACACCGAGTTCAATCTCGACAACGGCGGGACCTATATCGTACCTGGTTCCCACCGGACGCCTGGTGGGGCGACCCTGTTTCACGAGAGCGCAGATCTTGTAAAACTGGTAGACAGTGAACCCGGACTGGTCGCCATCTGTGCGCCGCCCGGGACCTGTATCGTGACCGACACCCGCGTACTGCACTGCGGCGGGCGACGACAGGCGCCGGGGACACGGTACGCCATGCGTTGCCATTACAACCGCAGTTTCATGAGAGCACTGCATGAACAGGCAACTGCAAACGTGCATGTGCCTGATGAGGTTTACGACAAACTGTCACCCCGATTGAAACAGATGATGTCCATCACCGTGAACCGGCCGGACCCGGTTGTTGAGCTCCACGGGACGAAGCGTTCACGAAACGATCAATAGCTGTCCAAGCTGCTCTTTCAAGCTTTCATGGAAGTTCTGACCGCACGCTGTGCCGTCCGGAAAACTTCCCGGCACG
>JAQBUI010000105.1 GCA_027624035.1 Pseudomonadota bacterium | reverse complement strand
GATTTACGCCGCCGAAGCCGAACAGGGAGCGCGTCAGCGCGGGTTCGGCGTTGACTCGGCGGCCGGAAGCCGCGCCATGGATGGCTCGTGGCAGGATGTTGGTTCGCCGAGGGCGATTTACGCCGCCGAAGCCGAACAGGGAGCGCGTCAGCGCGGGTTCGGCGTTGACTCGGCGGCCGGAAGGCGCGGCATGGATGGCTCGTGGCAGGATGTTGGTTTGCCGCAGGCGATTTACGCCGCCGAAGCCGAACAGGGAGCGCGTCAGCGCGGGTTCGGCGTTGACTCGGCAGTCGGAAGCCAACGTGGATGGTTCAAAGGGTGAAGATGACAGCAAGAGAACGATGGGATCAACGCTACGCGGGCCAGGAAATGGTCTGGTCAACAGAACCAAACGCACTCTTTGCATCGCTTGTTCGAAGCCTCGAACCGGGTACGGCACTGGATGTCGCGTGTGGTGAGGGCCGCAATGGCATCTGGCTGGCGGAGCAGGGCTGGCGGGTCACGGCCGTTGACTTTTCATCTGTCGGGGTTGCCAGGGGACGCGAGATCGCGGACAGGCGGAACGTGACCCTTGACTGGGTGGTCGCGAATGTCGTTGATCTTCCTGTGGCCAGTTATGATCTGGTGGCAATACTTTATTTGCACACGGGAGCGGCGGAGCGTGCCCTGTGGCTACCCCATTTGATCCACATGGTGGCACCGGGCGGGACGCTGATCTATATCGGGCATCATCCCCGAAACATCAGCGAGGGTACGGGTGGGCCACAGGATCCGACCTTGTTGCCGGATGTGCAGCAGATCGTTGCACTGCTTGACGACTTCAGGATTGATCGGGCAGAAGTCCACACCAGAAGTGTGCATCAGGAAAAGGGGCATGGTGGTGGTGACGGACCGGCGTTCGATACCGTGGTTCAGGCATATCGACCGGCGCGTACCGGGCCCTGATCCAGTGCCTTGTGAAGCGTGGGGCTGAGGCGTTGCCCTGCTTGATCGCGCCGGGAGTAGACTGTTCGGTTTGCTACCATTGGAACCACGTTGCGCCTAGAATAATCTCGATAGCACGTAATCGACATGAAAATCGGGATTTGAGCATGGGCCGAAATGATCGCAAGCTTTCCAACTTCCTTCTGACTCCGAAGTTTCAACTCAAGCTGACCTATTACTATATCGGCATCGGCCTCGTCGTCATCATCGGTACTGTTGGGACGGTTTTTTACAAGATGGCCATCGTTCAGGACATCATGAACAACAGCGTCGCGACTGATTTCACGGCACAGTCACGCATCAGTGAGCAGATGTTCCAGATTGCGCAGATCTCCATGATCGGGTTTGTGGCTTTCGCCATGGCTTCATTTATTTTTGCGCTGATGGTCAGCCACCGCATTGCGGGACCGGTCGTGGCATTGACCGCCTTTATCGAAGAACTCAAGAAGGGCAATTACGACTATGGCCGCAAGCTTCGGCCGAATGATGAACTTACCATGATCATGGATGGGCTGCATGAACTTGCGCTCACCCTCAGGCAGCGGCACCCGCCAACGGATGTCGAGAACGACCAGGCCGACTAGAAGGCTAAAGGCAAGAGGCTGAAGGCCAAAAGGTACACGTCAATGGCATACCGGCGGAACATCCAGGGCTTTACGATGTTTGAGTTGCTGATCGTGGTGGCGGTCATCGGCATCGTTTCGGCGGTCGCGGTGCCAGCCTATCGCTCTTACATCCAGACTGCGAACATGACGAAGGTCACCGCCCATTTCGAGCAGGGCGTTCGCGTGGCCCAGAACGCATTTGCAAAAGACAAGACCAGGGTCGCCATTGGCATTCCGGCAAGTGCTCCGGACACGACCGAAGACTGGATTGCGCTGCTGAACCGCAATGGTGTCCAGGCGCCGGGTGGTGGGCCTGCCTATATTCCCTCAACCAACAATAGAAATGAGGGGCGAGGCGACCCCGAGACGGGTGCTATTGGGGTGCTCTGGCGAGCAGCGAGAGAAGCAAGGGAAAAGAAAGACGGTTCGATCAGGCCCGGAACGGAGGCACAGCTGACCCTCTGGAGGCCGCTCTATTTATCGCTGGTGGAGCAGCGGGCACAGGTTACAGGTGAGGGAGTAGAGATCACAATACAAAGAAAATCACTCTGATTCGTTGCACCTAGTGGACTATTGAGTCCAGCCATCACAGATAGGGTGGCTATGAACTCAGTGAGTTTACTCATACAATAGGCAGCATCCGGTCCGGATAATCCCACAGAGGGTCCGTTCTATTGAAGGGTCCCAACGAAGGAAGAAGCCAGCCGTGGAGCGTAACGAGTCAAGAGGTTTTACCCTATTCGAACTGCTGATCGCGATCGCAGTGATTGGGATCGTTTCTGCGTTTTCGGTGCCAGCCTATCGTTCTTATGTTGAGACCGCCAACATGACCAAGGTCACGGCTGGTTTTGAGCAGGGTGTCAGACTGGCCCAGAATACATTTGCCAAGGATAAGACCCGATTGGCGATTGGTATCCCGCCCTCGGCGCCCGATACCGTTGAGGGCTGGCTGGAACTGCTGAACTCGAATGCTGCTGAGGCACCGGGCGGTGGGCCGGCCTACATTCCGTCTGACAACAACCGTGATTCCGGTCGAGGTGACCCCGAAACCGGTGCCATAGGCGTACAGTGGCAACCCTTTCGTCCATCGACCGTCCGCAAGAACGGCAAGGTCCGGCCCGAGCGGGAAGCCAGGCTGACGCTGTGGCGCCCACTGTACCTGTCACTGGTCGAGCAGCGTGCCATCGTGACCACAGAGGGCGTCGACATCAAGGTTCAGCGTTCATCGCTATAGGCCCCTCTCCCGGATCAGCTCGGGTCAGATACATCGACCTCCATCCACCTCCAACGTCACGCCCGTGATCATGTCGGCATCATCGCTGCAGAGAAAGACCGCTGCATTGCCGATGTCCTGCGGTGTGGAGAAGCGCCCGAGCGGAATCGTGTTGAGAAATCGAGCCCGGTTCTCTGGATTGTCGCCACCCAGAAAGGTGGCAAGCAGCGGGGTCTCTCCGGCAACGGGATTAATGGCGTTGACGCGAATGTTGTCGGACGCCAGTTCCACAGCCAGTGACCGGGTTGCCGTGATCAGCCAGCCCTTTGAAGCGTTGTACCATGACAGGTTGGGCCTGGGGCTGACCCCGGCGGTGGAGGCGATGTTCAAAATCACGCCGCGACCCTGTGTACGGAAAAAGGGGATCACCCATCGCGATGTGAGGTAGACCGCCTTCATATTGACGGCAACCACTCGATCGAACTCGGCCTCGCTGACCTCCTCGGCAGCCATTGGAAAATGCGTCACACCGGCATTGTTCACAAAGATGTGAAAGTCGGGCAGGCTGGAAAAGAGTTCATTGACTGAGGTCGTATTGGTGAGGTCACACTGGATGAACTCCGCGCCAGTCTCCCTGGCCCGCTGGCTACCCTGTTCCTCGTTGATGTCGACAATGACGACCTTTGCACCTCTGGCGCGAAATGCCTTGACGATTCCGAGGCCAAATCCTGATGCCCCTCCGGTTACCACGGCGGTCTGGTTCAAATATGACATGGCTGGGTCCTGGTGACTGTCTGCACCCGAGTATAGCCCGGTTGTCTCGGGACTGGTTGAGGGTGATACTCAAGTCATGAGCGCCACACAACTGCAGGTCTACATCGATTTCAAAAGCCCCTATGCGTACGTGGCAAAGGACGCCATCTTCGCGCTCGCGAACGATTTCGATGTCGTAATCAACTGGCTGCCGCTGACGCTCAATATCGGCAGTTACCTTGGCACGGCCCGCAAGGAATCCGGCCGGGTGGTTGAGAGCAATCGCTCGCCAAGGCAATGGCTTGCGGTGAAATATGCCTACATGGACTGTCGCCGTTATGCCAATTCTCGCGGGCTGGTCCTGAAGGGGACCCAGAAGATCTGGGATTCATCCATTGCCGCCATTGGCCTTTTGTATGTTAACCGGCAGGGTGATGCCGGGCAGGTAAAACGATACATTGATCATGTCTACGAGCGTTTCTGGCGTCGTGAACTGGATATTGAGGACCCTTTTGTGGTCCTGGACGTGGTGCGGCAGGCCGACGTCAACGCAGATGGTTTCCTGCAGTACTTGAACGGTGTCGGTCGGGCCGAGCATGATGCCCTGCAGGAGCAGATTCTTGACGCAGGCTGTTTTGGCGTACCTACCCTGGTGATCGACAACGAAATGTATTTTGGCAGAGAACACTTGCCGGAGGTCCGCTGGCACCTTGGCGGGAAGTCCGGTGCGCGACCTGACATCGCCTACGATACCCGGCTGTGAGTTTCCCGGATGACAAGTCCCGATTGGACCAGGTCACGTTCTGCGTCGACCCGGGCAGCCTCCAGTCCATGCTTGCCCTTGACCCCACCAGGAAACTGGGGATGGAGATGGACATCGGGTTTGACATTCTGCCGGTGTTGCGGCCGCTCAGCCGTCTTGCCGCTCGTGATCGCCAGCCTGACGATGATGCGCTATCGAGCTATCGTGCCCGGCGTGCAACAGCCCGCCAGCGCTATGCCCGGGTCGAGCTGGAGCGGGACTGCGAACGACTTGGGCTGACGCCTGATCAGGCGGCACGACAGATTGATGGTACGTCCGCCGCAGTGGGCCTGCTGTGGTTACGAAAATCTTCCAGCAGTGAATCGACCCTGTGGGAATTCATCGATGACGTGGCTCATGCCGGTTTCGTTGATGGCGCGCCGGTGGATGACGATCGTTTTATCCAGGGCCTGTTGGGCGGATCGGATGAGTTCCTGTCCTATGCGAGGGTTGAGGGTCGGCGCGCTCTGCAGGCGTTGCAGGACAATTTGCTCGCTGAAGGTGTGTTTGCAGACCCTGCGTATTGGTATGGTGGTGAGCTGTTTCAGGGGCGTCAGCATTTACCCAGGATCGCCTGGCTTATCCAACAGGCCCGGCAGGGTAGCCCGGGCCCTGGCCAGGCAGAAAATCGGAAATCACCATTTTAGAGACCAGAAGGAGAGACAATGGAAGCATCTGAGATGACAAAGTGGCGGGACGGGTTTCTCGCAGCGGCGGAGAAGGGGGACCCGAAGCCGGTGCTGGCGGGCGAGTTCCAGGGTGCCAGTATGGATGATGCCTATGAGGTGCAGCGTGCGTTGGTGGCGGAGTTTGCCAAACAGGATCAGATCTCGGGGTACAAGGCTGCGATGTCGTCAAAGGCAGTGCAGCAGGCCCAGGGGCTGGACTCGGCACTGTACGGTGTGCTGTTCAAAAGCGGCGAGTACCGAGCTGGCGATGACGTGGATTCCGGCCGGTTTCGGCGCTGCATGATGGAGACCGAGATCGGCTATCTCGTGCGTCAGCCTGTCACGGAGGTGCCGGACATGGCCGCACTCCCGGATCTGGTATCGCCCATACCCATGGTTGAGTTTGCCGAGGTTGGCTATTCAGATCAGAAGGCGATGCGGCCGCTCGATCTGGTTGCAGGCAACTCCGCATCTGCCTGCTATCTGGTGGGGCAGGCTGGCGCTCCTATCGATCCTAACGACGTCACGGTTTCGCTGACACTTGGCCAGCAGACCCTGTATGAGGGCAAGGGTCGCGATGCCATGGACGATCAGTGGTTTGCCGTCCGTTGGCTCATTGAGAGCGTGCTCGGGGCAGGGTATGACATCCTGCCGGGGCACTTCCTGATGACGGGAGCGCTTGGCAGACCAATGCCCTGCCAGCCCGGGAGTTATCGGGCAGACTATGGTGATTTCGGCAGCATCGACTTTCTGGTGAAATAGGCCCTTGTCCCCACATTATTTGTCCCTGTTGTGACTGACACTGTAAACGAACACGGAGATTGTGATGGATTTTGACATACCGAAGGATGTTCAGGACTATCTCGGGGTGCTTGATGACTTCATTCGGGACGAGATCAAACCGCTTGAACAGCAGGATGACAACATCCGGTTCTTTGATCATCGCCGTGAAGACGCCAGGACCGACTGGGAACGGGGTGGTCTTCCCAACGAGGACTGGGAGGCGCTGCTCGGTGAGGCGAGACGCCGCGCCGATGCAGCCGGCCACTACCGATACCCCATCCCCCGTGAATATGGTGGCCAGAACGGTACGAATCTGGGGATGGCGATCATTCGGGAGCATTTTGCAGCCATGGGGCTCGGGCTGCACAACGACCTGCAGAATGAACACTCCATTGTTGCCAACAACGTGGGCCTGTTGCTGATGCTGGCCTACGGTACCCCCGAACAGAAGCAGGACTGGATACCTTTGATGCTCGAAGGAAAGCGCGGTTTTGCCTTTGCCATCACCGAACCCAACCACGGCTCCGATGCCACTTACATGGAAACGAAGGGGGTTCGTGATGGAGACGGCTGGCGCCTGAACGGAGAGAAGACCTGGAATACCGGCATCCACAAGGCCACCTATGACATGATCCTGGCCAGGACCAGCGGCAATCCGGGTGACGGCGAGGGTATTACCGCATTTCTGACACCCACCAGCGCGGATGGCTTCAAGGTCGAGGAAATGCTCTGGACGTTTAACATGCCAACTGACCATGGCCGCGTATCCCTGACGGATGTCTATGTCGACAGCAGTGCGGTTTTTGGCGGTGAGGGACGAGGGCTGCAGGTCGTTCAGCACTTTTTCAATGAGAACAGGATCCGCCAGGCGGCCTCCAGTCTTGGCGCTGCACAGTTTTGCATCAATGAGTCTGTTGCCTATGCCAAAGAGCGCAAGCCATTCGGAAAGGCGCTCGCTACCAATCAGGGCATCCAGTTCCCACTGGCAGAACTTCAGACGCGCTGTGAAATGCTGCGCGCTCTGATCCACAAGACCGCCTGGATGATGGATACCTATGGAAACTTCACGGTGTCGGACAAGGTGTCCATGTGCAATTATCAGGCGAATCGACTGTGCTGCGAGGCCGCGGACCAGGCCATGCAGGTACACGGCGGACTGGGCTATTCACGCCACAAGCCGTTTGAGCACATCTATCGGCATCATCGACGCTATCGGATCACAGAGGGCGCTGAAGAGATCCAGATCAGAAGAATTGCCGGGTATATGTTTGGCTTCATGAAACAGAATGCACCCAAGGGTGTGCGGGAGCCATCGTGAGCAGCTTCGATGACAAGCTTGATCGAATCGTTAGAGCGCACATCAGCGGCTGTGATTCGCTGGTGTCCGCTGAGCGTCTGACCGGTGGGGCAAGCCAGGAGACCTATCGAGTGATCGTTCAGGTCGGCCAGGGGCAGCGTCAACTCGCCATGCGGCGGTCGGCGGGTGGGCAGTTCCTCTCGAAGAGGCCGGTACAGACACCCGCCGGCAGGGCGAGTCCGGGCCTTGAGGGCGAGGCACTATTGATGGGTGAGGCTCGCAAGGCGGGTGTTCCGGCGCCAGAGGTCTACTACGTGCTGACAGAGGAAGATGACCTGGGCGATGGTTTTATCATGGAGTGGCTGGAGGGAGAGGCGCTCGGAGCTCGGATCGTCCGTGATGATGCCTTTGCCGCCATTCGCCCGAAGCTGGCCTATGAGTGTGGCCGGGTACTGGGGCGCATCCATGGGATCGATGTTGCGGGCAGTGGTCTGGCAACTCGCCTTCAAACCACCCCGCCACTGACCTACGTGACCCAGACCTGGGACCGCTATCGGGCGCTCAAGGTGCCACAGCCAATGCTCGATTACGCCGGTCGCTGGCTCGTGGATCAGGTTCCCACAGACTTCGACATGGCGCTGGTCCACAATGATTTCAGGAACGGCAATTTCATGGTCGACAGCGAGCGGATCATCGGCGTTCTGGACTGGGAACTCGCCCACATCGGGGACCCAATGCGAGACCTGGGTTGGGTCTGTACCAATGCGTGGCGTTTTGGTGGTGACCTGCCGGTTGGCGGGTTCGGGTCCTACGAGGACTTGTTTCGTGGCTATGAGGAAGTGACCGGCAAGCCAGTCGACGCTGACCGGGTGCACTACTGGGAAGTCTTCGGATGCTTCTGGTGGGCGGTGACCTGCCTGCACATGGCGGAGCAGTTCAGGCACGGGCCCGACAGATCCATCGAGCGGGCGATGATCGGCCGTCGGACATCAGAGGCACAGATGGATTGCGCCAATCTGTTGTTGTCTGGTCCCATAGGGCAGCCTGCAGCGCCGGAGGCTCACGATAATCTTGAGATGCCCCGGGCCGATGAACTGCTGGTTGAACTGGAACAATTCCTGCGGGGGCAGGTGATGGCGGCGACCACCGGCCGAATCAGGTTCCTGACGAGGGTGGCGGCCAACGCGGTGGGCGTTGTGCTGCGCGAACATGAGCATCTTGCCCGATATCGCAATCTGGAACTGGAGTCGCTACAGGACCTGCTGGGCAGTCAGCAATCAGACCTTGAAACATTGAGGTGGTCGCTGGTGAACCAACTGAGAAATGGTGACCTGGCCCTGACCGGTGATGCTTTGAAGCGACATCTCTGGACGTGCGCGGTGCAGCAGATTCAGATCGATAACCCGCGATACAGCGGGCTCGCCCAGGCCCGGGCGGCGGTGATAGAAGTTCACTGAAACGAGGTGCCCCGCGTGAGCACTTTCTTGCACGAATTTGGCGTGCCTAATACCGGTACGCTCAGAGCTTCTAATAGGGGCTCGTCGCGATAAATTCGATCGTGTGGATCGCGAGGCCAACCAGCGCACCGACCACCGTCCCGTTGATCCGGATGAACTGCAGATCGCGCCCAATCTGGTGCTCGATGCGTTCTGCGGTCGCATCGCCATCCCATTTTTCTATGGTGTCCTGGATCAGGGCGGCAACATCGTTACCGAAGGTCCTGATCAGGTATCGGGCGGAGCCATCCACCCAGGCATCCACCTTTCCGGCAAGGCCGGCGTCTTCCCGGATGGCCTTGCCAAATTGCATCACGGCATCTTCAATGGCTCGGTGAAAGTCCGGGTCAGGTGATTCGGCCTGGCGGATCAGCGACGATTTGATGTCGGACCACAGGCTTTCGATAAACTGACGCAGGGCTGGTTCATTCAGCAGTTCCTCCTTGAATTCACGTTCCTTTTTCGCGAGTTCCTCCGAGTGCTTCAGATCATGCACCAGACCGTTCAGGGCCTGTACCGCCCGTCCGCGGAGAGGATGGTAGATATCCGTCTGCATTTCGTACAGAGTCCGGCTGATCGCTCGCACGATCTGTTCATAGATCACACGATCGACGGAATCCGGGAACCACCATGGCGTCTTGCGCCGTACCGTGAATCGAATCTCATCATCCGTGTCATCGAGTAATCGGAGCCCGAAACTGACAGCACCGTCAATGATGGCCTGTTGACGTCGGCCAGTTGTCACAAACGTCAGCAGTTCCCCGATCATCGGGCCAAAGGAAGTGTCTCGAATCCTGGACTGGATGCGGGCGTCGATCAGACGCTGGATCTCGTCGTCATGCATGACCCGGGCTGCGCCGGCGAGCAGCGTCGTGATCTGTTCCGCGACTGCTCTTGCATTGTCGGGCCGGGAGAGCCAGCCAGCCACCGAGCGGGACAGCGACATGGACGACAGTTTTTCTGCGATCACTGCCTCGGACAGGAAGTTTGCCTGAACGAACCGGCCGAATTGCCTTGCGATAGCATCCTTGCGGCGCGGAATGATGGCGGTATGGGGTATCGGGATGCCAAGAGGGTGTCTGAACAGGGCCGTGACCGCGAACCAGTCGGCAATTGCCCCAACCATGGCGGCCTCCGCCGCTGCCAGCACAAATCCCACCCAGATTTCATCAGGTGCAAGCGTTCTGACCGCAATATAGAGCCCGGCGGCGAGACAGAGAAGCCCGGTTGCCAGTCTTCTCATTTCCTGGAACGCCAATGGCCTGGTGAGGCGCGGGGGAGAACCGGAGTTCATGAAGATTCCCCAAGAGAGCGGGATCTTTCGGTACGGTGGGACTGCCTGGCGGTCATTTCCCCGAAGCGGGCTCCTCCCGGGAACGAGTCGGAGAGACCAGAAATGCGGTGACGCCAACCACCGAGATGACCGACACGACAAAGCAGCCCAGCAGTGCCATCGTCTTGAGTAACATGATGTCCATTTCGCGCTCACGCCTTGATTGTTTCTATGGCGATATCGATGCAATTTGTATGCCGGTGTCTCAAAACCTCGTAAAAACAGGTGTTTAGGGTCCGATCTAAGGAAAGCCACAGGTCAGATGTGAGGGTTTCGACCAGAAACTGGTGAGATCACTTGCATTGCAACAGTCCTTTTGATCAGATTTGCGTCGAAATATCGACACCCCCTGTAAATGATAATAATTCGCATTTACAATGTGTTGAATGAGGAATCGAGAATGTCTCTGACATTGGCGGACGTCAATCAGAATGAGGCCTGCAAGGTGATTCGCGCGGGTGCCCATGATGCCGAGCTACAAAGTCGGCTCTATGCGCTTGGGCTTTACCCGGGCGTAGAGGTCGAGATTCTTCGTGTGGCGCCGGCTGGGGACCCGTTTCAGGTCCGTACCCGATCGTCACTGCTTTCCATTCGTCGAAGTGAGGCAGCCCTGATAGAGGTAGAGCGACTATGAAGGACTTCGTTGTCGGGCTGATTGGTAATCCGAACAGTGGCAAGACCACGCTGTTCAATGATCTGACGGGTGCCCATCAACACGTCGGAAACTGGCCTGGTGTGACAGTAGAGAAGAAGGCCGGCGAGTTTCATCTGCACAAGCACCGGGTTCAACTGGTGGATCTGCCTGGCATCTACTCTCTTGAACAGGAGTACCTTGGCCTTGATGAACGCATTGCCAGGGACTTCCTGGCGGCTGGTGAGATTGATGTCATCATCAATATCGTCGACGCGCACAATCTGCATCGGAATCTGGTTTTGACGCAGCAGTTGCTGGAGGGTGACCGACCCGTCGTGGTGGCACTGAACATGATGGACGTGGCCATCGAGCACGGTATCAACATTGATCCTAACGAGCTGTCCCGCAGGCTCGGTGTCCCGGTGGTGCCGGTTGTGGCGTCCAGGGGTGAGGGGGTCGAAGCACTGAAGGAACGGTTGCTGATCCTGTTTGAGTCGGGCGAGTCGAAGCAGGCGCCCGGGCCGAAACCCAGCGAAAATATCAGCATCGCGGGCAGTACCAGTGAGAAACTGGTGGCAAGATATCACGAGGCAGAACGCATCACCGATGGTGTCATGTCGATCACGCCGGTGCACGATTCATTGACCTCCCGGATCGATGCGTGGGTTCTCAATCGATGGCTCGGAATTCCGTTTTTCCTGTTCATGATCTACCTCATGTTTACAGTCGCCATCAATTTTGGAGCTGTATTTATCGATTTCTTTGACATTCTGTTTGGTGCGGTGCTGGTAGATACCTCGCGCTATTTTCTCGACCTGGCTGGCCTGCCGGAGTGGTCTATCGTGCTGCTGGCCGATGGCCTGGGTGGGGGGATTCAGCTGGTCGCCACGTTCATTCCCGTGATTGGTTTCCTGTTTCTGTGCCTGTCGATACTGGAAGACTCCGGCTATATGTCCAGGGCCGCGTTTGTGGTCGATCGCCTGATGTCCAGGCTCGGTTTACCCGGCACCGCGTTTGTGCCGCTCATCGTCGGTTTCGGCTGCAATGTGCCTTCCGTGATGGCCGCTCGCAGTCTCGGCCGCGAAAGTGACAGACTGCTGACGATCACCATGGCACCCTTCATGTCCTGCGGCGCACGGTTGACCGTCTATGCTCTGTTCGCGGCCGCATTCTTTCCCACCAACGGCCAGAACGTGGTGTTCGCGCTTTATCTGCTCGGCATCGGTATGGCGGTGATGACGGGGTTCATCTTTCGTCGCCAGATTTTCAAGGCGGAAACGACGCCTTCCTTCCAGGAAATGCCGGTCTATCACATTCCCGTTCTGAGAAATATTCTGCTGACGACCTGGTTTCGTCTTCGCAGTTTCATCTTCCGGGCGGGCAAGACGATCGTCGCGGTCGTCGTGGTCCTGAGCTTTCTTAATTCGATCAGTCTGGACGGCAGCTTTGGCAACGAGGACAGCGAGAACTCTGTGCTGGCCTCCATCGGCAAGGCAATTACTCCGGTGTTTACGCCAATTGGCCTGCAACCGGACAACTGGGCGGCGACCGTGGGCCTGTTTACCGGGCTGTTTGCCAAAGAAGCGGTCGTGGGTACGCTGGATGCGTTGTACAGCGGCCCAGCCAATACGGACCCAGGCAGTGGTGCGCCGAATCTATTGGCTGCCGGTGGTGCGGCGCTGACCTCCATTGCCGACAACGCGGTCGATCTGGCCGGTCGTCTGGGTGACCCTCTTGGCGTGTCGATCGGCGACATGACCGACACAGCACGGGCCGCGGAATCCCAGGGCGTCAATACGGCCACCTTGACCAATATGGCCGCCTTGTTCGGTTCCCAGTTTGCTGCCTTCTGCTATCTCGTCTTTGTGCTGTTGTACGCGCCCTGTGTCGCGGTGATGGGAACCATCGCCAAAGAAGCGGGCTGGCGCTGGATGGTGCTGGTGTTCGGCTGGACTACCGGGCTCGCGTATCTGACGTCCAGCATGCTCTATCAGATGGGTACGTTTTCATCCCATCCGGCGTTTTCGCTGTCGTGGATTGTCGGCTGCCTGGTCGTGTTCGGGCTGATGGTGCTGGGGCTCAAATCCTTCGGCCGACGGGCCGCCTCGCATCATCTGATCAGTGCTGTTCAGATTGGCTAGGAACCTCTGATTACGCCCAGCCAGTTTGAACTTCCCGCGGGAATAAGGGGTTAAGTAAGCCAGCACGGCCGCCTTATCAATGCAGGATGACTGATGTAGACTGCCCTACAAAAAGGGACCGCTCCTATGCGCATTCTTCTCGTTGGAATTTTCTTGTTATTGTCGTCCTCGACATACGCTGATGATTACTGGGTGTTGGGCAGTTTCGAGCTCAAATCTCACGGTGCGGCGGAGGCCGCACGCATCAAGATGGCGACCGGGCTGGACGTTCGGTTGGTTCGGGACCAGGTCAACTATCGGATTGTGGTCCCTAAATCAGATGATGCCGAGACCCGGCGCGAGGCCATGGAGCGAATCGAGGCTGAAGGTATCAAGCCATGGACATGGCGCGATGCGAGTCCGGGAGATGAACTGCCCCTGGCTGATGACGGTCGCTATTTTGCGGTGGTGGCATCTTTCGTGAATCGGTCCAGGGCCGATGCAGCCGCCGAGCGTCTGCAAGGCAGTGGTTTCGATGGTGTTTCTGTCATGGGTTCCGATGATCCTGGCCAGCAGTTTTTCAGGGTAGTACAGGGTCCGCACATGTCCAGGGATGCGGCGGTGACCAGGCGACTCACCAGCGCGGGTTTTGAAGGGATCTGGTGGTTGTCCGAGTCCCCGGACGACATTGCTCCGACAAGGCCGGATGAGTTGGCGGAAACTGCTGTTCAGGGGAGCCAGCCCACGGCCATCGTTCCAGCCCCCCCACCGAAGGCGACGCCCGCAGCCCTGACGGTGAATCCGCCGCGGGCGGGGGAGAGTCATCTTGACTACTGTCTGAATCACGCCAATCAGGTCGAGCGTCGCATCTATTGCGCGGATTCTTCTTTCAACGATGTGGTGAAGGCGGAGCGCAGAGTCATCGATCGGAATACCTACTTGCTCGAATTCTGTGCGCTCCGGGCGAATGCTGAGGAGCGCCAGAAATACTGCGGGGATTAGCATCCGGGTTCACAGTATTTTCCAATTCTAAAATGAGTCTAA
>JAQBUI010000104.1 GCA_027624035.1 Pseudomonadota bacterium | reverse complement strand
TGGTGGCTTGGATCTTTATCCAGAAGGAATAGTCAGGTGACTATTACCCACCCGATCAGGGGAAGAACCACCGAATCTTGCATGGCCCTGCGCGATTCGAACTGCGGGAACGCGAAACCATAGATCACCCAGTACAGCATTGAAAATGGCTTCATCGTCGAGGTCCGGACGCAAACTGCGGTAGCGCGCAATGACATCGTCCCATGTCAGGCCCGATGCATCGACGACCTGCCTGGCCCGGCGGTGAAAGACACTGTCCTGCATGGTCGGCATCAGGGCGGAAAACAGATTCGCTTCGTCCCGGCAGGTGCCAATCAGATAGTCAACATCGAGCCCAATGCCCTCATAGGGGGCATCAACGGGATGATGGGGCATGTGTTCGTTGATGACAGGAAGGTAGATCTGCGGCTGTCCCAGTTCTGCTTCAAGTGACTGTAATGAATCGTATAGATCAACCAGTCGCGACCAGGGCACCTGACGCAGCACATCGATATCTCCGGGCTTGATGTCCAGTGCCCCAAGCATGTGACGGGTCACCGCTGTGGCGGTATCTGCTCGTTGGGCGGCATGTCCGCCGCTCTGGACGATGACCCGATGAACCAGGCCCTGTGAGCCCCTGGTCGCCACCAAGGCCTGGGTGGCCGCGCCACCGCCAGATTCGCCAAACAGCGTGACATTGGACGGATCACCGCCAAAGTTCCGGATGTTTTCGGCGACCCATTCGAGCACAGCGATGAGATCCTGGATACCAAGGTTTCCAGGACCAACATGATTGCCGAACAATGGTTCAAGATAGAGATACCCTTCTGCGCCGAGGCGCCGATTGCATGTCACGAGGACGACACCATCCCTGGCAAAGTGGGTGCCGTCGTAGATCGAGCTGGAACCGGTTCCGGACGTCTGCCCGCCGCCATGTGCCCACACCATGACTGGCAGTCCACTGCTCGTGGGGTCCGGGGTCCAGACATTGAGGTTGAGGCAATCCTCACCCTCATCCGGCAAGCCAGTCTTGATCCCGCCAGTCTGCGGGCAAATGGCGCCGTAGTGTGTTGCAGGCAGTATGCCATCCCAACGGGACCGATGAGCGGGTGAGAGCCAGCGGTTCTTGCCAAAGGGTGGCTCAGCGTAAGGGATTCCAAGGAATCGATGAACACCGTCCACCACTTCGCCGCGGAGCTTTCCGGAACTGGTCGAGATGACCGGCGTGGGTAACGGGTCTTGTCCTGTGCAGCCGCCTCCCGCCATCATGGTCACTCCGACAATACTGTTTTTCAGGAAATCCCGACGTCTCAATTCACGTTACCTGGCAGTTCGCATGCTGGCGCCTCGCATGAGTGGCTTCCATGAAGAGCGTGGTCTCGGTCGGCGACAGCGCCGGGTCGGGTCATGCTGAAAGCCACTCTGGTCTCCTCATTTTGGATTGCCTCACGGTAGCACTATACGCCGATTGAGACCCGAAACGAGACCAGGTGCGGGCACGCCAGTCCTTTAAAAGTTAAGGATCAGTGCAGCAGTACCGCGATGTTGTCTCCGGAGTAGACCGAGTTGATCGCCTGCTGACAGTCATCGAACGGCAGGATCTGTGAGATGAGCGGCTCCGGGTTGATGAGGCCATGGGCGATCATGTACATGGCGTCGGTCATACTGCCGCCGAGAATGCCCTGGATGCGCAGACGCTTGACGGTCCAGAGCATGGGGTTGACTTCCATGGGTGCGACGAACCCGGCCAGCACGATGATGCCGCCCGGTGCTGCCATCTCTGCCGCCTGATTCAATACCCGGCCGTCCCGGACACATATCAATACGGCGTTCGGGCCCGATCCGGTGAGCTGCGTCACCTGCGCGTTGATGTCGTCCCGGTTCGGGTTAAGGGCCATGTCAACACCGACCTCCCTGGCCTTTTGCAGACGTGAATCCACCAGGTCGATCGAGATCACGGGCGCTGCGCCCGCAGCTTTGGCGGCCATAGCAGCCAACAGCCCGATCTTGCCTGCACCAAAGACCACTGCGGACTGGCCGGGGCGCAGGCCTGCGGCCGTCACCGCACCATTGCCGGTACTCAGGGGTTCGACGAATACCGCCATCTCATCGGTGACATGGTCGGGCACCCGTTGTACCCCCTGGGGAGTCGAACAGAAATACTCCGCCATGCAGCGATAGTTCTCGTAGCCCTGCTGGACAGGCCCTATGCGATAGGGGTCAGGGTCGCCCAACGGTACCACCCGGTCGCCGATGGACCAACCCGTGAGGCCCTCGCCAACTTCCGCGACCTCGGCGATGAACTCATGGCCCGGTATTGATCCGGGCGTAATGGCGTTTGCGGGTGTTGTATCCGGCTTTGCGTGCGACGTGAGCAGTCCGAAAGATCCGTCGAGGTATTCAAGGTCGCTGCCACAGATACAGGTGTATCTGGTTTTGAGCAGCAGCCAGCCCGGGCTGACCGTTGGCACAGGAATATCATGGCAGGACAGCTTGCGCTTCTCACCACTCGTCAGACACGCTTTCATTGTTTACCTCCTCGGTCAAGTCCTTCATGCAAATACCGTTCTATGGCGTGCGGCCCGAAGACTTGCCGGCATGAGCACTTTATTCACGATTACGGTGTGCCTGATACCGGCACGCTCAGGGCTGTTAGTGCGCTGCTCGCTGCGCCTTGAGCATGTTGATGTAGGGCGCGATGAACGGCGATGGGCTCTCATCGTCGACTTCCACATTCACGATCGCTGGCAGCTTCTGTTCCAGCGCGGCCGCGGCGGCGCGACGCACGGCCGGCAGAATCTCGTCGGCTTCGGTGACCTTCTCGCCATACCCGCCCCACATGCCCGCCATGGCTTCGTAGTTGCGCATACTGGCCAGGGTCACATTGCACGGCCCGTACGAACCGACTTCCTCGGTACGCAGGTTTTTTTCCTCGATATGGATCTTGCCCCAGGACGAGTTGTTGGCGATCACGCACACAACGGGGATGCCGAGGCGCGCCATCGTATCGAGTTCCATGGGATAGAAACCAAAACTACCGTCACCGGTGAACCACAGCACAGGCTTTCGGTCTGCAACCCAGGCGCCCACCACGAGGCAAGGGCCGGTCCCGATGGTGCCATTTGGCCCGGAGGCATGCATCTGCCCCGGCCGGGTGGCAGTGGTCGCGCCACCAAACCACACCGATACTTCGCCTCCGTCACTGACGATGGTCCAGTCTGCCGCATCCTCCTCAAGGAATCTGCCGACTTCGCCCGCTGCCCGGGCCGGGTGAGTGGGCGTCTTGGTGCTCGCATAGTCCGCAGGCAGTCTGGCGACTGCACCACCGGGTACCACCTTGCCCGTCCAGGGATCGCCAGCTTTCGGATTGGTCCGGACCTTGACCTTCTCAAGGATATTTCTCGTGACCGCGCCGGTTGAACCAAAAATACCAACGTCTGCCCGGACATTGAATCCGATCTGGTGGACGTCCGTGTGAACCTGAATGACTTTGGCATCGGCGGGAATGGCCCGTCCGCCACCGTGTCTGAAGTCGAACCGGCATCCCAGCGCAAGCACCACATCGGCACCCCCGATCGCGTTGGTCCTGAGCAAGGGATTCTCCACTTCACTGCCAAACAGGCCGCGACAGAGATTGCCGCCAACGCCTACCGGCACCTTCAGATAATCTGACAGTTCCGCCACCGCGTTGGCATCGTCCCCCAGCGACCAGCGGGCGCCATCATCGACGATGATCGCCGGGCGAGCCGCGGAAGCCAACAGGTCCGCTGCTTCCTCAAGTGCGGCCTCATCGCCGCCGGAGGCCAATCTGATCTGGTATTTGGGCGGGAACGTCACCTTGTCTTCATCCACCTGGCGGCGTACCAGATCCGTTGGGATCTCCAGATAGACCGGCCCCGGCGAGCCATCCATCATCTGCCGGTACGCCATGGACACATAGTAGGGCAGGCGCTCGGTTGCGTTGACCTTGCGGGCCCACTTCGAACAGGATTCCATCAGGGTGAGGGTCTCCATATCCTGAAGGTCACCTGCATCACGCATGTTCGTGGATACTGCGCCGCCGATCTGTATTACCGGGACATTCAGTGAAGACGCTTCCATCATTCCCGCGGGCGTATTTCCTACGCCGGGGCCAGCCGTGGTGACCACCACTGCTGGCTTTCCAGAGGCTCTTGTGTAGGCGATCGCGGCGTACACTGCGGAGCATTCGTGCCGAACGTCGATGATTTCTATGCCCGCGGCCCGCATGCCATAGAATATGGGCATGACGTGACCGCCGCACAGTACAAATGCCTTTTCGATTCCCTCGTTTGCCAGTGCCTTACCGACGAGGTGTCCACCATCTACCATTACCATAATCATTCTCCTCAGAACGGGTTTCGGGAATTCAAGAAAGCTTTCTTCGCTGCATTTCAGTTTGCCTCCAGTTGTCTGCTGGCGGCCCGGTTGAAGCATGCGATGGCTGAGCACAAGAAAGATCTGACAGGGTTGTTCGATGCGATGGGACGTCAGGGGATTGCTGAACCACCGGCCCCGGGCGTGTAGTGCTGGCAGTCAATCCCATTCCGATCTCCTCAAAGTCTGAACCAAGAGAATCACGCATCCCGGGGACGAGCATCGAACCGGGCAGGCAGGGACCTATGCTGACGGGAACCATAGTAAAGAGGCAGTCGCCAGATTCCATGATGCTGATCAATAAATCAGGTGAGTAGAGCACGACCAGGGACTCGCTCACCGGCAATGCCTGTTGTCGAATCGGGGTCGTATAATACGCAGAAGCTTTTCTGATACCCTGAATATCTTCGTGATCCCGGACTAGAGACTTGCGGGAATAGGCAATGGTGAACGACAAAATGCGTGGTCAGCGCGTAAGCGTCAGGCGTGAGAATGGCTTCTCGGTAACAACGCGTATCAAAGCGTCGCCACAGGAGCTGTATCGAGCGTGGACGGATAGTGCCGGCGTTGAGGGCTGGCTCGCGACCCACGCTGAAGTGGATGCCCGGGTTGGCGGTCGTTACGTCTATAGGTGGCCATCTCCCGAGGGGGAACTTTCTGCGCGGGGAAGGTACATCGAGCTGATTCCGGAAAGGCGGATTGTCCAGTCGTGGGAATCCTGGGGCCCGGACGGCCAGTATGCCGATGGGGATGCCTTGCTGACGGTAGAATTCATTGACGCCGGTGATGGATCAACCGACATGACCCAAACTGAATCGAGTGATGCCTACAGCGACCAGGGCCGCATCGACATGAGCATCAGCGGCACCGTCGAAGTGCATGCCGCGCTCAAGCGGCTCATCGAGGCCAGGGGTCTGCAATAAAGCGCAGTGAAGCCAGGCGCTGATGGCAGGTACATTCCCAGGAATTCAATCCGCCCCGGGACACCATTCAATAACCGGCCGGATTGGGGTTAAACTGCTGGTTCTGCACACAAGGAGTGGCCCATGGCTTTAGCATCGAATGCGCCCGTGGACGTTCTGATCATCGGCGCCGGCGCCTCCGGCGCGGCCGTGGCTTATAGCCTCGCGGACACCCGCATGCGGATCGTCTGTATGGAGCAGGGCGACTGGACCCGACCATCAGAGTATCCATCCAACTATCCGGACTGGGAGCAGCAGCAGGGCGGTGAGCACAGCATCGACCCGAATGTACGCGGGCGACCGGCAGACTATCCCATCAACAACGACGCCTCGCCCATTTCTGTGGTCAACTATAACGGCGTTGGTGGCGGGACCATTCTATATGCCGCGCACTTTCCGCGCCTGCACCCTTCGGATTTCCGGGTGAAATCACTCGATGGCGTGGCCGATGACTGGCCAGTCAGCTATGAACTGCTGGAACCGTTCTTTGCGGCAAACGATCGGATGATGGGTGTGTCCGGCCTCGCCGGTGATCCCACCTACCCGGCCAAGCAGCCGCCGCTGCCACCGTTGCCGCTGGGGCGCACCGGCGAGACGGTTGCCCGTGGGTTCAACAAGCTCGGCTGGCACTGGTGGCCGTCTGACAGCGCGATCATATCGCGGCCGTATGAAGGGCGTGACCAATGCAAGAACCTGGGGCCCTGTACCTCGGGTTGTGCCCAGGGTGCAAAATCGAGCACGGACATTACCTACTGGCCCGCGGCACTTCGCGCCGGGGTCGAGCTCTGGACGAACTGCCGCGTGCGGGAGATCACGGTCAGCGACGATGGAATGGCAAGCGGCGTCTACTACTACGATGCGGACGGCAACGAGCAGTTTCAGGGAGCCGAGGTGGTCGTGATGGCCTGCAACGGCGTCGGTACGCCGCGAATCCTGCTGAATTCCACTTCTTCTCAATTCCCGGACGGGCTCGCCAATCGCAGCGGTCTGGTTGGCAGGAACCTGATGTTTCATCCCATCGGTTTCGTCCAGGGTCTGTTCGAGGAGCGGCTGGACAGTCATATGGGCCCCCAGGGGTGCAACTTTCTGTCTAACGAGTTCTATGAAACCGACCTGTCCCGGGGGTTTGTACGCGGCTACATGATGCAGGTGACTCGTGGTGGCGGCGGCCCCTTCGCGACCGCGATGCAGGGAGCGGCAACGGGTGCAATTCCGTGGGGCCCGGGCCATCATGACGCATTCCAGGCCCGCTTTGATCACACTGCCAGTATCGGGATTCTTTGTGAGGACCTTCCCGAACAACACAATACGGTCACTCTGGACCCGGAACTGGTCGATTCCGATGGCATCGCCGCACCGAAGATCAACTATACGCTGAGCGACAACAGCCGGCGGATGATCGACCATGGTGTGGCAAGAGCAACCGAGGTGATGGAGGCAGCCGGTGCGATCGAAATCACGGGAGGTGGCCCGGCCCGGCTGGCAGGCTGGCACCTTCTGGGCACGGCGCGCATGGGTAATGACCCGGCGACCTCGGTAGTGAATGGCTGGGGCCGCAGCCATGATGTGAAGAATCTCTTTATTGTGGACGGCAGTATTTTCGTCACCTCCGGCGGAGTCAATCCCACCAGCACGATTCAGGCACTGGCCCTGTATATCGCGGACACCATGAAGAAGAACCTTGCCAACCTGTTCGATTGAGGCTTTCATGAAAGTTCTGTCCTACACTGTACGAGCCCGGGATACTTCCCGGCACAACTACGCGTGCCTGACCCGAACACGCTCAGGGCTGCTATGAACGATAACATGAACGACAACGTGATTGTTTCAGACCATCCGCTGGACCCCGCCCGGCTTCGACTGCTGGCAAGCCTGGCCGACACCATTGTTCCCGCCAGTGCCGACGGCCGCATGCCCACCGCGGGTGATATGGACCTGGTCGGACACATTCAGCAGTTCAGCCCAGAATTTCTGACTGAGTTGCCGCAGATCCTGGATTGCTTCGATACTGATTTTCCGGAACAGGACCTCGACGACCGCTGCGAGCGGGTCAAAGTGTTCAGTGAGGCCGAACCGGCACTGTTCCGACGCCTGCTGAGCCGGGTCTACGCCTGCTACTATCAGGACGATCAGGTGCGAACGGCGATCGGCGCCGGGGTGGGTGCGCCATTTCCCAGGGGCAACGAGGTCGCCCCGGGTGATCTGTCGCTGCTGGACCCGGTCATGAACAATCCCATCACCTGGCGTCGCTGAGCTTGCCGTCGACCAGCGAAATCAATGCCTACAGCATTTCGCTCGCAATCAGTTCCAGCCCTTCGGCCTGCTGACAGCTGATCATCATGCTGCTGACATGGCCCCGTTCACCCGCGGCCTTCCAGACCTTGAGTTGCTCGATGATCTTTTCTTTCGGCCCCGACAGATGCATGGCGTCCACGAGTTCGTCCGGTACGGCGGCGGCAGCCTCGTCACGGCGACGGTCCAGGTACAGGTCCTGGATTTTGATCGCTTCCTCCTCATATCCTAGCGCCTTTGCATAATCGTTATAGAAGTTCTTGCCTCGCGCCCCCATGCCACCGATATACAGGGCAAGGTTTGCCTTGATGGGTGCACGGCACTCCTGTTCGTTGTCACCCAGCACGCAGGTGACAAAGGGGGCGATGTCAAAGTCGAGCAGGCTTCGCCCCGATTGTGCCAGTCCTTTCTCTATATCTGGCGCGAACACATCGTACTTCGCCGGGTCCATCCAGATCGGGAAGAATCCGTCGGCAAGTTCCGCGCTGGTCTGCACGCCCCTTGGCGTAATGGAGGCAGTGTAAATGGGAATGTCAGGAGCGGCAGGCAGGATGCTTTTCAGAGGCTTGCCCAGTCCGGTGCCATCGCTACCCTGGTATGGCATGCTGTAGTGATACCCCTGGTGCTCAGCGGGCGCCTGCCGGGCCATAATGGTGTGAAGAATCTCGATGTATTCGCGCATGCGGGTCATGGGGCGGCCATAGGCAACACCATGCCAGCCCTCGACCACCTGGGGCCCGGATGCGCCGAGACCGATAATGAACCGGCCCCCTGACATCTGGTTCAATGTCATGGCGGTCATGGCGGTGCAGGCCGGGGTTCGGGCAGGCATCTGCATGATGGCCGTGCCGACCCTGATCTTGTCCGTCCTGGCCAGAATCCAGGCAGCCGGCGAGACGGCATCGGAACCGTAGGCTTCAGAAGTCCATACGGAGTCGAAGCCCATCGACTCTGCGGCGCGGATGCGTTCGATCTGCTGGTCCATGTTGTAGCCAGCGTAGCCGCCGATCAGTCCAAGTTTCATGTGGTCTCCCTGATGAACATTGATGTGTCCCGGTCGATTCTATGGTTCCATACCCCGGGAAGCAAAGCGGATTTGCGATGCCGTGGATCGCCTGAAGGCGCTCACAACACCGGCCTCCAGCGTACTTGTAAACCGGCCTGTCGCGGTTCGGTCAATGCCCCCTCGAGGTCAATGGAGATGGATTCGGCCACACCGATCTCGTCGAAAACATTTTGCATGTAAACCGCTGCGGACCACTGGCCATCGGCTGAACGCCAGTTGGCACGCAGGTCCAGTCGTTCATAGGATGGCACCACGTTCCTTGCGATGTTGCCGGCGCGCTGCGGCCAGCGCTCGCCGGTGTGGCTCCAGCTGCCAAGGAACTGCACAGCGCCCCATCTGTCGAGCGGCAGCGTGTAGGCCGCGGTGACAGCAAATTTGTGGTTGGGCATCTGTGGCAGTTCATCGCCGGTGTGGTCCCGGGGGATGGGTACCTCGCTGGTGGCCTCGAAGTCATCTGCCGTTCCGGGGATGCCGTCCGGTCCGGCCGGGTCGGCGTCCGGGCTCTTGTAACGATACACCTCGAACTGCCGCTCCGGGTCTGCCCGGATGACGGTGCTGTGGCGGCCGAGTCGGGAGCCCAGATAGTTGTAGTAGCCCGAAATGCGCCAACGGTCCCCAGGTTGATAGATACCTTCGATCTCCAGGCCATAGATCGATGTGCTGTCCCCAACGTTGATGGTGTGTTCCCTTAGGGGTGTATCGTCAGTCGGGTCGATGAAGCGCGGGTCAACTGGCTGTAGTGCCGTAAGCTGGTAGTTTCTGAAGTCCTGGTAGAAGACGCCGGTCGTCAACTGCAGGCGTCCGCCAAGCAGAAGGCCCTTTTGCCCCAATTCAAAGTTGATGAGATCTTCTTCCTCGAAGCTGCTCTCGTTGTCCAGAAACTGGAAGTTGAAGCCGCCGGCACGATAGCCTGTGGATATCCGAGCGTAGTACATCATCTTGTCCCGGGGGCTGTACTCGACGCTGATGTGCCCGATGACCTTGGCCCAACTGTCAGGCGCAGGCGGCCCGGCACTGCCGGTCAGCACCACCGGAACCCCTGTCCCGAAGAAGTCACCGACAAGAGTGATGTTGGGCACTGTTCCTGGCAGCCCCTGGCCGATGACGCCGTCGAGATCACGCGGTACTTTGGTCGTTCGACGCTTGTCATCTTTGGTCCAGCGCAGGCCACCAGCGAGGTTCCAGCGGGGATCAAGCTCAAATTCGACGTTCACAAACGCGGCCATGGTGTCCGAGGCGGTTGAACTGAAGTACGCGGCCTGCCGGGTATGATCCATGCCCTCGGGACAACGGACCTTGAACTCGTCCAGCACGATTCCGGTCGAGGGGTCTCCATAGGTCGGAATGAAGAAGTCATTCAGATAAGACTCACAGCTCGTCACCACCGTTTCGCCGAAAATGGGCGATGCGGCCACCGCGGCGGCATCCACATCCACAAATCTGAGCGGGTTGGCATAGTCAAAACTGCCATGGTCGAACAACGTTTCATTCTGATAGGCGTAGAGCCCCAGGACGAAATTGAAGCGCCCGTCAAAATCGGAAAGCAACTGGATTTCGTGAGAACTCTCGTCGTTTTCAAACTGGTGCACGGTTTCGGAATCCGCAAATGAGATATCGGGCTGGCTCAGCCAGCAATCCACCTCGCCCAGCGTGCCGAAGCCGGGGCAGTCCACGGCAAGGTGGTTGTTCAGATCAGAGGGAATAGGGGGATTGGCGGCCGTACCGGTGCGATCGGTGCCATCGTTGTCCTGGGAAGCGGCCGTCCGGGTGGCCGACTGGCCCCAGGTATAGCGAAGCGTCAATGACGGCGTCAGATCCAGGTCGAGATTCAGCGTCCAGCGATCGGTCCGGCTGTCTCGATTGCCATTCAGATTGCTCGCCGTCTTGTTTTCAAGTCGGTCGCAGTGTAGTCGGGCATCGGCCGGTGTTGTCTGGAAGACGTTGGTACCAGCGACCCCCGTGATCGGTGGGTCCGCGCATCGGGCGATGGAAGGCATTGGTCGGCGGTTCAGGAACCAGTTGCCCTGGTCGGGATTGTCCCGGGCGATGTCTGCGAAACGCACGAGTACTTCCTCGGAACCCTGGTCACGAACATTCAGGTATTTCAGATTGAGGTCGACCATGTCATTGCGCCAGCGCATCTGTGGCGAGAAGGTGCGCTGGTCGGGCGCACCATAGTCAGTCCCGATCCCTGTATTTTCCTGCGATCCATCGCCTGCATGGAGGCCGCCATTGACCCGAATGCTGAACTCATCAGTGAGCGGGCCACCGAGCGCCAGGTTCAGCCTCCGGGTGGTCTGGTCGGTCAGTTCTGCCAGCACCTCCGTGTCCCAGGCATCGGTTGGTCGCTTGCTGTGGAAGCTGATCGAGCCTGCGATGGAGTTCCTGCCATTCAATGTACCCTGGGGACCCCTGGCGACCTCCACTCGCTCTACATCAAAGAGATTAGGCGCCAGACCGTAGGTATCCACTGTATAGACCCCGTCAATGTAGACGGCCACCGCAAGGTCACTGTGAAGTTCCCGTGAACTCTGGGTGCCGATGCCGCGGATCGTGATGCCCTGGCCATCACTACGCTGCTGCAGTGCAGCGCTGCCAAACTGCAGTCCCGGGATCATCTGTTCCAGGTCCCGGGCATTGGTGATCCCCAGTTCCTCGATCAGGCGATTGTCCAATGCGCTCATGGTCAGCGGTACGTCCAGCAGTTCTTCCTCCCGCTTCTCGGCGGTTACGACGATCTCTTCGATGATGTGTTGCATGCCATCGGACGTGGCTGAGGCATCGGTGCCGGTGAGCGGAGACACAACTGCACGGGCGATTCGTGCCAGCAGGCCCCCACCTTTTCGGGCTTCGGGTTCGTCCCTGGCGTCATCGGTTGCGAGGTCCGCGGCCAGATCGATTGGCGGGAGTGCCTCTTGGCCGGATTCTCTGCCGGAAACGTTGCTGAGCACAATGACCCCCCCGGATGTCAGCTCGAACTCGAGTGGTGTGCCATTGAGCATTACGCCGAGCGCATCCCGCAGTGTGAAGCGTCCGATGACAGCATTGGTCTGGATATCCGTGACCTCACTGGACTGAAACAGGGCCAGATGGCCGGTTTCCCGGGCAAGCGCCTTGATGGCCACATCGGCGGCGGTGGGTGGCAGGTTCAGTTCAAAGGTCTTCTCGGCCGCTCGAACCGGCAGGCTCTGAATCAGAAACAGTGCAGCCAGCAGAGTCCAGATTGATGTTCTAGCAATGCGCAAATGAGCCCCTCGTATGGTTGCGCGATCAATGGTGTCGCTTCCAGAACCGGGGGTGGTATCCCGAATGATGGGGAGCCCCCGGCTACTTCGGCTCAGACGCTCGCTGAGACAGCAGGACAGTATCACCTTCGAGGTATTGCACATCAATGTCAGAACGTATTGCCAACGCCTGCAGAAGCTTTTCAGTTTCACCGACCCGGAACAGGCCGTCAAACTTCATGGCCTTGAGCGCGGCATCCTGAATGACGATGTTCCGTCCGGTGTGACGATTGACCTCAACCACCACCTGATGCAGCGGAGTGCGCTCGAAATCGAGCAATCCTTCGCGCCAGGCAAGCTTGCGGCGCAGTTCTGACTCTGACATCGAGCGGATCTCAACGGTATCACCGACCAGGGCGATCGGCATCCTCAGGCTTTGCCCCTGGCCCAGTAACACCGGCCGGGGTGCAGCAGTCCGGCCTGGAGATTGGCTGAGTGCGCTGAAACTCGAGCCCTCTGGTTCGCTCGTCGAGAGCAGGACTTCTCCTTCGGTCACTGCCACTTCGACCTCGTTCTGGCTCCTTCTGACCACAAAAGCAGTTCCTACAGCTTCTACCCGGCGATGGCCTATGGTGACGACGAAAGGGCGGTCCCGGTCTTTGGCTACGGTGAACAGGGCTTCTCCCGAGAGCAGCGAAACTTCACGCCGCGCCGGCGTGAAATTCACGTCGACCTTGCTGCCGGTATTGAGCGCAATGACGGAGCCATCCGGCATGACGTATTCCTCATACTGCCCAATGGCCGTTACCAGCGACTGGTTGAGTTGGGCATCGGGTGACCAGCGCAGCATGAACAGCACCGTTGCGATCACGGCCAGCGCCGCAAATGCCCAGGGCCACCGACGCTGGTGGGGGCCACGGACGATTGGCCGCCAGCTGCTGGCGGCCTGCTGCAGAGGTTGTGCCAGTGATGTCAGGATGTTCAGATCCGCCGAAACCCTGGCGATGCGCTTGAGTTCCCTGACGTGGCGAGGGCTGCGGGCGAGCCACTCCCGCAGGGCCTCGATATCTGCCGTATCGAGATTGCCCGACTCAAGCTGGGCGAACCAGGCACAGGCTTCGGTCCGGATGACTTCAGAGTGGTAGGCTGGGGAGGGCGTCATTTCGATCCCCGCCGCGTGGCCAGGTCCGTGACGATGGACAGGTCGGCCCCGGCATCACTCTCAAGATCGTCGAGGCAGCGCTTCATGGCGGTGGCGGCATGCTTCTCTATGGTGCTGATGGAAATGCCCAGCTTTGCCGAGATCTCACCGTGGCTGTATCCATAGACCCTTTTCATGATGAAAACCCGTTGACACTGTGGGGGAAGTTTCAGGACGGACTCGGCAAAGCGCATCATTCTGGCCCGGTCATCCAGTGTTTGTTCGATGTCAGGAGCCCCGCTGTCTACCTCGTCCGGGGCAAAATCGTCCAGGAAATCCACCAGTGACCGGGACCGCACATCCAGTTGCTTGCGGACGATGTTTCTCGCGATCCCGAAGAGGAAGGCATCGGGGCTGTCAATGACTCGGCTGCGTTCTGCTTCCAGCGCTCGCGTGATGGTCTCCTGGCAAAGATCATCCACCAGGTCATCATCCCGAAAGAAACGCCGGGCAAACGCGCGCAAAAACCCTTCTTTCTCGAGGAACGCGGTCAGGACTCTTGTGGGCGGAATTCGTAGCACAGCTTATATGTACCTCAATTGACCGAAATCCGCTACTGCCCTGGAGACATCTCCCGGGCATGGGATGGGATTCCTGCGATTCTTTTTCAAGAATACCCGATCCACTGGCGGGTTTTTGTCGCCCAGGGTACTAGTGTAGTGCGCCACATTTATAGGAACTTATATTACCACGTGTTGTCTCATG
>JAQBUI010000103.1 GCA_027624035.1 Pseudomonadota bacterium | reverse complement strand
CGATGCCCAGTATCTGGGCGTATAGGTCTTTGTCTCTCATAGGGGACTACGATAATCTGCCCACTCGATCAGGGGAAGAGCCAACTTTAACAGCAGCGAGAATTCCATGATCACGCCCTTGACCGTACCCCTGAATGAACGAGTAGAGTTTGCCTCCCAGGCCTACATTGACCAGATGGCATTCTTCCTTGCAGGAAGAACGACCGTATCAACCTCGCTGAGGTATTCGGTTCGCCTGCTTGATCCACCCAGGCATCTTCCTGGCGCGTCGGGCTTTACCATCTCATTTGGTTCGCAGGGCACGACCGTGGATGCAAAGCCTGATCCAACAGCCGATGTCTACCAGGAGATGGATTATGGTGCGGCACTTTGGCTCAGCAGCATCATTCACCAGGATAACCATGAGTCAGCGGCGCGTCGTGAGCAGGAGTACCGCAGACTATTCAGTATTCCGCCGGAACCGGGGCAGCTTCCCCGGGATGTCCAGGCGCTGCTCATTGCGCTAAAAGATTACATGGCTGTTAGAACAGTCAACAATCCGGACATCGATCATCGCATCGATCAGTTTGGGCTGCGCAAACACATGGAGAATTTCGATACCACTGGCTATACCGTCTTCGAGGATGCGTTCTCTGCTGACTATGCCGATCAGCTCAGAAGCGAGGCAGCCATCAATCATCGCGGCCGAGAGGAAGGAGCGAGTTTCCGGGCCACCATGTTGCTCAAGCGAGGGAGCATCTGGGAAGAAGCCGCGCTCCATCCATGGATATTGACTGCTGCGGATTACCTGCTTGGCCGCGGCAATCTTCTTTACCAGTCAGATACGATCGTCAAGACGACGGGGCAGGAGACACACCCGGGTCTGCATTCCGACTATGCTGCATCACGTATCCCCGAGCCGTTCCCGGACTTCTGCATTTTGACGGTGGCAGTCTGGGCAATTGACGATTTCATGAGAGAGCACGGCCCGACCGTGATTCGGCCGGGGAGCTATCTCGAGCGGCGTCAGGTCCCACCGGGTACGACCCAGGACGGTACCACCACAATTGAAATGAAGCAGGGGTCAATTGCAATGTGGAACGGTGCCTCCTGGCATGGGTCGATCCCCAGAACAGCACCGGGCAAGCGAACATCCCTGCACAACACATACTGCCGCAACTTCGTCCGGCCACTTGAAGGATACCAGGACATTGATACGGCAGTGATCAATCGCAATCCCCCGGTATTCTCAACCCTGTGTGGGCTGGATGACGCCTTTGGCAAGAGTGGCAACGATGGCGCAGACTTCGAGCGACTGAAATATGCGGCCGAGGCGGGATTTGGCCATCGTGAACCGCTGCCAGGCTGGAATACCGATCCTGGCGGTAACAGGGAGTAATGATAGTTAATCGGGTAACCCGTCACTCTCCTGGTATGACGTTACGCGCACCTCATTGCGGCCGCTACCGCCAGATCCACTGGCCGGACTTGGAATGACTACTCAGGTTCGAGGCCAACATCTTCTTATTGTTAGCAGCATGGAACAGCGTAGGCATGCCCAACGCAACGCCAGCGACATTGCTCACAAAGGGACAGATGTCGTTGCGCGCAGGCCCAACCCAACGATCAGCTATTCGGGCGCAAAATACCAGGTAGCCGGATGGTAGGACAGGGTCCAGCGATTGTCCCAGCCCCAGATGCCCTGCTCGGGTATACCGCGCAGACGGCTGGACACGACAACCGGCTGGGGTGCGAGACCGACGGTGCCAATCGTCCATAGGTTCTCGGCGTTGCTTCGCAGCAGGTTTTTGCCGACTTCAATTCTTCGGGCCTCGTCGGTGGTGGAAGCCATTTCGTCAACCCACTGCTGCAACTGGCGGAACTGTGGCGGCGGTCTCTTGCCGAGCCGTCCATTGGTCAGATACCAGCGGGCCCAGTCGTTCCACATGATGTTGTCCCAATTGGTATACACCGGCGCAAACCAGACGGGATAGACTGGCAGCAGAATGTCCGTGTCGCGGTCCGCGTGCCAGACAGTCATGTCCATCTGGTTGGCCTGGGCCCGGGCGGACTGCAGACTCCGGTCTACGATTTTCAGACGCAGGTCGACACCCACCTCCTGCCAGTACATTGTGACCAGTTCCAGAGTAATTGCCTTGGGAGTCTCCCAGTCAATGAACTCCAGCGTGATCACAAGCTGTGAACCGTCGGGGAACTCCCGCAACCCGTCTCCGTCTGCATCGATAAGACCAATCTCATCGAGTAATGTCCGGGCGCGCTCCGGATCGTATTCTGTATAAGCCGTGGCAAATTCGGGTTCGAACATGGCACTGGTGGGATGGGCAGTGACCTGGCGCGGTGTACCGTGGCCAAAGTAGATGATCTTGTTCATCTCCTCCCTGTTGATGGAGATGGACAGGGCCTCGCGAAAGCGGCGATCGAGGAACAGGGACGCCAGGCGCTCGTTCGGATGGTTGTAGTTCATCTGGATCACAACATCGCTGGAGTGCAGCCGATTCCAGATCAGGACTCTGATCTTGCCGGTACGCTCTCCGAGCTTGAGCAACGGGATGTCCTGGGTCTTCAGTTCATAGGCTGAGAAATCCAGCTGACCGCTGCTGGACATGGCGGCGATCACTTCCTTGTTGTCGATGACTCTGGATACTACAGCATCGATATAGGGAAGCTGATTGCCCCTGGGGTCGACTTTGAAGTAGTAGGGATTGCGTTCATAGTAGGCAGCGGTCGGCGTGCGCCGCACCAGCCGATGTGCATCCAGCGTGGGCGCATCAGCGCTCTCCTCAATCTGCTGTCCCCGCGCGGCACCGATGAAGGCCATCCAGCTCATGAAGCCCAGATCACTGATCTTCTGATTCAGTACCTCGCGGTTGACGTAGGCAGGGTGAAACTGCTGATAGTGGTGCTTCGGTGCGATCAGGAAATTACCGTACTGGGCCAGCCAATTGACCACGATAGGTTTTGGCTCGGCATATTCGTAGTAGAACTCCCGGTCGCTGACCTTGACCGCGCGGCCGCCCTGGGCCATCCGGCTGGTGACCGGAGACGCCTCCTCGTTCAACCACAGATCGTTGAATACAAAGAGAAAGTCATCGCTGGTCAGGGGAACCCCATCGGACCAGCGTATGCCTTCCCGTAGCCTGAGTGTAATCCGGCGACCCTGATGGCTGACCTCCCACGACTCCACCAGATTGGGAAGAAACGTGCGCATATCAGCAGAGATGGTGAGCGGAGACTCAACATTCGGAAAGGTCAGCCATTCGTCGCGAGTAATCCGCGCCGTACCGCCGTAACGGCCGATTTCCCCGAGCGGAACCACCACCGGAGGGTCAACAGGCAGCCGATCCCTGACTGCTGGCAAACCCTGACCCTCGAGCACCGGACTCTGGGAAAAACGCGTGATCCCGATTTCACTCGCCGTTTGCATGGGTTGGAACCAGGCATCGGGCCAGTTAGGGTCAAACTCGTCAGAACCCGCAGGAGCACAGACCACGAGCAAGGCAAACAAAGGCAGAACGCGAACAGCACACATCATGATCAAACGGACAACAAAAATGGCCAGCCTACAGGCGGTCGGGACGAATAACCACCCATTTCCCGCTCTCAGAAAAGCATCCTGGTGCCAGCCGGTTAGCTGCCGACCATTGGCTCATAAGAGGGTGTTCTGGAGAGCCCAACCACAGACATCGAGATTCCATGACCAAAAAGTCATGTCACCTCGATGGCCTCAGTGCGAGCAATACTATTTTGCGCTATCAACGGCTCGTAGAAGGGGCCTTCCATCGTGTGCCCCTGCCACCACTCAGACTAACGGCAGTTCAAATGGGTCAGGATCAATCCAGGCGACTGCAACTCCGTCGCGCCGTTGAGCTTTGCCAGACCCCCATGGCCACTAGGATTCCTGGCCATACAGGTGCTGATCACCATCAATTTCCTGCCGGTCTTTGATCCCGTGCCAGGTGAAGAAATCCTCTGCAACGAGGTACAGGCAGGGCACCAGAAACAGCGTGATCGTCGTCGCAGCGATGACGCCCCAGGCAAGGGATATCGCCATGGGCACAAAAAAGGCCATTTCCGGGGCTGGCCAGAACATCAATGGGACCAGCCCGGCGAAGGTGGTGATGGAGGTGAGGAAGATCGGTCGAAAGCGCACGATCCCTGCCGTCGAGACCGCATCGAAGGCATCTGCACCTTTGAGGCGTTGTTTGTTGATGTAGTCCACCAGCACCAGACTGGCATTCACAACAACACCGGACAACGCCACCATACCGAGAATGCTCGGAAAAACCAGAGGCGTCGACAGAATGTAGTGTCCCAACATGGCACCCACCGCGCCAAACGGAATCACGCTCATGATCACCAGCGGCTGTATGTAGGAGTGCAGCGGAATGGCAAGCAGCGCATAGATGACCAGAATTGCCACCGCAAAACCCTGTAACAGACTACCCAGTGATTTCGCCTGTTCCTCTGCCTGGCCGCCGATTGCGTAACTTACGCTTGGGTACTTCTGAAGAATCTGTGGCATCGAAGTCGTCAGGACTCCGGTCAGGACTTGCTGAGGCGTGATAATGTTACTGTCGACGTCCGCCTTGACGGTGACGACGCGCTGCCCGTCATCTCGCTGAATCGCGGAGTAGCCGCGTCCAAGCGTAAACTCGGCAACACTGGTCAAGGGTACCTCGAAGCCGTCGGGCGTTCGCACACGCATATCCTCAAGATTACCGATGGACTGACGATCTGTTTCCGGGAAGCGCACCATCGCGCGAACGTCTTCCGATTCGCGCGGAATACGCTGCACTTCCTCCCCGTAGAATGCCTGGCGTACCTGCCGGCCGAGGTCGGCCTGGGTGAGGCCGAAGTTTCGTGCGGCAGGCAGGAGCCGCAACTGGATCTCCTGCTTGCCGCTGCGGAAAGAGTCTGTAATGTCCTTGACGCCTTCGTAACGCCCGAGTTCAGCACGTAGTTCCGCCGCGGCCCGACGAAGGTCTTCAATGTCGCGGCCCTTGATGTTCAGCGAAAATGCATCGCCGGCGCTGAATCGCGTCTCGGCGCTAAAGGTCAGTTCTACCGCGTCCGGAATCGCGCCGACTTCTTCCCGCCACAGATTGGCCACCTCCTCGGTGCTCAAATCGCCACGTATGCTGGTGGGTTGTAACTCCAATGCCACTTCTGCCAGATGGCTCACGCCCGATGACCTTGGCCTTGCCGGGCCACTGCCACGGTCCAATTGGGTCCCCACCGACGACAGCACGTGGTTCACCATGCTCGGCTCGCCCGGCCCACGATTGGCATCAAGCACGTCTCGAACCGCATAGGCAGCGGATTCGAGCGCCTCTGCACCCTTGATCGTCTCCGACACATTGATGCCCTCGGCCATCGTCAGGGTCGCGTACACGGAATCACTCTCCATGGACGGCATGAAGTCGAACACGATGCGGCCCGAGGTGACCATCGCCAGCACGAACAGCAGAAAGCCCACGGCAACGGACAACGTGATATAGCGCCACTCAAGTGCCTTACCCAGTGCCGGCGCATAAATATTGTTGGCAAACCCCACAAGGCCATCAGCCAGACGGGTCTGAAACTTGATCCACCAGTTGACGAATCGCGTGCCTTCACCAAAGTAGCCGCTGGTTTTTCGATGCCGCAGGTGCGCTGGCAGAATCATCTGCGATTCCACAATACTGAATGCCAGGCTGATGACCACCACCGCCGCCATCGGGATAAAAAACTGCCCCATGCGACCACCGGAAAACAGCATCGGAGCAAACGCGGCCATGGTCGTCAGAACGCCGAAGATCACCGGGACTGCAACCTCCCATGTTCCTGCAATGGCGGCGTGGCGCCGACTCTCTGCAGAGAGTTCGTGGGCGTATACGCGTTCACCCACCACAATGGCATCATCCACCAGTATGCCCAGCACCAGAATGAACGCCATGACCGACATCCCGCTGATTGAGAGATCGAAGAACGGGAACGTCGCCAGTACACCCGACAGCGCAATGGGAATGCCGGCAGCAACCCACAGGGCGAGACGAAAGCGCAGAAAGAGCGTCAGCAGTATCATGACCAACACGAGGCCAAAGGCCGCGCTGCTCACCAGCGTCATGAGCGTCACTTTGAGCGACTCGGACTCGTCACTCCATACGGTGAGGCGCAGCCCCTCCGGCAGCGTTGCATTCTTGCGGCTGACGTAGGCCCTTATGTCTTCGGCCATTTGGTTGATATCTTCCTTGCCAACGCGCTTGATCTTGACCATGACCGCTGGCTCGCCGTCGAACCTGGCATAGACGACGCCCTCAGCAAAGCCGTCACGGACGTCAGCGATGTCACCGAGGGTCACCCTGGTGCCATCCGGGCGAGTGAGCACCACGATGCTCTCAAATTCCTCACCTGCGTACGCCTGGCCCATGGTGCGCAGCAGGATCTCGCCGCCCTCGGTCTTTATCGACCCCCCCGGCATGTCCAAAGATGAGCGCCGTACGGCATCGGCGACCTGGGAGATGCTGAGGCCATGTTTGCGGAGCCCGTACTCCGACACCTCGATGGAGATCTCGTCAGACTGCAGATAGGCAGTTTCAACTTGCGAGATTCCGGCAATGGCCACGAGTTCATCACGAACCTCGTAGGCCAGTTCTTTCAATACACGCGGGTCCGCATGTCCTGAAATCGTGATCGCGGCCACGCCGCCGGACAGCATGAACTTCGATACATTGGGGCGCTCTGTCTCCGCTGGGAACGTGTTGATGGAATCCACACGGCTCTTGATGGCGTTCACCGTCAGCATCGTATCTGAATCCATGTCCAGTGCGGCCTGTACCATGCAGTTGCCTTCCATGGCAAACGAGTACATTGATTCGATCCCGGAGAGCCCCTCCAATGCCTGTTCGAGACGCGCGCAGACTGCTTTCTCAACTTCCTCCGGCGCCGCGCCCAGATAGGGAACGGTAATGGAAACGACCTCGGGATCGATATTGGGGAACTGTTCCTTGTGCACGGTCAGGATTGACAGCATTCCCCCCACCAGAAGAATCCACATGAGCAGATTTGCCGCGACCGAATTATCGATGAACCATGTAATGATCGACTTCACTGGTGACTCTCCTTTATGGTTTGATGCTTCGGCCTATGCTGCTGGCGAAACCCGCATACCGTCTATGACCGTCTGGATCGGCGAAACGCAGACTCGCTCACCTGCCAGCAACCCCGATTGCACGATGACCTTGTCCTCGTAGAGCCGCAGCGGCGTGATATCCCGGTGGTACATCCGGTCATCACTATCGACCACCAGCACGCGGTCGTTGCCACGCAGGGCCGCCCGGGGTAGAACGATCACGTCATCGACTTCCCGCCCCTGGATCTTTGCCGCAACAAACAGCCCCACCGACAACTGTGGGTCGTTGTTGGTTCTGATCTGCGCCACCACGTTGACCATGCGGGTTTGCGCATCGATCTCCGCTTCGGTCCGAACGATGGTGCCTTCCCACTTGAGTTTCTTGCCGGCGAACTCTGCGCTCAGCGTGACCCTGGGCGCGTCCGGCGAGTCAATGTCACCCTGATAGCCAAAGGGAATATTCAGGAACGCCAGTTGGCGATCTGCCACCGGCAGGCGTACCTCCACCGTATCGGATGCATACAGGGTTCCGATGGACGTTCCGCGCTGAATGAACTGCCCGACATCTGCCCGCTCGTTGCGAACGCGCCCGTCAAACGGTGCTCTCAACTCGGTGCGCCGCAGATCACGTTCTGCCTGTTTGAGCGCCGTGGTAGCTTCACTGACCGCCGCCATGGCGACCTTTAACGTTCGTTCCGCTTGTTGAAACTGTGAGCGGCTTGCCAGCTGCTGCCCTTCAAGCTGCATTTGCCGGTCGTGTTCGAACCGGGCAAGTTCCAGCTCTGCTTGACTACGCTGAACCGTTGCCTGAGCCCGGCTCAATGCAGTTCGATAGTCAGCGTCATCAATACGCAGCAGGATGTCACCTTTCCTGAAGTGGCCGCCCGCAGCAAGCGCTGGCGATACCTCTACCACCCGGCCAGACACTTCCGGCACCAGTTCCGATTGCGTACGCGGCGCAATTGTGCCCTGGGAATCAACCGTGAGGCGTATTGTCTGAGGGTTTACCTCGATCACCTTGACCACCCGGGGTATTGGTTCGGGAACGGTTGGCTGCACGTCTACACTGGTCATCATCAGCCCCGCAGCAGCCACGGTAAAGCCCATCATGACCAGTAACGGTAGTATGAATTTCCTAATCATGATTCTGCTCCTGCGGACTTTCCCTGATTCAGTTGTTGGGTTATTGCGGCCAGAATGAGTCGTCGGTCAATGGCGGCGATCTCGCCGATGGTCTGGTCGGCACCTTCAGTGTTTCTCGCTTTGATGGCCTCATCGAGCTGTGCAACGGGTTTGAGAAACTCGCTCGCATCCGCCTTCGGCAGGACACCGGATTGATTCGGATCGACCAGTTGCGTGCGCAGGCTGTTGTTGATCAGCCGCAGCAACAGGTTGTGGCTCTTTTCCATCAACAGCTCGCCCATCCTGACGCGTACTGCCATCTGCTGCTCGGCAGTCAGGCTCAAATCCGCCAACTGGCCGATCACCGCCCGCACCGAATCCAGTTCTTCATTCGTTGCCCGCGCGATCATTTGCTGCAGCGCAATCCGATAGAGCCCGCCGATCACCTCCAGCATCTGTCCGATGAGGTCAAGGTCCGGGACCTCGCGCACCGCCAGCAACGGGCCAATGATGTCGAGATTGGCGTCCTCCAGAGCCGAAACGCGGGCACCACCGTGGCCCACCGTGGCCAACCCGAGCTGCTCGAGCCCCCGGAATGCTTCCCGAACAGCGCCGCGGCTGGCATGGAAGCGGGCCGCGAGATCACGTTCGGACGGCAATCGCTCACCGACCCGATAGCGTCCGGTGAGGATGTCATCACGCAGCACGTGGGCAATCTGATCAGATCGCGTCTTGGAATTTAAATCTTTCAAATCAAACAGTTATCAGGTTACTTATGACGACCAGTGACCCGTTATAATGAGACCAAATGGAAGGATCAGCAGACCAGGATGGTAGGACCATGTTGGTAGGACCAGACTATACTGGAATGCGGCTGGAATCACACCTCTATTTTCGGTCTGACGGCTTTCATGGAAGTTCTGGCCGCACGCTGTGCCGTCCGGAAAACTTCCCGGCACGACAACGGCGTGCCCGACCCGGGCACGCTGAGGGCTCCCCTGGCGGGGTTGAAAGACTATTCAACCCAATTCAAGCAAGCACAAGCAAGCCGAGTGAGCAGGGGCTCGGCCCAGCCACCCACAGAGCCGGACGATTCTTCCTCGCCGGTATGGGCTGATTTCGTCAATTGTAGATACTTTCATGGAAGTTCTGGCCGCACGCTGTGCCGTCCGGAAAACTTCCCGGTACGACAACGGCGTGCCCGACCCGGCACGCTGAGGGCTTTCATGGAAGTTCACTGATACAAGGTGCCAGCGTGAACACTTCCCTGCACGATTACGGCGTGGCCGACCCGGCACGCTGAGGGCTCCTGGAGTTCCAGTTCAAGAACGTGGGACTCAAGCCCGCTCGTCCCGGCGCTGCGGCCTTGATGGCCGGCCCCGGTAGCGGGCATTTGGTGGTTCCAGCATGGCCAGCTTGCGGTCATCCATGTCACTGTATTCGCGGAAATCTTCCGGGTCGAAGAACCGGGCGCCCCAACTGGAACTGTGTGGCGAATACTTGTAGAACACAGTACTTCGAGATCCATCGCTGGTCCACGGCAGGGTACCGTGGGTCAGGGCCTCGGTGAAGATGATGGCGTCACCGGGAACCGCGGCCACCCGTGTCACGCAATCCGCGACATCCTGGCTCAGATCCCGCCAGCCACTGGGCATTGATACGTTTGACTTGTGTGTCCCTGGAATGCAGCAGAAACCACCGTCGTTGGGGTGCGTGTCATACAGTTCAAACGAAACGGTGAGCAAACCGTTATAGAAACGCCCATCGTGGTACTCAAAGGTTCCGTTAACGCTGCGCCCTCCGTGCAGCATGCCGCCTTTGAACCCTTTCTTAACATGTGTGTGCACGTTGATATGATCCAGCCGATAGCTCGGCAGCGGTATGGCATCGGGCGCCCTGGCGGCCCGGAGCGCGTTAAAATCAGGATCGCCTATCAGTTCTTCCAGCATTGGACTGATGAGGGGCAGGTCCAGCAGGTCCCGCCAGATCACATCCCAGTGCAGCGGGCCATCAGACTCATCCTCCGGTTGCCACTGCTCGGTGGGATGTTTCAATGTGGATCTGAGCCGGGTCAACTGATCCTCGCTCAACGCGTTCGGTACGACGATGTAACCGAAGGTGTCAAACAGATAGCGTTGTTCTTCATCCATTGCCACTTTTTGCAGTCTCCTTCCTGATGCCGGGTATGATAGCCTTTGGCACAGGCCTGCCACTAGCCCATAGAATGTGACCACATTCCAGCTGGCTACATCAGAGACAAAATGAAGATCAGTTACATCACCATCGGCACCAACAATCGAGAAGCGGCAGAAGCCTTCTATGATCAGCTGTTGAAAGGTTCCGGATTCGAGAAGGCATACAGTGCAGATCGCATGACAATGTGGGTAAGAGAGGGGTTCATGTTTGCCCTGGCGGAACCTTTCGACGGTAACCCGGCGACAATCGGCAATGGATCCATGTTTGGTCTGTCTCTTGACTCCGAGGCCGAGGTGAAACGTCTTTACAACCTGGCGATTGCACTCGGTGGGACCGACGAGGGACCACCGGCAATCCGCAGCGATCATCCTTCAGCCTACGTCCGTGACCTGGACGGTAACAAATTGTGTTTCTTTGCATAATTTAGGGAACCTCTGATGAAAGTCTTTTTCCGCGATAGCTGCGTTGGAGTCGTCCTCGAAACATCGCGAAATTGAAGCGTTTTCGCGATTTTCTGCGGGCGACTCCGCCTTGCTCTCACGAAAAAATCCAATTAATCAGAGCTTCCTTAGGTCTGGCCTGAATCAAAATGGATCGCACCGTCCAACTCATCCTGGCAAATGGGACTGTTCCTGGCGGGTGCGGTTGTCGACACCATCGGTCGTCGATTGCGGTCCCCTGAGTATCGCTGCTCATGTTGCCTGGTCTGCTGGTAAGCGCTGACGGCCTTGATTGACTGCCGGCGGGTCTCTACGAGTGGTTTCACCCTCTTGCGTCGATCGCCCTGGTGATGATGTGACAATTGGGCCTCTGCCCCTAGAGTTTCAGAGACGCAGTAGTTGCCGAGTGGCGCCCTGGCACCTGGACCCGACCCCAGATGGGCATTGCCCGTGCTGGGCGAACGGGATATGGTCTCCGGGTACCGACAGCCCAGAGGCAATGAGATGCGCCAGATTTCCGAACCGGACCCGGCCAACCGGTGGCGTCTGGAGACGCCCGGGCCACTCACCGGTGATCGGTCGCCACGACCGGATGCTGCCAACAAGTACTTCATGGTGTCCACCGATGGTCACGTGCAGGAACCGGCAGACCTGTGGTCAACCCGTCTGGATAAGAAGTATCGTGACCGCGCCCCTGGTGTCGCGGTGAACGCCCAGGGGGACAAGTACCAGAAAACCGAGGGGTTCCGGCCGCTGCGCATCCGCAACATCCGGTTTGAGGGCGAGGACCTGCTGCGCAATCAGTCCGGTATCACCCCGGAGCAACGCCGGGCTGACCTCGAGGCAGATGGTGTGAACGCAGAGATCCTGTTTCCCAACAAGGGGCTGACCATCTGGGCAACGCCTGACGCCGTTTTCAGCCAGGCCATGTGCCGGGTCTACAACGACTGGGCGTGGGAAGTCTTTGCGGAACATAACGAGGTATTGTCTCCCATGGCGTGCATTGCGGCTGCCGACATCGAGGGTGCGGTCGCCGAGGTGAAACGGACTGCGGCACTTGGGTTTCGTGGCCTGGCACTGCCCTGCAAGCCGGTGTGGGGTCCACCCAATCATGAGGATCTGAACTACAACCTGCCGGAATTCGACCCGCTCTGGGCAGTCATCCAGGACACCGGGTTGCCGATGACATTCCATGTTTCTACCGGCCGCGACCCGCGCACCTCCCGTGGCAACGGCGGCGCCGTCATCAACTATGCCGTACACTCCCTGGCGCCAACCATGGAGCCGATCGCCAACCTGTGTGCGTCCGGGGTGCTGGATCGTTTTCCGGGGTTGCAATTCGGCTCCGTTGAGGCAGGAATCGGCTGGGTCGCCTGGGCCTTGCAGGCAATGGACGAGGCCTATCGGAAACATCACATGTTTGTTCGTCCGCAACTGAAGTTGCTGCCGAGCGAGTATTTCAGGCGCAACGGCTTCGCCACGTTCCAGGAAGACAAGGCAGGGGTGGACCTTGCCCGTGAACATGATCTGACAGCCAATTTCATGTGGGCCAATGACTACCCGCATCACGAGGGCACCTGGCCCCATTCGGCCCAGGCCATTGAACGCACCATGGTGAATCTGTCGGACCCCGAGCGGGCGGCAATACTCGGGCTGAATGCAGCACGGGTGTTCGGTTTCAGGATCCCGGACCGGTACCTCGCCTTTGAGGATGCTCGCCGGGCGGGAGCGAACCAATGAGCCGCTCACTGCGAGGCCAGGTGGCAGTAGTGGGTGTAGGCGAAACCCACTATTACAAACGGGGTGAGGCACCGGACGCCGAGTTCAAGCTCGCCCTGACAGCCATCCTCGCCGCCTGCAAGGACGCGGGCATCGACCCCCGCGATGTCGATGGTTTCGCCTCCTACAGCAATGATCGGAGTGATCCCTCGCACCTTGCGGCCGCACTGGGCTGTCGGGAACTGCGCTTTGCCAACATGCAATGGGGCGGCGGCGGTGGTGGCGGGTCCGGCGCGATTGCCAATGCGGCCGCCGCGATTCGCAGCGGCCTCGCGGAGAATGTGATCGTCTTTCGAGCATTGGCCCAGGGACAGTTTGGCCGCTTCGGTCAAGGACCCAGAAGTAACACGATCTCTGGCGATGGTGCCTTTACCGTACCCTACGGATTGATGTCTCCGGCGCAGATGTTTGCCATGAAGGTGGTTCGCTTCATGCACCAGCATGGCGTCGAGCAATCAGCCCTGCGTGCCATATCACTTGCCTCGTATCATCATGCCCAGAACAATCCCCGTGCCGTGATGTATGGGCGGCCTCTGGACGAGGCAAAATACGACGACTCCCGCTGGATTGTCGAGCCGTTCCATCTGTTCGACTGCTGCCTTGAGAACGATGGTGCGGCGGCCATGGTGCTGACCTCGGCTGACCGGGCGCGCAATGTCAGTGACCATCCTGTGTATCTGCTGGGCGCTGTTGCAGGGTCCCATTTCCGTGCCGGGGCCTCAGTCCACAATACGCCAGACTACGCCAGTTCTGCCTTCAAGACCCTCGTGCCGCGGCTGTATGAGATGGCTGGCGTCGCACCGAAGGATGTCGACGTGCTGCAGAGCTACGAGAATTTCACCGGTGGCGTGCTGATGAGCATTGTCGAACACGGCTTCTGTGAACCGGACGAGTGCAATGAGTACTTCGTGCCATCCCGATTCCAGGCACCGAACGGGGACCTGCCGTTGAACACCAGTGGTGGCAATCTGGCGGAATGCTACATGCACGGCCTGGGCCTGAATATCGAGGCGGTGCGGCAGATTCGCGGCGAGTCCTGTAATCAGGTTCGTGACCCGAACGTGGCCATGGTGATCTCGGGCCCCATGGTAACGCCAGTCAGTTGTTGTCTGTTCGGAAGCGAGGCCACATTATGAACGAGTACTACCTGAACCCCGGACTGCCCCAGCCGATGCCCGGGGCGCTGGATGAGGCATACTGGCAGGGGCTTGAAAACAACGAACTTCGCTTGCAACGTTGCACCGACTGCGCCCGGTGGCAGTGGGGCCCGGAGTGGATCTGTCATCATTGCCACAGTGACCAGATGAGCTTCGAGGCAGTGCCTCCGGTAGGCATCATCTACAGCTACGAGCGCGTATGGCACCCGGTCCATCCGGCCCTCAAGGATCAGGGTCCGTATCTGATCGTGCTGGTAGAAATCCCCGCCGCTGACAACGTGCGTGTACTGGGGAATCTACTGGGGGACCCGCACCAGGAAGTCGCGATCGGTGCGTCGGTGGCTGGTGCCTTCGAGCACCATCCCGACGGTG
>JAQBUI010000102.1 GCA_027624035.1 Pseudomonadota bacterium | reverse complement strand
CGCGCCATGGACTCTGCTACTACTGCCCGGTGAACTTTGCCGGGCGTTTTTCAAGGAAGGCGTTGATGCCTTCGGCCCGATCCTTGATCTGAACCTCCTGGGCCAGGGGCGTTGCGAATTCCATGAATTCCTGGTGGCTCATGTTGAGGCCGGTGTAGATCTGTCGCTTCATCAGACCGATGGCTTTGGTTGGTGCCGAGGCAAGCTTCAGGGCGAGTTCCTGTACGGCGGTATCGAAGCGGTTCGCGTCCGCGTGAAAGGTCACCATGCCAGCATCGGCAGCTTCCCGGCCGGTATAAGGCTGGCCCAGGATAAGAAATTCCATGGCCCGCGTGATCCCAAGCGCTCTTGGCTGAAACCAGGCGCAGCCCGTCAGGGCGTGCATGCCCCGCTCCATCACCCGCTGGTCCTGCAGTCGGGCATCGTCCTCTGCGACCCGGAAATCGCACGCCATGGCGAGGTCCAGTCCCACACCGAAGGCATAGCCATGAATCGCCGCGATGGTCGGCTTGCCCAATTCCCGCAGGCAGGCCTGTAGCGAGGCGTGAGTGGGGGCGTGCTGCAGGATATCGGCGAACCCCGCGGGCAGGTCGCCCATGCCGCCCAGGTCATCTCCCGGGCAGAAGCCTTTGCCGGCGCCCCGGATCACCACGGCGCGCACGGCATCGTCAGCGGCGCACTGCTCCAGTGACCAGAGCAACTCTCCGATCATCCGGGTGGTGATGGCGTTGCGTTTTTCAGGCCGATTCAGTGACAGCGTCAGGACGCCGTCGGCCTGATGGTGGAGGATTTGTTGTAGCTGACTCGTGTCCATGCTGATCTCCCTTAAGCTTTGGGCAGAGGTTAGCAATTTGAGGGGTCAAAATGTAATCTGCGTGCACGCGACCAGGAGCAGCAGACCATGAAGATTGATGCCGGTATCAGTGCCGACATGACCGTCGCCCCGGAGCAGGCCCGGCGGTTCGAGCAGCTTGGCTACGACGGCGTGCGAGTTTCCGAACTCGATCATGATCCGTTCCTGCCGCTGACCCTCGCTGCCGAACATACCCGGCGGGTGGAACTGGTGACGTCCGTCGCGGTGGCATTTGCCCGCAACCCCATGTCCATGGCAACGCTCGCGCATGACCTGAATGCGTTCTCCAACGGTCGACTGGTGCTCGGCCTCGGCTCCCAGGTCAAACCACATGTTGTACGCCGATTCTCCATGCCCTGGCACAAGGCCGCCGGGCAGATGCGGGAGTTCATCGAGGCGATGCAGGCGATCTTTGATTGCTGGTATGACGGTGACCGGCTGGAATTTGAAGGCCAGTACTATCGCCATGACCTCATGCCCGGTACCTTCACGCCTCGGAACATCGACGCCGGGCGTCCCAGGATCACCCTGTCTGCCACCGGACCGTTGATGACCAGGGTCGCCGCTGAAGTTGCCGACGGCATGATCATGCATCCGTTTAATTCAGAGAAGTATATCCGTGAGGTCACGCTGCCTGCCATAGAGGCCGGGCTTGCCAAACGGGGCCGGACCATTGCGGATTTCGAACTGGACTATGCCCCCATCATCGCAACAGGGGTCGACGAGGAGTCAATGGCAAAGGCACGGGAAGCGGCCCGGGACCGGATTGCATTCTATGGTTCCACTGAAGCCTATCGGCCGGTTCTCGACATCCACGGCTGGGGCGACCTTCAGGTGGAATTGAACGCCTTGAACAAGCGCCAGCAACAGCAGGAGATGGCGAGTCTTGTCAGCGATGAGGTGCTGGAGACCATCGCAATCATCGGGACCCCGGAGGAAGTCGTGGCGGCCATGAAGGCGCGCTTCAATGATGTGATCGGGCGGACCGGGTTCCATGTCCCACATCTGCGCGACGATCGTCTGGCAGAACTGCTGCAGCAGCTCCGCACCGCGTAGCCACGAAAATGTGACGCTCAGGTGTCCTGCGCGCGGGCTGCCTTCTCGAAATGGCGTTGATAAAAATCGTCCCAGGCCCGGCTTTCAAAGGCCGGAATGGCCACATGGGCACCGGGGTTGATATGCATCGTTTTCTCGCTTGACCCGAATGCGTCAAATAGCGCGAGGCCGGTTTTCCGGGGCGCCACGGCATCATCCCACTGAAAGACGAACTGCACCGGAATCCTGATGTTGCTGGCTGCCGCCCGAAAATCATCGGCCCCATCCCGCAGCCCGGCGAGGCCAAAAACAGCACAACAGAAGCGTGGCTCGATGGCGACCAGGGGCACGCCGATGGCGGTCCCCATGGAAACGCCCCAGTAACCCACGGGTTCGCTGTCACCGATGAAATCGAGGGCCTGGGCCGCATCCAGTGCAGCCTGCCATTCGGGCAGTGCCTGCACGGACCGCCTGGCCATCATCTGCAGCCGGTCTTTGGAGAATGGCGTTGAGCCTGACCTGCCATTGACCCGGTCCCGCACTTCTCTCGACAGCCGCGCCGCTTCTTCTCGGGAAATCCGGTCTCCATGCCCGGGGGCATCAATGGCCAGCGTTGCCCAGCCATGCCGGGTCGCGTAATCAATGGCCCGGCGACGAATCCCGGGTGTCTTCTTGTGCTGGGAGCCGCCGTGACCCATGGCCACAAGAGGCCTGGGGCCATCCGCGACCACGGGCGTCCAGATCACGCAGGGAACTGACTCATCCTTGACGGAAATCGTGAATTCACGCTGGCTGACGCCCTCGATGACCTTCTCGGCGGTAAATTCCATGGTCTTGGCGCGGCGCCCTCAGTCGCGACCGTACATCGTGACCACACAGGCACCGCCCAGGCCCAGGTTGTGCTGCAGCGCATGGGTTGCCCCCTGCACCTGCCGTTCGCCAGCGTCGCCGCGCAACTGCCAGACGAGTTCAGTGCACTGGGCAAGGCCGGTCGCACCCAGCGGGTGTCCCTTTGACAGCAGCCCGCCGGATGGATTCGTGACCACCCGGCCGCCATAGGTGTTGTCGCCGTCCCAGATGAATTTTTCGGCGGTGCCTTCTGGTGTCAGCCCCAGGGCCTCGTAGGTGAGTAGTTCGTTTGCCGTGAAACAGTCATGCAGTTCCACTACCTGAACATCTTCCGGGCCGATACCCGCTTCCTCGTACACTGCGTCAGCCGCGGCCTTTGCCATGTCATAGCCCACCAGTTTGCGCATGGAGTGTGCTTCCAGAGTGGTGGGGAAGTCCGTGGTCATGGCCTGCCCTTTGATGGTGATGGCGTTATTCAGCCCGTGCTTTCTGGCGTATTCAGCGCTGCAAACCACCGCCGCTGCCGCACCGCACGTGGGCGGGCAACACTGGAACCGGGTCAGCGGGCCATAGATGTGAGGTGATGCCATGATCTCTTCAACACTCAGCTTTTCACGAAACACGGCGAAAGGATTGTTGGCCGCATGCTGGCGAGCCTTCTCCGAGATCTTTGCAAACGTTTCATTCCTGGTGCCGTACTGTTCGGCATACTCGCGCCCGGCGCCGCCGAAGTACTGGGCCGCATCAGGTGCGTTCCGGTCCGTCTCCTGCATGGCCTTGCGTTCCTTGAAGAATCGCTTCAGCGGGCTGGGCCGGTCCGTAAAAATCGCACCCAGTGCGCCGGGGTTCATTTGTTCAAAACCAAGGGCGAGTGCGCAGTCAGTCACCCCGGTCGCAACCGCCTGCCGGGCGAGGAACAGGGCAGAGGAGCCGGTAGCGCAGTTGTTGTTGACGTTCATGATGGGGATGCCAGTCAGGCCGAGCCCATACAGGGCGGCCTGGCCGGCGGTGGAATCGCCGTACACATAGCCCACGTAGGCATGGCCAATATCGCTGTATTGGAGCCCCGCGTCTTCAATGGCCAGACGTGCGGCGGCCTCCCCCATAACGGGGTAGTCGTCGCTCTTACCGGGCTTGGTAAAGGGAATCATGCCGACGCCGGCAACTTTTACGGTCGTAGCCATGGGAGGCTCCTGAGCAGTGGAAGTGGTCAGGCAATATATCCGCAGGACTACGCGGGTGCAAACGCAGGGCGACTCACATGACAGCCCTGAGCGTGTCCGGATCAGGGAGGCGAAGTCGTGCAAGCAAGAAAGTGCTCACGCTGGCACCTTATATCAGTGAACTTCCATGACAGCCCTGAGCGTTACCTGACTCAGGTGTGCCGTCCACGTGCAAAAGTCCTCACGCTGGCACCTTGTGTCAATGAACTTCCATGACAGCCCTGACGAAAAAGCGTGCAGGCTATGGCATAAAGGAATTGGGGCACGCGATGCCCAGGCGTCAATGGGTTATGATTGACCGGCCCTGTAACCGACTTCGTCTGGAGTTCCAGCATGTCCAACAACCAACCACACAAGGCCGTTCTCACCAGCGCCCAGTCAGGCAAGGGTACTGATCGCCACGCTGACAGTACCACTGACGAGAGCGCTGCGACCCAGATAAAGCGTCGCGGCTTTACAGTGATTCCCGGATTTCTGGATGCCCAGGCGGTAGCGGGTTTTGCCGAAAACTACCGGGACGGCGGGACACTGGACAATAGGATGTACAGCCTTGGTATGGCTGATGCGAACAAGGTCGAGGCGATCAAACCTGCCATCCGTGAGCTGCTGGACAAGATTCGTGAAGGCAGCGGCATTGACATCAATTTCATTGGCAGTGGTGTCTTTTTCGCTACCGAGCGGGGAATCGACTTCTCCTGGCACCAGGACCACGAGTCTTTCTTCATGCACCAGACCCACCGGAATTATCTGAACCTGTACATCCCGGTGATCAAACCCGTTCGGGAGAAGACGAACCTGTCGATTATTCCGGCAGACAACTTTGCCAAACGCAGCCCCGTGTTATGGGCGAAGCTTGAAGATGGCGGTGCATCCGGCGCGGCATTCAGGGAGGGTCGCACCACGATTACCGATGACTGTCATGGCGGTGTGCACGGAACCCTGGACTACGACATTGAAGAACTGTCAGAAACACCAGAGCTTGCGGCCGGTGATGCGCTGCTGCTGCGTGGTGACATCTTCCATCGGACCCAGGACACCCAGACCTCGCGGGTGGCACTGTCGATTCGCATGTTCAATGATGTTCAGACCGTGACGCGGCGTCATTTTGAACAGAGCTGCCCGGTCAAGAACGCCTTCATGGAGAGGAACTCAGCCATGTATGAGCGGATCGGCCGGGTATTCGCGGATCACGAATCTCTGACATTCCGCCAACTGATGACTTACGCCTACGGCGTCTGAGCCGGACCTGTCATGCCAAAGTTCGCCGCTAACCTGTCCATGATGTATCCCGAGTTTGACGTGCCTGACAGGTTTGAGCAGGCGCACCGGGCCGGTTTTACCGCCGTCGAGTTTCTGCAGCCGTATGCCTACGACACAAACCAGATGGGTGACTGGCTTGCCGCCAGTGATTTGCGGCTCATCCTGATCAATACGCCGATGGGAGATGTACGGGCTGGTGAGCGGGGCCTTGCCGGCCTGCCGGGACGAGAGGCCGATTTCGACAGGGCGATGCACCAGGCACTGGATTTCGCGACGGCGCTCTCTGTTCCCATGATTCATCTGATGGCCGGTGTGGTACCAGCAGGGGAATCGCAACGGCGGGCCAGAGAAACATTCATCGACAACGTCAGACGGACGGCGGATATTGCGTCCGAGAGCGGTATTCGATTGCTGCTTGAGCCCCTCAACCCGGTCGACCTTCCCGGTTACCTGTACAGCAGGGCGGACGAGGTCGCCGCGCTCATCAATGAGATTGACCGGCCCAATGTTCAGCTACAGTACGACTTCTATCATCTCCAGTTGAGCCAGGGGAACCTGGCGGCTGGCCTGCGGGAATACCTGCCGCTGATTGGACACATCCAGTTCTCCAGTGTACCGGGCCGTTTTGAGCCCCAGTACGGTGAGGTCAACCTGCCGTTTCTGTTCAACGTGCTGGACGAGATTGGTTATGCTGGCTGGGTAGGCTGTGAATATCGTCCGAAGACCACGACGGCAGAGGGCCTCGCCTGGGCCAAACCCTACGGTCTGGGCTAGGAGGCTGTCCGAGAACAGACTGACCTGCTGCGGCCAAGCCTGATTGGCCAGATTTTCTGCTTATTTTCGTTAAATAGATTCACTATTCGCCTCAAATAACCAAAAAATCTGACTCAACCAGGCTCGCCCTCGCTACGGTCGCTGTTCTCGGACAGCCTCCTAGTCAGTCTGGCTTGCGTTGCCGATTTGCCGTTGTTCAGCCTTACATCCCACGCTCATGGCTGAATGAAGAGACCCAGCGAGTGCGAGCGAGTTCAACTCCCGGTGGCAGACGAGTACCATGTAGGCACAACCACCGCGAGAGATGCCGATCATGACGCTACAGGATTTTCGTTTGGAGACCCGGGCCTGGCTTGAGGAAAACTGTCCGCCCGGTGCCCGCGGGCCCGGTGAGGTCTATAACGGCAGCACCAAAATCAGGATTCAGGACCCGGACACCCGTCTCTGGGTAGAGCGAATGGTCGAAAAGGGCTGGACGGTACCCAATTGGCCAAAAGAGTACGGTGGTGGGGGGCTGAGTACCGCTGAGTATGTCGTCCTGATGGAAGAGATGAGGCGCATCAGGGCCCGGCCGGCTCTGTCCGGCTTCGGCACCTCCATGATTGGCCCGACGCTGCTGGAGTTTGGTACGCAGGACCAGAAGCTGCGTCACCTGCCGAGAATCGCCGGGGCACAGGTGGAATGGTGCCAGGGATACAGCGAACCGGGTGCCGGTTCCGACCTCGCCAGTCTGCAGACCCAGGCCGTGCTGGAAGGCGACAGCTACATCATTAACGGTTCCAAGATCTGGACCTCCGGTGCCCACAATGCAGACTGGATGTTTATTCTGGTCCGCACCGACCGGCAGGCCCCGAAGCATGAGGGCATCAGCTTTCTGTTGCTGCCGATGGACCAGCCTGGCGTCACCGTCAAACCGATACGGCTGTTGAGCGGTGATTCTCCGTTCAACCAGACGTTCTTTGACAACGCGGTCGCCGCTCGTGAGGATCTGGTCGGTGAACTCAACCGCGGCTGGACAGTCGGCAAGCGCCTGTTGCAGCACGAGCGGTCGGGTATGGAGTCGCTGGTGGCCGGCGGCGCCAATGAGCGTGATGTGGCGCTCACTGATGTTGCCAAATCCTTGCTTGGCGAAACGGACGGCAGGATTGCAGACCCGGTGCAGCGGGATCAGGTGACGTCCTACCAGATGGATATGGCGTCCCTGCGCCTGACCCAGCGCCGGGTGGTGGAAGAATCCCAGGACGGCGCAACACCCGGGCCTGCCACCTCGATTTTCAAGGTGGTGAGCACGGATCTGCAGAAGGTCCACAGCGACCTGCTGACCAGACTGCATGGGTCCCGGGGCTTCGGCGTGGATGAAGGCCAGTTCACGGCGGCAGAAATCGCCATGACCAAGCAGTTCTTTTTCAGCCGGGCGGCCTCCATCTATAGCGGCAGCAATGAGATTCAGCGCAACATCATCGCAAAGCGGGTGCTTGGCCTGCCTGACTAGCCGTGTGGAACGAGAGCGAAGTCCGAGGTCGGACGTCTTGCGTCCTGGCGCCTGGCCGATTCGTACCACAGGCCGGATTCGCAGGGCCTGCCAACGCCTGGATAGCGAACCGTTTCGCTTGTGTCGGGAGCGCGTCCGTTTAGGGTATTCTTCCGGACCTGTACCCCGAGGGAGAGTGATATGGAGTTTGGCGCACAGGTTGGTTGCTATCGAAACACCTGGGATAACATTCGCGATGTCGTGAATCTGTTGGAACGTGGACGCTGGTCCAGCGTGTGGTTCGCGGACCACTACCTGCCGCCGCCTGGCAGGAAAGAAGAAGAGCATCTCACGGCCCACGAGGGCTATACCGTCGTCGCGGCCGTGGCCGCCATGACCGAGAAGCTTCGCATGGGGCATCTGGTGCTGGGCAACACCTATCGCAATCCGGCGCTGGCGGCGAAGATGGCCGCGACCGTCGATCAGATTTCTCACGGGCGTTTCACGTTTTCCGTCGGCGCAGGCTGGTTCAAGCGTGAGCACGAGGCCTACGGCTGGGAGTTTCCCAGCATGAAGGAACGCCAGGACCGGCTTGAAGAAGCCTGTCAGCTGGTGCGGCAGTTATTCCGGTCAGAGGCACCGGTCACCTTCAAGGGCAAATACTACTCGCTGGACGATGCACCCCTGTCGCCAGGCAGCTATGGTGCGCCGATTCCGATTATGGTGGGTGGTACCGGTGAAAAGCGAACGCTCCGGACGCTCGCCCGGCATGGTGACGTGTTCAATCTGGATGGCTGGGCCGGTGGCCCCATGACAGCGGAGTATCTGGACTACAAGTGGAACATTTTGAAACGCCATTGCGATGACGCGGGGCGGGATGTGTCCGAAATCCGCAAAACCATTCTGATGCCAGCACTACTGACGGACGACAAGGCTGCGGCCGAAGCGCTTATGAAGGGGCGCGGCCTCGGGCAGGGCAGCGCCGTCGGCCCGAAGAACTACATCATTGATCGAGTGGGTGAAATCATCGACGCGGGTGTCGATGAGATCATGTTTGGTGGAATACTCACCGAACATCCTGAGGAATTCGACCGGTTCGACCAGGAAATTCTGAGCGCCTTCGCCTAAGGCGCTTGCTCGTTGGCCGGACAGTCCCGGGCAGCGGTTGTCAGCGAATCGGGGCAGCTGCTGAAGCTGGCCCTGCCTCTGGTGGGTGCCCAGCTTGCACAGATGGGCATGGGCGTTACCGATGCCATCATGGCGGGCCAGTACTCCTCGGTTGACCTTGCTGGCATTGCCCTTGCCGGAAGTGTGATGTGGCCGGTCATCATGGTGACCATGGGCCTGTTGCAGGCGGTCACGCCTGTGATCTCTCAACTCAATGGCTCGGGCCGCCTGGAAGAAGCGGGTGAGGTGATTCGGCAGGGCCTGTGGCTGGCCGCCTGTGGTGCGGTGTTCGCGGTGCTGGTTCTGAACAACATGGATCATGCCTACGCTGCCATGGGTGTGGACCCGGCGGCTACAGTCATCGCAGTGGCCTATCTGCAGGCCGCGTCGTACGGCGTACCGGCGCTGATGATTTTTTTCTGTCTGCGGTTTCTTGCGGACGGTATGGGGTTTACCCGTCCGGCTCTCATCATTTCGGTCACGGCTCTGGCCTGCAAGATCCCGCTGAACTATGTACTGATCTACGGCAAATTTGGCCTGCCGGCCCTGGGCGGAGTGGGCTGCGGTGTGGCTCAGGCCGTGATCATGTGGCTGCAGCTGGGACTGATCATCCTGGTGGTGACCCAGGACCGGTTCCGCATTACAGAATGGATGGCGCGTTTTTCCCTGCCTGACTGGCGCAGAATCGGACCCCTGCTTCGAATTGGTGTGCCCATCAGCGCCACCATGCTGGCGCAAATGGGGCTGTTCTCGGTAACAACATTACTTCTGGGTCGATTTGGTTCGGATGTGGTGGCGGCCCATAACATTGCCTTCAACATCAACGGGGTCATGTTCATGCCGCCACTCGCTCTGGGCATGGCGGCGACCATCCGGATTGGTTACCACGTGGGAGGCGAACAGCTTCTGACTGCACGTACCACGGCGACGCTCGCGATTGCCGGGACCGTGCTCGTTGCTGTTGCCGGATCGCTGACGATCGCCTTGCTGAAGTCAGATATGGTGGCGCTCTATACCCGCGAAACCCAGGTAGGAGAACTCGCGACAACTCTGCTGCTGTTCGTGGTGTTCTTCCTCATCTTCGATGCGCTGCAGTCCACCGCGCTGGGTTGCCTGAGGGGTTATAAAGATACCCGGATACCCATGGCGATTGCGCTGGTCAGCTACTGGGGGATCGGGCTGCCACTCGAGTGTGCGCTGGGGTTTGGCTGGTTCGGTGAGCCGATGGGTGTGTACGGCTTCTGGGTCGGGCTCGCCACCGGGCTTGGGTGCGCGGCCATTGCACTGGTCACCAGGCTGTGGTTCCTGAGTGCGGACTTCCGAGCGATCCGGAATCTGGCCCGTTAGCGTCATGCCGCGTGTACTTTGCCGACAGAATCCAGCGCCTGGACCGACTCCGGATGCCTGCCATGCCGGGTTTGATCGCACCGGTGATCTTTGTCACGTCTCTTTCGTCACGGTTGCTGACAGATCAATGGAATGTTTTCGAGGCCCTGGCTGCAGCATCCGGGCGGGCCAGGCGGGCGGGAAATCGCTATTTCGGCCCCAATAGGGTAGACTACCCGCCTTCATTTGCTCCGGTACCTTCGAAAAGCCACCGTCCATACCGACAGCCCATTTGACCGGGTACTGTTGCGGGTTCGCTGCTCTCTCCGTATTTCCCGCACTATCTCATTGATTGGGTCCAGCTTTGCACACATCGAGCACTCAGTCGTGCCGATGCAGAAACCAGTGCAGGTCGAAACCACCTTTGCAGTCAATACATTCAGACAGAGATGAATATGAAGATTGAGACGAACAAAGTCGTTTCCATTCACTATGAACTCACCAACGAGGCCGGTGAGACGCTTGATTCTTCAAGCGGCAAAGACCCCTTGACGTATCTGCATGGTACGGGTGCACTCATTCCGGGCCTGGAAAAGGAACTGGAAGGCAAAAATCAGGGTGATGAACTGACCGCCGTGATCCCGCCCGAGCAGGCGTACGGTGAGCTGGACCAGAATCTGATCCGCGACGTGGACCGCGCTGCTTTCGGCGATGTTGAGAAACTGGAGCCTGGCATGCAGTTTCAGGCCAGCGGTAACAATGACAGTGTCCAGGTGATTTCTGTCGTTGAGGTCAAGGAGGATGTCGTCACAGTTGATGCGAACCATCCGCTCGCAGGGATGACGCTGACATTCGACGTGAAAGTCGATGATGTCCGGGAGGTCACTGAAGAAGAGCTGGCCCACGGTCACGCACACTAGACCATCACAATTCACAGAGGAGACCATATTTCATGGCTGCAAAAGGGAAACAGGTTGGACCCACTACTCAGGAACTGCGTGAGAATCTGCAGGAAGATGTCGATGCATTCCTGGCGTCCGGCAAAAAGATCCAGCATATCCCCAATGGCGTCAGCGGCGTTGATGCCAGCAAGGGCAACAAGAATATTGCCATCGGCCAGTCCAAGAAGCGCTAGGGAACCTCTGATCAATGTCTTTTTCCGCGATAGCTGTGTTGGAGTCGTCCTCGAAACATCGCGAAATTGAAGGGTTTTCGCGATTTTCTGCGGGCGCCTCCGCCTTGCTCTCACGAAAAAATCCAATTGATCAGAGCTTCACTAGCGCGCCTTTTTTGTCTTTCCCGTAGGGGTGGCGGACCTGGGATCATCCGGCCACGGATGTTTCGGGTAGCGCCCCTTCATCTCTTTTTTGACGTCTGCATAGCTGTTCGACCAGAACCCGGCAAGGTCCTGGGTGATCTGCAGCGGCCTGCCTGCAGGCGACAGCAGGTGAAGCATCAGGTTGACTCGACCCCCGGCCACAGCGGGCGTCTGGGTGGCGCCGAACATTTCCTGCAGCTTGACAGCCAGCGTTGGTGGCGACCGGGTATAGTCAATGCGGTACCGTGACCCGGAAGGAACTTCGAGCCGCGCTGGCAGTTCGCGATCCAGAACCTGTCGCTGCGCCCACGTGAGTTGGCTTTGAATGATCTCCAGCATGTCGAGTTTGCGGAAGTCGCTCCGCTTGCTGACGTTCCCCAGGAAAGGTCCAAGCCATTCACCAATGTCCCGCTCATCGGACAGGTCCGGCCAGTCGTCATTCGGGAGCTCGCGCCGTGCGAGCTCTATTCGTGCCCTGAGCTGAATCGCATCGTCTGTAAAAGGCAGTATGGCAGGGCCACGCCTTCTCACCACCTGTAGCACCGCCTCGAGCTTCTGGCCGGCCTCCGGGTCCACCTGGCTTGACGTGAGGACCAGATTGCCCACCCGGGTCTGACGTTCGGCGGTAAACCTGCCGGCTTTCTCATCCCATTCGGCGACCGTGGTTGCCTTCACCAGATGCGCCAGAACAGAATCGAGCAGTTCCGGATTCAGCACGGCGGCAGAGTAGATCGTATCGCCCTGCCGTTTGCGGGTGCCCCCGGTTTCTGCGACCGCAAGCCATCGGGATTTCCCGATATGATGATGTCGGTCCAGCACGGCGCTGCGGCCATTTGCCAGTTGGAATCCCCCGGCATGTCGGCGCCGGGCGATCCGGTCCGGGTAGGCGCACGCGATCAGGTAACCCGGAACGTCTTGCGGGTTGATTCCAGAGGACCCTGCATCCACCTGGGTAGGCAGACCCCGATCGAACTGGCGGGCCAGTTCCCTGGTGCGATGCAGCCAACCGAGCTGTGGCCCGGGACAGGCCATTTCTCCCGTGAGGACGGACAGCCGGTACATCATGTCCGGGTTGGTCCGTGTAAAGGGGTCGCGGTCTGAAAGCACTGCGGCCAGCAGGCACGCTGTGGCGGCCATGGGCGCTTCTCCGGTGGCGCGAAGCATCATGTGGGCCAGACGTGGATGGGCCGCGATGCCGGCCATGACCTCACCATGGGCCGTCAGGACGTTTTGATGATTGACTGCGCCAAGAGATTGCAGCAGTTCAAGCGCCTGCAGCCAGGCGCCCTTCGGCGGTACATCAAGCCATTTCAGTTCAGCCGGATCTTTGACGCCCCACTGCAGAAGCTGCAGTGCCAGCGGGGCAAGATCGGCATTGGTGATTTCAGGCGTGTGGTGTGGTGCAAGCTGGCTATGTTGGTCCCGGGACCAGAGTCGATAGCAATGCCCCGGGGCGAGACGGCCAGCACGTCCGGCACGCTGCAGCGCCGATGCCTGCGATATCCTGACGGTGTGCAGGCGGGTCATTCCGGTATTCGGGTCGAACTGAGGTGCCCGGGCAAGCCCGCAGTCCACGACGACGTCCACGCCTTCGATGGTAAGGCTTGTCTCGGCAATATTGGTGGCGAGCACGATCTTTCGGCCTCCGGAGGCTTCCGGCGAGATGGCTGCCTGCTGAGATTCAATGGACAGGTTTCCGTAGAGTGGCCGGACCTGGACCGAGGGGTCACCCAGCCGTCCGGACAGTGCCTCTGTGACGGCGTGAATTTCGCCCTGGCCAGGGAGAAACACCAGCAGGGAACTGTTGGGATGAGAGGCGATGGCCTGCAGGATAACGGGAATGGCGCGCTCGGCAATCCGTTCCCGGGGACGACCGGGCCCCGTGTAGGTAAGCTCGACCGGGAACTGCCGTCCCTGGCTGGTGACCACGTCTGCACTGAGAAGGCTCGCCAGGGCCTCGCTGTCGAGGGTGGCGGACATTGCGATGATCTTGAGCGGGTTGCCCTCGCGAAAGAGCTCTCGCCCCTGCAGCGTCAGCGCAAGGCCCAGATCGCAGTCCAGGCTACGTTCGTGGAATTCATCGAACAGCACCGCGCCCACGCCCGTCAGCGACGGGTCTTCCAGCAACATTCGCGTCAGGATTCCCTCTGTGATCACTTCGATACGCGTGGCGGGCCCGACCTTCGTATCCATGCGCATTCGATGACCGATGGTTTCGCCAACCTTCTCGCCCATCAGAAACGCCATACGGTGGGCCGCGTTGCGGGCCGCGAGGCGGCGGGGCTCGAGTACCAGTATTTTCTGGCCTGCGAGCCAGGGTTCATCAAGCAGGGCGAGCGGCACGAGAGTGGTCTTGCCTGCCCCCGGGGGAGCCTGCAGGATGAGTTCGTGCTTGTGACGCAATATGTGCCGGATATCGTCCATCACAGCCGTCACCGGGAGCGTCGGCAGTGTTGGGACCGTGATTGTTGTGGGTGGCTGTTTCATCTAAAGGCTGGACTGTCCGTCGTGTTCGCTTGAGCCTGTCAGCAGGGGGCGCTATGGTCTTGGGACCGTGGTAATCGGAGGGTGGACATGAAGTGTAGCAAGAGCTTGCTGTTGATGTGCTGTTTGCTGTTCTCGAGTTCGCTGCAGGCGCTGGACTATGGCGTGGACTTTGGCCAGATCAACGATTGTCGCGAGATCAATCGCGACATCATTCGCAACTGGCTGACATTGAAAGGCCATCTGGCGCCCGGCTATGAGGACGAGGTGATCGTCAAGAAGAACGGCAAGAAGAAGTACGTTCGGCCGAATCGAAAGGATTTCCAGTGCATCTCCGCCGCCTATATGCGGGGCCTCAATGAAGTCTCGTCCCGCGGGACGCTGACCCTGCGCTGTTTCAGCCACCCCGAGGTCGAAGCTGGCTACTGCTGCGACAAGGCGCTAACAGCCTGTGCCATGTATTCGCCCAACGCCCGCTAGCCACAAGACCGCGCACCTCGACAAGTCAAAGTAGTCGCGGCGAGTGGCCGAAGGTGGTCATCTTCGGTTACATCTGTTCTGAGGGCCTTCAGCGTGTAGAGAGCCTTCAGCGTGTAAAGAGCCTTCAGCGTGTAGAGAGCCTTCAGCGTGTAG
>JAQBUI010000101.1 GCA_027624035.1 Pseudomonadota bacterium | reverse complement strand
CCCGCCGTGAACGTCCCATTGGTCGCATCCGACAGCACCACCGTCACACCACCCGACAGATCATCTCCCGCGTCAACATCGCTCAGCGTCACCGCCGCAAACACCGCCAGCGTCGCATCGTCATCCATCGTCTGACTGCCTACCGCGCCACTGATCTCCGGATCATCGTTCACCGCGTCCACCGTGATCGTCGCAGTGGCCTTGCCTGCGCTCAGCCCGGCACCGGCACCGCTGGTTGCGGCCTGAACGTCGAAAGAGCCATTGGCAGTGGAGTGGAGGGGCGTGGGGGTGAATTTAAGCCCCGCATCGCCCTCGGCAAAGAGGATGAACGCGCCATCGCCGATCTGGGTGGCACCGTCATTCTTGTAGAGTGTGCCGTTTGTGATATTGGTGATCTTGAAGTGTGATACTTCCGCACCGTCAGCGACGTTGCGTGATAATTTGAGCCCGGTGGTTGACTGAATATCCTCATCAGTCGTGGCGTTCGTCGCGCCGGGGGTATCACCGACCGGACGAACATTGATCGTGATGGTGTTGACACCGACACTGACTTCAAAGTTTGTGTCGGTTGCATTGAAGTCAAAACTGGCCACACCGATGCCGTGATCGTCCCCAAGTGGTTTATAAATCAGTTTGCCTCCGGAGAGTTCCGCCGCAGTCACATCCTGGGGCAGTACTACCGGACCACCATTGAGTTCAAGAGATCCGTTGCCACTGCCTGCTGAGATCGTAATCTTCTGCAGCGGGTGGGGGTCCCCGTCGCTGTAGCTGAAATCCGGGATCTTGAAGGAATAACTGAGATCTTCGTCAGTAATCACAACGCCGTCAGAAACAGTAGGGTTAACGGCCAGGGTGTCGACCGGCACCACCAGGACCACGAGCACCAGCGCAAACTGCGCCATGCGCGACCAGATGGGTGATCCAAAACGGACTTTCGGCATCCTGACCCCTGAAGACAACATCCTAGAATTGCCTCCCGTAGAGTCCCTGAATCATGGCATGGGATTGATTGGTGCCACCCGTACCCCTGGCGGTGATCCTGTAAATGTAGGCTCGACCCGAACTACCCCCCTCGCCAACGTTACCGATGTTCAGTGTGTCCTGTTCGATGGTGACCTTGGCGACATACTCGATGACATATCGGGGACCGGCGGCTGCGCCAAGTTGCGCGGCCGTCGTGGTGGCCTGGATATAGTCAGAGGACCCATCCGACCAATCAGTGGATTTCCAGTGCATCGTTCCGTCCTCAGAGTTGCAAAGGCCGTTCCCGTCCAGTGAGACGTGGGACTGGCAGGCCTCACCGACCTCCGGAAAGGTGGTAAAGCTTGGCGATAGTTCAATGAAGTCCTCCGCCTCCCGTACCGCAGCCTCGGCGCCCTGAAAGGCCATGTTCACGTCCCGAAAGTTGCGTGCCATTCGTTCCTGCATGCTGGTCGTCTGCACCGATGAAACACCGATGATCGTCAGCAAGAGCAGAATCGTCAGAGTCAGGAAAAGCGCTATGCCACGCTGTGGGGAATGGGTCTTCATTCTTTGATCAGCCGGTTACGCAGGCGAATGGTCTGCGTGACGTTGCGGCGCAATATGCCATCAGCGGTGCTGGCGCCTACATCGTCGATGCTGTTTACGGTCAACTGAACACGGATGGCGACAACGTCATTGAAGTCGGCCACCGCACTGGCATCCACATAGGTACTCGGAACAAGGTCGGCGCCAGCCGTGTCAACGCCATACAGTATCTGCAAATCCTCGATGCCCTCAACGAGTTCCTGCGGAGCGGCGATACCGGACTTTCGGTACAGGGAGTCAACCGGGTCCCCCTGATTGTTGCGACTACTGCTGGCACCGATGTAGTAAGTCTCAGAGACGATCGGCGTAACGGTTGCACCCACTTGATATCCGGAACCATCGCCAAGGCTTCCCTGCAGATTCTGGGTCGACCCAAACCCGCCCACACTGTGGGAGATCACAGTCTGGTTATCGAAGCTCTCGCCGTCCACTACCCAGGCAGTCGCGGCCACGCCGGCAGAAAGGTCTGTCACGACGAACATGTCCTCCGTGTTGCAGTCGTTTATGAACACCAGGTGATACTGGTCAAAATCTTGCTTCACATCCGCCAATGAAGGGTCCGTACCACAGGGAGCCTCATTGAGCGGACAGTTATACACCACAACATCTTCTGCACCGCTCTGTATGGGGTGATCAGTGGTATTTACCAGATATTCGGTCGAACTCGCGTACCTCACCGCCAGGATGTCTGATCCTTCCTTCAAACATCCTGCCGTCGTGCAGGATGAGTAGTCATTGGTATTAATTCCTCTGGACGCGACCAGGTACACGTTGGAATCACCACCGGTATCGGTCTGGGGCAAAATCGACGCAATATTGGGCGACCACCCCGAACCTGTCGCATTGAACCCCTGCAGCCCGGCTGTCAGGTTGAACTCGTAGGGTTCATCATTGATGTTGTCATCAAGTGAACGTTTGGAATTGCAGCCTCGATAGCCTGCCTTTCTGACAGATCGGGCGATCAGTTCCATGGCAAATCGCCCTGACTCCGCTATGGTCGCCTGACCCATCAGCATTCGACTTCCTTCCTGCGATGCCGAAAACATCTGAACCAAACCGACCGTGATCATCGACGCAATCGCCAATGAGATCATCAGTTCCACCAGCGACAAACCGGTTTGAAATTGCATCCTGGTCACTTTGGTCATGGCCATCAGGGGTCAGTTGCCTTGAGTTCGACAGACCGCGTGGTGCCCGCGGCATCGGACACCTTCTGGGCATCGACCCACTGCACGGTGATCGTATAGATGCCCGCATCGAGCGCTATGGAACCTGCGCCGCCGGGCATCGCACCGATGACGCCAAAGGTGTCACAAACCGTATAGGTCGTGCCATCCGATGCTGTCGAATTAATCGAACACTGCCATTGGGCGACGTCAAAATCCCTCATTTCTGCTTCGGTACAGGTATTACCCACACAACTGCCTACCACCGCCGGTGTATCATCGATTGCGACACCTCCATAGTCGGTGTCCGGGTTCGCTCTGATTCGATCCATAATATCGTTGGCAATCTGAGTCGCCTCACCCTGAAGCAGTGCGCTTCTGTTCTGTTGCATGCTGACCATCTGCAACCCTGCCATGCCAAGCACACCGATGGACATGATGACAACGGACACCATCAGTTCGGTGATCGTAAAACCCTGCTGAGTTCGGAGGATCATTGACGCACCCTCAACAGCCGGGCCGCTTGTTGGTATCGGCATCATCCGGGCGATGCGCCCGGGGCCTCCCAATCAGGCTGATATGAATGCGTCGGCCCTCCTGCCCCTGGTAACACAGGTCCAGATTCTTGTTGGTCTCATCACGAACGCCGCCTGTCCCGTTGAACCGGATCACTCTGTCGTTCTCAACACTGTTTAACGTGACATCGCCCTCGAGCGCTTCGAACTGCCGCAACACCACGCCACCACCATCAGCGCAACTGTCCGAATCCGGATCAGCATTGCCAACATATACACAGTAACCGGGGCCAAACTCATTCGTCGCATCAGAACCATCGACCGCCAGCACACTCACCACGGACCCTCGCCGCAACGCCTCGCTGCGCGCCAGGCTGGTGGCGATGATCACCTCGTTGACCTGCGTCACAACTCTGTTTCTTGCGAACATGCCCTGAAATCCTGGAACTGCCAACGTCAGACCGATGGCAATGATCACAATGGTCACAAGGAGTTCGACAAGCGTAAACCCGGCCATACTCCTGGTCATCTCTCCTCCACACCATGGGACACCGATTCTGTCAACAGACCGGCGAGCATCCATCATATTGAACTGGGCTGAAGATCAGCATGCTTGCCGACAAAGTTGCCCGTAACAAGGACGAGCGGCACACCTATGGGCATTCACGGAAGTTCTGGACCAACACTTCGCGGTCCGGGATGCTTCCCGGTACGACTCCGGGGTGCCTGACCGGCTCGCTCATGACGGCTATCGCTAATCGGCGAGTCAACGATCAGGGATTAATTGGTCGTACGAACGCCCGTCTGGGTAATCTCGATGCAATTGTCTGTACCACAGGTTTCCCCTACAGGGGTGGCACGAATCATGAATGCAGTGGCCGTCAGCGTCTCGTAGCTAATGACAAACCGGGTAGGCCCTTCCGAAGGCGAATTCGTATCGCAGATCGTGTTGGTATCGGCGCCTACATAGGTAAATCCGTTGCTGTAGAAGCGTTCAAGGGACTGGGCACATCGCTCAAGGTCTGCAACGGCGTTCGCACGGTAGGTGTCCTGAATATATCCCTGATAGCTTGGGTAGGCGATAGCGGCAACAATGCCGATGATAGCGACCACAACCATGATCTCGATCAGCGTGAAACCTGGTGACCTCATGACATTTCCTCCAGCAGATTCAAAGCATTATGCGTCATTCTCGCCCCAAGCGGCAAATAATGAGACGGTAGAACCAGCCACCTGGACCTGAACTAGCGAAGCGGTCTTGGCAACGCGAACGACATGGACTCTGCCGCACCGTCAAGTTCTGCTTCAAAGTGGCAGCCCAGAGCCTCGAGCCTGGAAATCACACGCCGCACGATGGCTTCAGGCGCAGAAGCACCGGACGTGACGCCTACGTTGGATATCCCGTCGAGCCAGGCTGCATCCACTTCGGTCTCGTCATCGATCAGATAGGCTGTCCTACCCAACTTTTGAGCAAGTTCACAAAGCCGATTTGAATTCGAGCTGTTCTGGGAACCCACTACCAGCACCAGGTCACATCGTTCAGTCAACATCTTCACGGCATCCTGACGGTTCTGGGTCGCATAGCAGATATCGTCCTTTCGAGGCCCGCTGATTTCCGGGAAACGTTTCTTGAGTGCATCCACAATTCTACGGGTATCGTCCACCGATAGCGTCGTCTGGGTGACATAGGAGAGTTGCTCCGGGTTCGAAACCACCAGTCGATCAACATCGTCAACGGTCTCTACCAGATATACGGCCGATTCATCGCTCTCGTACTGACCCAGCGTCCCCTCGACTTCAGGATGCCCGGCATGACCGATGAGCACCATTTCTTTGCCCTGTCCGGCAAATTTCACCACCTCCAGATGAACCTTGGTCACCAGTGGACAAGTCGCGTCATAAACCCTGAGCCCGCGCGCCCGCGCTTCACTCTGGACCTGTCTGGAAACGCCATGAGCACTGAAGATGACCAGTGAATTGGCGGGAATCTCCGCAATGTCCTCAACGAATACCGCTCCCGCAGCACGCAGTGAGTCCACTACCGACCTGTTGTGGACCACCTCATGCTTCACATAGACCGGTGCACCGTGTTTTTCGAGGGCTCTGTTCACGATCTCTATCGCGCGATCAACGCCCGCACAGAAACCTCGTGGATTGGCCAGATAGATTCCAATCATGACGTTCTGATGATCTCGTTCGATACCTGATCTACCGAGATAATTTCCACATCAAAGCGAATCGACATGCCAGCCAGGGGATGGTTGAAGTCGACTTCTACGGTATCGTCCAGCAGTCGAGTGATCACCCCGGGGAGTTCACCATTGCCCTGATCCGAAAACGACACCACCAGCCCCTTGGATAGAGTCATGTCAGAGCCAAAGCTAGACCGGGGCATGTGCTGTACATTCTCTGGATTACGGACCCCAAACCCCTGCTCAGGATTGATAAGAAACTCTCTCTGTTCACCTGCCGTCAGACCATACATGACCCTCTCGAAGCCAGGCAACAGATTGCCGTCACCCACCACAAAACGCGCAGACTTATCCCCGGTGCTGTCGACCACCTGACCATCAGCCAGTCGTAGCGAAAACTTCAACTCAACCATGGTACCCGGTCCCACTGGCGTGCCCCTAGTCATCCACTGCCTCCATTCGCCGCCCTTTCAACATATCCAGAATCATCAGCCCGGCGCCGACACTGATTGCAGCATCCGCCACATTGAACGCCGGAAAATACCAGGCGTCATAGTACAGGACCACAAAGTCGACGACATATCCAAGGAGTACCCGGTCCACCAGATTGCCGGCCGCCCCGCCGACTATTAGCGCCAGCGCTACCGCGAGGAGACGCTGTTCACGATGGACCTGAAGCAGCCATGCCACCACCGCGACTGTGACTACGGTCGATACGGCCACAAGGAACCAGCGCTGCCAGCCGCCGGCATCACTCAGGAAGCTGAAGGCTGCGCCCGTATTGTGGTGGAGGGTCAGCTTGAAGACGGGGAGCACATGTATGGACTCGCACCGTCCAGGCACGCAGAGATCAAGCAAGCTGGACATGTATCGTTTGGTGACCTGGTCCAGAATGCATAGGGAGACACTGACTACAAGGTAGTTCACGGGGCAGGCCTCTCAAAATAGGTACGGGCCGTCTGGATGTCTTTTGCAATGGCGACCTTGAGTTCATCGAGTCCGGAAAACCTCATCTCGTCCCGGATCTTCTCTCTGAACCGTACCCTGACCGTCTTGCCATAGATATCACCCTCGAAATCGAGCAGATGCACTTCCAGGATGGGCTCAACCGTCGTTTCCTCGACCGTCGGTCGAACGCCCACATTGGCGACGCCCGGCTGCACACGCCCGTCGAGTTCGACCTCTACTGCATAGACGCCATAGATAGGCGTTCGGTCACGGTGCAAGGGAATGTTGGCCGTCGGCACGCCGATCGTCTGCCCGAGTTGCCGTCCGTGGATGACCTTGCCCGTGATCGTATAGGGGTGGCCCAGAAGTGCCTCTGCCAACTCAAACTTCCCCATTGCCAGACACTCCCGAATTCGGGTACTACTGACTCGCAGGGTCTCGTGAGTGAACGTTCGCAAATTGGTGACCTCAAATCCATACTGTTCACCAGCGGACTCCAATGCCGCAAAATCCCCTCGACGATCATGGCCGAACTGAAAGTCATCACCGACATACAGGGCGCTGGCGCGGATCCGGTCACCGAGAACACGGACAAACTCGTCCGCGCTCATCGATCTTGTACGCTCATCAAATTTGAAACATAGCACCAGGTCCATCCCATGCCTGGACAGGAGTTCGACCTTCTCGCGGAATCGCGTCAGGCGGGCCGGCGCATTGAATACGTCAAAGAACTCCTGGGGTTGTGGCTCGAAGCAGATGAGCATGGAGGGCACCCCCAGTTCTCTGGCCTTCTGGGTGACCGCGGCCAAAATGACCTGATGACCCCGATGCACCCCATCAAAGTTGCCAATGGTCACCACACTGCGCTGATGCTCTGGTTTAAGGTTGATGAGGCCACGAATAATGTGCATGTCACTACCGGATCAATTGTTGAATGCGGACGCCCGCCAGGAACAGTGCGGCGCCATAGGTTAACGCCCCCACCCCACAGATCAAGAGCATGATCGAAAATCGTTCGACCATGCCATACGCAAGCCACGTACTCAGGGAAGGCGTGACCAGGGCCAGGGCGCACAGCATGACCGCCCCTGCGAACATCAACTGCACGATGAACCGGAACCAACCGGGCTCCGCCGCGAATACATCTGTTCGCCGCAAACCGCCAAACAGCAACCAGGCATTCAACAATGCGGCAATCGATGTCGCAAGGGCCAGGCCCGCATGACGAAGGTGCCAGATCAGAATCAGATTCAGCAGTACATTGGCCGACAGGGCAATCACTCCGAATCGAACGGGGGTCGCAGTGTCCTTGCGCGCAAAATAGCCCGGGGCAAGTACCTTGACGAACATATGACCCAGCAGACCAACAGCATACGCGGCCAGGCTCGACCCGGCCATCACGACGTCCCGCTCCGTCATTTCTCCGTAGTGGAACAGCGTTGCGATTAATGCATCGGCAAGATAGATGAGTGCGATGGTCGCCGGGAAGCCAACGATGAGCACAATCCGCAGCGCCCAGTTCAGCGTCGCCGTGAAGGCGGCGGGCTTCTCGGCGGCATGATCGGCGGAGAGCCCTGGCAATATCACAGTCGCGATCGCGATCCCAATGAGGGCCAGCGGCAACTCAAGAAGACGATCCGAGTAGTACAGCCATGACAGCGTACCCGTTTCAAGAAACGATGCGAAAACCGTATCGAGAATAAGACCAATCTGACCGACGGAAACCCCGAACAGTGCAGGCAGCATCAACCACATGATCTGCCTGACACCAGGATGAGACCGGTCAACACGGGGCCGAACCAGCAACTGCTGCCTGTGAAGGAATGGGATCTGAAACGACAGTTGGGCCACGCCTGCGATCAGGACTCCCCACGCCAGTGCCATGACCGGCTCGGCAAGATGCGGGCTGATGAATACCGCAGCGCCAATGAGGCAGACATTGAGCAGCACAGGCGTAAACGCGGGTACCGCAAAACGTCCGTAGGTATTGAGTACTGCACCTGCAAATGCAGTCATTGAGATCAACAACAGATATGGAAACGTCAGTCGCAGCATTTCCACGGCGAGCGTAAGCTTGGCAGTCTGTTCATGATAGACGTACCCCAGCGCAAACAGTCTCACGACATACTCGGCACCAAGGACTCCGAGCACCACCAGCAACATCAGGCAGGCACCAAGCGCGCCACTCGTGTGGCTGATCAGGTCCTTAACGGCATTCACGCTACGCTGACTTCGATACTCAGAAAGTACCGGAACGAATGCATGGGCGAACGCCCCCTCGGCAAACAGGCGTCTGAACAGATTCGGAATTCGAAACGCCAGAAAGAATGCGTCCGCGCCTGCGCTGGCACCAAAAAAGTAGGCGACGACCATGTCTCTGGCCAGGCCGAAAATCCGCGAGACCAGTGTCAGTCCTGAGACCAGAACGCTCGATCTAAGCAATCCTCCCCGGGGCTTCGAGGGCGAATCAGACTCAGTCATGGTGGTCGATTCACATTGACAATGGGAGGACAACTCGGCATAGTAGCGCGCTCCTTTTTATCCAACAACATTAGGCACATAAACTCGTGGCAAATTCACCTCAGGCTCGCAAAAGAGCGCGCCAATCGGAAGTACGCCGGAAACATAACTCCAGCCAACGCTCGGCGATGCGGACTGCTCTCAAGCGCGCGATCACAGCCATTGGCACTGGTGACTACGAGAAGGCGAGCACTGCATACAAGCACGCCGTTCCCATCATTGATGGAGCCGTCAGCCACGGACTGATCCATAAGAACAAGGCGGCGAGGCACAAGTCCAGGCTCAACGTCCAGGTCAAGGCTCTGGCAACCGCAGCACAAGCCTGACCTGATACATCGGCAATTACATCGGGTTCATCGTGATAACACCATGTTGTCACGGTGAATGAGTTCCTCCTCATTCGTGAACCCCAGAATGTTCTCGATATCGGATGTGGCCCTGCCCATAATGAGGCGGGTTTCCTCGGCGCTATAGTTGACGAGGCCCCGCGCCACCTCAAATCCGGACTCGTCGATGCATGACACGACTTCACCCCGCGTGAAGCTCCCATCAGCCCCTCTGACGCCAACCGGTAACAAACTGCGGCCCCGGGTCCTCAATACTTCGGCAGCCCCCGCATCCAATTGCAATCTACCGCGACTCGGCAACCCTGCCAACCATTGCTTTCTTGACGCCAGCATCGCCCGATCCGGCTTTAGCAGGGTTCCGTACAAGGTACCTGCCGCAAGCTCACGAATCACCTGATCACGAGCGCCATAAGTAATGATGGTCTGTGCGCCACTTCTTGCAGCAATCCTGGCCGCACTGATCTTCGTCTGCATGCCGCCACGGCCAAGCTTGCTCCCGGGACCTGCCACCTGATCCAGACGCGCCTCACCCGCGAAGGCTTCTTCAATAAGGTCCGCCTTACCGAAACGAGGGTCACTCGAATACAGTCCTTCCTGGTCCGTCAGCAGCACCAGCGTATTGGCTTCGATGAGGTTGGCTACCATACCAGCCAGCGTATCGTTATCACCCAGCCGAATCTCATCCGTCACGACCGTGTCATTCTCATTAACAACCGGGACCACGCCCAGGTCCAGAAGGCTCGTTAACGTGCTTCGAGCATTAAGATATCGCTCACGGGAACGAAGATCGGCATGGGTCAGTAACACCTGGGCAGTGATTAACCGATGTCGTTTGAAATGAGACTCATAGGCCTGAATCAAACCCATCTGTCCGACTGCCGCCGCCGCCTGCAGGAGATGAATCGACTCCGGACGAGTCTGGAACCCCAGCCTGACCATCCCTTCTGCGACCGAGCCGGAAGACACCAGCACCACCCTGATACCGGAACGCTTCAATTCCGCGATGTCATCTGCCAGGCGACCGATGAAGTCAAGGGAGAGGCCCCGGCCATTCTGTGTCAGCAGGGAACTGCCTACCTTGATGACCCAGGTTCTCCCCGGCATGGGACCTGGTCTCTGTCGTGCACTCATCGCTCGTAGTGCACGTCGATGCTACCGTCATCATTGTCCGGTGAATCACGCCGTTCCCGCCGCTGCTGGCGCCTGGCCAGGGAAAAGCGGTGCACATCATCCCGAATCCGGGATTCATTGGACTGTATGGCGGCAACTTCCTCTTCAGAGGCATCACGCTCGGCAACCGCTCTCAATTCTCCAAAATACCTCGAAACGGCCTGCACCAGTTCATCCACTCCTTGTCCGGTCACTGCAGAGATGGCAAACAAGGGCACGTCGCCGCCGATCGCGCCACGAAGAGCTTTTACTCGCGCTGCCAGTTCTTCCTCGCTCAACAGATCTGACTTGGTTACGATCAGCCATCTAGGCTTTCTGGCGATCGCCTCGCTGTAGCGCCCCAGTTCATTTTCGATCACCCTGAAATTATCTTCCGGCCGAGATCCATCCAAGGGCGTCAGTTCAACAAGATGCAACAGCAGGCGAGTCCGAGCAAGGTGCTTGAGAAACTGGACTCCAAGACCTGCGCCATCGGCCGCCCCCTCTATCAGTCCTGGGATGTCCGCAATGACAAAACTCTCGCCCTCTGCCGTTCGCACGACGCCCAGATTCGGGATCAGCGTCGTGAACGGATAGTCCGCCACTTTTGGACGTGCCGCGGACACCACACTGACCAGCGTCGACTTACCGGCATTTGGCAAACCAAGCAGGCCCACGTCCGCAATCAGTTTCAGCTCCAGACGCAGGTCACGGACCTCGCCGGCTTCGCCGTCGGTAGTCTGGCGCGGCGCTCGATTGGTACTCGACTTGAACCGAACGTTGCCGAGACCATGTTGCCCACCACGGGCGACCAGCAACCTGTCCGATAGCGAATTGATATCCCCGACAAAGCTCTGGTTGCTTTCGTCGAATACGCTGGTGCCCAACGGAACCTGTATCTCAAGGTCACTGCCGCTTGCACCAGTTCGGTCGCTGCCCTTGCCGTTTTCCCCACGAGCTGCTCGATAGCGAGGTTGGAAGCGAAAATCCACGAGGGTGTTCAACGCCTGGCTTCCAACCAGATAGACGCTGCCACCGTGACCGCCATCTCCACCGTCGGGGCCGCCCTTCTCGATGTATTTTTCGCGGCGAAAACTGAGACATCCGTTACCACCGTCCCCCGCCATGACCTTAATGGTTGCCTCATCTACGAATTTCATGCTGCAGTACCTGCTTGAATAACCACCCCTCCAATTTGCGGGTAAAAAAAAGCCCTGTCGTTGACAGGGCCTTTCTGTGCGGTTTGCCGCTACGCTTCGACCACCACGTTCACATACTTGCGTTGATTCGGCCCCTTGGCCTGGAATTCAACCACACCATCCGCCTTGGCAAACAGCGTATGGTCCCTCCCACACCCAACATTGACGCCCGGATGAAACCGGGTCCCACGCTGGCGCACAATAATGTTCCCGGCTACCGCCTTCTGACCACCGAATAGCTTCAACCCTAACCGCTTGGATTCTGAATCGCGGCCGTTGCGAGTACTTCCACCTGCTTTCTTATGTGCCATTGCAATCAGCCCCTCGAGATATCTGTGATTTTCACGTCAGTAAACAGCTGCCGGTGGTTGCCCTGACGACGATAGTGCTTGCGACGTTTCATCTTGATGATGGTCACCTTCTTACCCTGGCCATGAGCGACGATCTCGCCCTTAACGGTACCCCCTTCGACAATCGGCGCACCGATCGCGATATCCGCACCCTCGCCGATCAGCATCACGCGATCAAAAGTGATTGAATCACCCTCGGCAACGTCCAGCTTCTCCAATCTGACTGTCTCGCCAGGCTCAACGCGATGCTGCTTGCCACCGCTCTCTATTACAGCATACATAACTATGGACTCGTTGTGTGTAGGCCCCATTTCCCAAAGAAGGGCGGGTCCGGATTTCAGGACGCGCAATTCTAAGCGATGCCTATCCGGGTGGCAAGCAATCCTTGTTTGTCTTGACACGCATCCCACACCGGAAATAGCATTTCGTTCCCCCTTTCCTAGTGCTCTGGCCCAGGACCCGATGACGCCCCCATTCTCCCAGCCCGTTGTGGACGATTTTGTCAAGGTCGACGCCCTCATCCGGGACAGCCTCTCGTCCCACATTCCACTGGTTGAGGAGATTTCCCGATACCTGATAGAAGCCGGGGGCAAACGCCTGCGGCCCTTGCTGGTCCTGCTTTGCGCCCGGGCATGTGGTTACACGGGCCAGGATCATATCAAGCTTGCAGTGGTGATCGAATTTCTACATACCGCCATGCTGCTACATGACGATGTCGTTGATGCATCGGACCTTCGACGGGGCCGTGAGACGGTCAATGCCCGCTGGGGAAATCCGGCCAGCGTCCTGGTCGGGGATTTTCTGCATTCCAGGGCGTTCGAAATGCTGGTCGAAATCGGTGATCTCCGGGTAATGGAGATTCTTGCCAACGCAACCAACACCATCGCCGAGGGCGAGGTGCAGCAGCTCGCACACGTCCGGAATCCGGATCTGACCGAACAAAGCTACCTGCAGGTCGTCTTTCGCAAGACAGCCATGTTGTTTCAGGCGGCTTCACACTGCGGCGCGGTGCTCGCCGGCGCTGACCCTAAAACCGAGTGCGCCCTGCGGGACTACGGCCGACACCTGGGCATGGCATTTCAGATGATAGATGACTTCCTGGACTATACAGGCAATACAGAGGAGCTTGGCAAGAACGTAGGGGATGACCTGGCAGAGGGCAAGGTCACCCTGCCATTGATCATTGCCATGCGCGAGGGAAACCCGGACCAGGCCGGTTTTATCCGCGAGGCCATCATTTCCAGCCGCACAGACAATCTAAAGGACGTCATTGGTACCGTGATGGCAACAGGAGGACTCGCCTACACAGAGTCGAGCGCTGGCAGAGAACAGAAGAAGGCGCTTGCGTGCATTGCTGACCTGCCCTCCTCTATCTACCGTGATTCAATGGAATCGCTCGTCGACTTTGTGGTGAATCGCAATGGCTGATGCTTCATCACTGACCAACGTGGCCGAACCGTTCGCTTTCCAATGAAGACTTTCAGTATAATCGCGTCCCAGTCGGGGTGTAGCTCAGCCTGGTAGAGCACTGCCTTCGGGAGGCAGGGGTCGGAGGTTCAAATCCTCCTATCCCGACCAATGGAATCAATAGGTTAATGGGTTTATTCCAACCCAAAGATTTCCCCGACTCCAACTTAAGTCCTCATTAAGTCCACCCATCACTATTTTTTTCGAGAACAATCATGAGCCTCAGACCAATGAAGTTCTTGCCGTGGTTCAACCTTGATAACTACCCTCCACACAAGAAACCCGAATATTGGCTGGAACAAATTCTAAGACGCATCGATTTTGAGAACCTCTTCAACTCAACGAGCAAAGGAAATTTGGACTATAAGGATGTCTTTACAGAGTATGTAATCAATCAAACACCTGACTACAACCTTCCCCCCACAAAACTTGGGAGCATCATCCCACGTGAGCGAAACGCTCCAGCGCCAGCAGCACTGACAACAGTCGAAGAAATCGAGTCTATCTGGCGCTATTTCGACATGGACGACAAAGTTGAGAAACATCTCCACAGCCGCACAGATGAAGTAACGGAAACCGAAACTGAGGAAGGAATACTTTACTCCTTCAACCCAATAGGTGAACCCATGCCTATTCCAGAAGTCTTTTTGGGCGAGGACCTTTTCCTAACAATCGATCTAAATCACGACGATGAGTCAATAATGGCGAGCGTACTCAGCATTGTGAAAGAACAGCGCGCCAAGCTTAATGATGCGACTAGCAATCAGATAAAGCATAGGAAAAAACGCATCTCAGAAAGAGATTTTGCCAACTGGTACACGTACCGAGCCCTCCCAATGTACGACATGCTGCTATGGGCAAAGATTACCGGGAGATCATTGAAGCTTTCATCTCTTGCAAGATTGTTTTGGCCAGACGGTTCCGGTGATGCCGACACATTGAGAAAAACTACGATGAAGTATTTAGCCGAGATCAAGAATCCTTCCACCCAGTCACGCCTCGCCTCACTGATAGCTAATCAGTAATCAACCTCTCAAAGAGCGGCACAAAAAGCATTCACTTTTTTTCCGGAAAATAATTCACTCGTTCTCTGCCGGCCTTTCTGTAAATTTTCGATAGAGAATGCCCTCTGATACTCACATCCACAGAGGGCACCAATGAACGACTCAAACCACGACCCCTTCCTGACTGAAAAAGAAGCATCCCGCTTACTGGGAGCAGCTCCTTCATCAATCAAACAATCTCGCCATACGGGCTTTCTGTTCGGCCATACCGCACCGGCATTCATGAAGATGGGCCGAAGCGCCAGATACAAGCTATCTGCGCTGCTGGAATTCCGAGATCAGTTCCCTGAATACAGGAACACCTCAGAATTCAAAAACGAAGAAACCCGCTAGCACCGACCAAAGCACCAAGCGGGTCTCAATATCTCCCAACATGCGAATGAGGAAAGACAGATGGATTATAACCTAGTCCGGTTAGTCGAAATAGTTCCAGATCAATGCCCAAAGTACATCCATTGCAACGCGACAATTTGCCCACTGGATACGCGCTGGCCTGATCGGACTTATATCAAAGGTGAGCCTATATGCTTCTATATGCTGGAGGCGCAGAAGCCGAAGGCCAAGTGTAGATTTGAAGGGACCATAGAGTCCCAGATCTATTGTTACGTACTGATTTAAACCAGGTGACTGGCGGTCTTTTATCCCATGTTCTTTTGGATTGATTTGT
>JAQBUI010000100.1 GCA_027624035.1 Pseudomonadota bacterium | reverse complement strand
TTCTCTCCCAGCCGACGGCAGGTTCGATTTCATTGCTCCAGTCACCACCGAAGTTGCGGACGTCGGCCGTGCCGTACCCCACGAAGGTCCCACCCCTGGGTGCATCGGGGTTCACGTAATCGAAATGTTGGAAATCGGCCGGGTATTTCAACTCATGCAGCAGGGAGATTCCGTGCACGAAGGTCTCAGCCAGAGCGGTACTGCCGCATGACAGTGCCAGGAAGAACGTCAGGTACAACCAGCGGCGCAATTCATGATCCTTGTTGAACTGCGCCTATTGTTACCAAAACCGCCCGTCGTGTCACGGCCACTTGAAGTCAGCCTCTTGCCGGTCGCATGGCAGGGAGGAAGGAAGCGTGTTCGTCACCGCTCGGGTTACCCGTGCGCTTGAGGTGGGGTTTGGGACGGTTTTCGAGATGGTCTCATGCAGGGAGTCTCCTTCTCGTTGCAGTGGGCAACCATGGCCATCATGCCATGTCGGTGGGGAATGCGGATCAATTGATTTGCATTTCGAGGCGGCGTTGGTCACAGTCCTGAACCCGGGTATCTGTACAAGATCATGTCTGAAGAAACTGAAGAAACTGGAGAAAAATGGGAGTTTGGCTGTCTGGCCTGGTGTGAGTTCGCCTCCCGTCTGGGTGTCTCGCTCATCGGCGGTGCCGGGCTTGAATTGTCCCGCTACAACTGGGGATTCTCGGAGGAGTACCTGCAGACACCACAGCGGTTGATGGATGGCAGAGAACTCGCCGGCTATCACCTGATGGTCAAGGACGGGGTCGTCAGTGGTGGGCCAGACATCCCGGATACCTGCCTTGAATTGCCGGGTTTTCATGTGTCGGTCGAATGGGCGCTGATTGCACACTCGTCTTACCTGCCATTCAATACCGTCGGGCAACGCGAGTGAGGGTCAGCCCAGATGCGTCTGCGGCAGGAACTGAAAGCCGTCGGGATTGGTGATGGGAAATGGGCCCTCGCCAGCAGTGTCACCAAACCGGATGAAGAGCATCCTGCCTGTCGTGCCTGTGGTTCGATCGAACATGCCCGGGCGGATTGTCCCGTTTGGCCGCCTGGTATTGGCGAAGCACTGGCATCAAATCCGGACAGCCGGGATGGCAAGTGGCGGCTGAAACGCTCGCCTGAACTCGAGGGCTTCCCCGAGTCACCCTGGGGGGTGCCGATCTTCCAGGACATGGACGACACCCAGAAGTCGCGATTCATCCGTCTGCTGGGCCGATAGGGAGGGTTGGTCCGTATGCCGAAAATGTTTCAACTGAATGGGGAATCCGTCAAACCTGGCGAGCGCAAGACGATCGAGATCCATATCAGCCGACTGGCAGATCATACAGACATGAGCATTACCGCCCATGTGATTCGGGGCAAGCGGGATGGCCCTGTGTTGTTTGTCAGTGCGGCCGTTCATGGCGATGAGATTATCGGGGTCGAAGTCATTCGGCGGCTGGTGGGCCTGCGAGCCCTGAACCGATTGCGCGGGACCCTGATCCTGGTGCCAATCGTCAATGCCTATGGCTTCATAGCGCTGTCCCGTTATCTGCCCGACCGAAGGGATCTCAATCGCTCTTTCCCGGGCTCAGAGACCGGGTCGCTCGCCTCACAACTGGCCAACAAATTCATGACGGAGATTGTCGCACCGGCCCAGTACGGAATTGACCTCCACAGCGCTGCCGTACACCGGGACAATCTGCCCCAGATTCGGGCCGACCTCGATGACCCTGAAGTCAACGCCATGGCCACTGCCTTTGGTGCTTCCATCATGCTGAACGCAACCCTGCGCGATGGTTCATTGCGCTCCTGTGCTGACGACAACGGCTGCAAGATTCTGCTGTTCGAGGCGGGTGAAGCCCTGCGATTCAACGAGGTCGCGGTACGTGTGGGCCTGACAGGTATCATCGGGGTGCTGCGTCATGTCGGCATGCTTGCCGCATCGAAAAAGTCCGCCAGGAGTAAAGCTGCGCCGATTCGGTCAGATTCCAGCCACTGGTTACGGGCGCCCATGGGCGGGGTCATGCGGGCGACCAAGAAACTCGGTGATACGGTAAAAAAAGGCGAGACAATTGCCATCGTTGCGGACCCGCTCGGCTTTGTGGAACAGGCCGTCACGGCACGCAACTCCGGTATCGTGATCGGACGGGCCAATCTGCCGGTCGTGAACCGTGGCGATGCACTGTTCCACATTGCCCGGGTGGCCAGCCTGAGTGACGCAGAAGAAACCATGAACGAACTCGAACAGGCGCTGGAAGACGACCCGCTGTTTGATGGATTCGCGATCGTCTGACTCGGGTTCGCCGCAATGCGAATTGGGACGAAACATCTCTCTCGGCACCGACCGTGATGTTGCCAGTTCGTGTCTGCCAGTCGTCAGAGCAGCGCCGTGTAGCGCTCGGACCACTGTCGGGTCGAGGCAAGTTCATTCTGCAGCGCCTGATAGACAGCGGCTGCCATGTCGCTCTGCAGCGGTTCTTCCTGTCTGGATTCATCAACGGCTTTGATCCACTTATCCGGGATAGCCGAAATACCACCCAGCGCACCGGCAAGGGCGCCGGTAATGGTGGCGATGCTGTCGGCATCACGCCCGAAATTCACCGCATTGAGGGTAGACTCTGCAAACCTGCCCTTGCCGATCAAGAGGCCAGCGACCGCGGCCGCGACGACCTCACCAGGATCCAGGAAGTGGATCAGAAGCCTTTGATGGAAGGCTTCACGAAACGATGCCATGTCTGCAGACTTGTCCACCAGATCCCGGGTGGCGTTCAGCAACGCCCTGGCGCTCTGTGGGGCCACTGCGATCATCTCGTTCACGACACTGGAGGCATCAGCCCTGGGCGTCAGAGCCGCGGCCACGCCGGCAGCCACCACGCCAGCCATGTCTGCAGAGTAGCCTTGCTGGATCGCACAGGCGATTTCATAGCCTGCCAGGTACGCCTCGCGGGGCTGGCCAGGGTAAAGCATACCAACGGGTGAGATCATCATCGTTGCACCATTGGCGGGCGGCAGGCCCTTGCCACCATGGTGAGCGGCCGTGTCGACCATGGGCATGTGAGACTGGCCGTAGCGGTCTGCTGCGTAGTTGTTGCGCTGAAGCTGCAACCTGATCAGGGCCATCCGCATGATCAGGTAAGCGAACTTGTCGTCCACGGTGAGTTCATTGGCAAAGTCCTCGGCATCCACACGCCCACCTTTGTTCAGGATCGCCTGGCACAACAGATTCTTGAAGTGGGTATCGTCAGTGGTCTTGCCCGCGGGTGCCTTGACCTCCGGTTGACCACTTTCGCTGGGCCGGATATAGGGCAGCATATCGGTCACCTCAGCGGACCCGTGAAGCGTTTCAATCACATCCCGGGGCACGGCTTCCACGGGACCACCAATGGCATCTCCAATGGCGCCGCCATACATTGCCCCTTCGATTCTTGATTTTAGCCAGCCAGTCTGTTCCATTCCCATCTCCATCGGCGGGGTAAGATCCATCGTGTCACCTGGCGGGTATGACCCACACCTTGCGGTAGCCATGATACGTAACCCGGGGACCACAAGTATACCGGCCGTGGTGATGGTGCAGACCCGACAACAGTATTGGGACCGATCGGGATGTAGTAACATGCATGTCAACACCTCCTGCTGAAGCGCTATGTCCCAGGCCCAGACAATCCACGAAGTGCCCGACGACCTGCTGGCCGCGATCGACTACTGCTACGAGCAAGGCTGGACGGACGGCCTGCCGGTGGTTCCCCCGGAACAGGCCCGTGTTCAGGCGATGCTGGCGATGGAGGGGCGGCCACCTGAGACGGTCCTGGCCCATCATCCTGCGACCGGGCTGGAGTTGACGGTCCATGCGGCAGCGGTGAACGCAGTGATGGCTGGCTGTCTGCCGGAATATTTTCCTGTGGTGGTGGCAGCGTTTGAGGCGATGGACCGTGAACCCTTCAACTTTCATGGCAGCACCGTGAGTACCGGCGGGTCCGGCCATCTGCTGATCGTCAGTGGGCCCGTTGTGGATGAGATTGGCATGAATGCCGGGGTGAATCTCTTTGGACCGGGAAACCGCGCCAATGCCACCATCGGTCGGTGTATTCGGCTGACGTTGATGAACGTCTTCAAGATCGTCCCGGGTATTGCGGACAAGTCGACCCAGGGGAATCCCGGAAAATACAGCTTTTGCATTGCCGAGCGGGCGGACCGAAATCCCTGGCCCCTGCTCTGCGAGGAACTGGGTTATCCGGAAGGAGTCAGTTCGGTGACGGTGTTTGCTGGCGCCGGTTTTGTCAATGTGGAGAACCATGGTGGTAATACGCCCGAGATTATTCTCGACACCATGGCGGACGCCATGGCCAACTATGGGTGTATCAGCACCGGCCAGAGCGTGGTGGTACTGGCACCGGAACACGTCGAGATCATCGCCCGGGGTGGCTGGTCCAAGGCGGATGTCAGGCAGTACCTGTACGATCACGCCACGCAACCCCGTGCGGTCATGGAACGGCTCGGCAAGCTTGAATCCAGATTCCTGCAGCAGGGCAGTACCGATTGCCATCGCGGGCTCGGCCCGGAAGACATTCTGGTGACCGTCGGTGGCGGCGACGCAGGCGGTCACTCCGCTTTCATCCCCTCCTGGAGCCGGACTCGTGGGTCCATCATGCAGAGCCAGTCCATAGGCGTCTGTATTGACTGCTGACCGTGACCTCTCGATGCGCCGTGCAGAGGTCAGGAACCAAAAGAGAAGGAATGCGTAATGAAACTGGTTGACCCGACAGTCCCCGCCAGAACCCGGACCTCAAAGCGTGCGCCGGCGCTGGCGAGCCTCAACGGACTGACCATTGGCCTGCTGTGGAACTCCAAGGTGAACGGCGACAGATTGCTGACGGAAACCGCCGCACTGCTGCAGTCCCGGTTCGGAGGCAAAGTGTTGCCGATCGTGACCAAGAGCAACGCCAGCGCACCGGCCCCGGCGGAACTGCTCACCGAGCTTTCGCCCGAGTGCGACTTTCTGATCACCGCCTCAGGAGACTGAGGCAGTTGCTCCACGTGCAGTTTGCACGACGGCATCACCTTCGAGCAGACCGGCAAACGGGCTGTCGTGCTGTGCACCGTCCCGTTCGAGGTGACTGCCCGAAACATCGCGCGGATGATGGGATTGGCGGACTATCCGTTCGTGATTCTGGATCATCCTCTGGGCAGCCTGACACGGGCGCAGATCGTCGAACGCGCGGCAGAGGCGAGCAGGCAGGCGATCGACATTCTGACGAAATGAAAGTTCGTGAATGGGCGTACTGCGGGGCGCCGATGGCGGGTCGGACACATGGCAAGGGCCCGGGGTGGCAGGCCCACCGAGTCAAAAAATGGGTGAAAGCTGCCCCGTGGGTGTCTACCAATCGGCGGATTGTTGGCCTATAAATGACGTCTATGAGCGTACTTCCCCAATGTAAGACCATTGATGATTTTGCCTGTCGACTGTCTGATGGGCTGGGAAAGAGAGCGGCGAAATTCACCCGGGACATGATCATTGGTATCCACCGCTCCCGGTCAGTGAACCTGTCTGAGATTGCCGGTGCGTTAGACGAGCGCATCAGCCCCCACGCCCTGCACAAGAGGCTGAGCCGAAACCTGGCCAGAACAGAGCTGATCTCGACTCTGGCTGACCGCCTGCTTCATTACAGCGCAGCAGCGGTGACCTCCGAAACCAGACTCGTGGTGACCAGCTACGGCATCGACAAACCACATGCTCGGCAGATGCAGTACCTCCATAGTCGTTCCGATGATGCCTCCGAAGAAGACGGGTCCGGGAGTGCCTATCGTGTCTGCGAGATCATCGCAAACGATCCTGGTTCCAACCAGTACATCCCGCTGTTGACGACGCTCTGGTCCCGCCATGCGCCGGGGTATGTCAGCGACGCAGACGCGGTCCGACAGGCGATAGATCGTGTCCTGGCGGCAACCGGGCAACGTGGTGTGCTGGCGATGGATGCCGTTTTTCTGCCCTCCAGCATCATCGAGGTGCTCATTCGGATCCCCCACTATCGATTCGTGGCCACGGGGTTCGGTACTGTCCAGTACCGAAGGCATGCCAGAGACATTCGTGAACTGACGGAGCAATGTGATACCCCCTTTGGTGGCACAATATTCAAAGTGCACAACGAGGCCCAGGCGCCAATGACGGAGGAGTCGCTTCTGTTGATGCACTTTGGCTCGATTCCGGTTCAACTGTCGGATTCGAGCAGACCTTTGAGTCTGGTTGCCCTGAAGACGACGTTTACCTCTGGCAAATCCGGCAAGAACGCATCGCTGCTGACCTCGGAGCCAAAACCACGTTCGCGTCAGGCGCATATGGCGGTGATTCTCACTTTTCTTGCGATTCGAGATGTCGCCGATACGCTCAAGAATCAGAAACGCGATTTCCATCCTGAGGATTTCAGGGTGCTGACCTATTCCCGACTGCAACTCCTGATGACGTTGCTGCAGTGTGTGGTGTTCTTCGAGTCCCGCTCCATGGTGGTACAGAAACAGGTGGCATCGCTGAAGCCAATTGAGGGAAATTATGTTCGCGATTTCCTGCTGCCGGGCGAAGTTGAGGCCTTGAGAAACAGTTGAGCCCCCCAGGGTTCTGGCGCAGGTTGTGGTGAACGCGGGGTTGCGATCAGTCCTCTACCGGAAGCCAAACAGTGGCGGGAACACCAGCACGACCGTTGCCGCCCAGCCAGCATAGATCGGAAGAAAAGATGTCTGCCATTGCACCATGGCGGTGAATCGAAACCGGCGGCGGATGAACTGCAGATAGACATAGGCGGCCCCCAGTAGATTGACCAGCAGAATGAGGTTCTCTGAGAGCGCCGCCAGTTTGTTCGGGCTGACGCCATATTCCGTGATCCTGGCAGCAATGGCGGCAAGTGCCAGCAGGTCTACAATCACAGCGCTTACGATGAGCAGCAGCTGCAGCCAGTCAAAAACATCCGGCGGGGAGTCACTGCCTCTTGCCGAGGCGGCGTAGATGACCAGGCCCGTCACCAGCACCAGTAGCAGGTCGAATGCGATCAGCACATCTCGCTCAACATCGATGCCATGCCCGGTGAACAGCATGGTCGCAAGGAATGTCAGCAGTACCAGTGTCACCAGCGGCGTAAACACCCGGGTCAGCACCGGTGCCATGTTCTCGATGACACTCTTTTTGGCCTCCACCAGCCAGGTACCAATGATCACCGCGCCCATGGCGCCACAGGGCAGGATCCATTCACCCAGAGCACCGCTCGCATCCACGCCAATGGAGTCAAACATGGCCATTGTGAAGGCCATGAGCACGCCACCGCCCAGCGCCAGCAGGGCGTAATAGATGGCGAGTTCACCGGAGAAGCGGACGAAATCCATGCGCCCCTCACTGCTGTACCAGCGCTCACCGGTGTAGGCGAGTCCAACCACCAGCCACAGTGCGATGGGCAGATGCAGGATGGTGAGCAGGGTGGTATCACTCTGTTCGGCGAGTGGATAGCCATTCACAATGGCGGCAGCGATCAGAAATGACGCCACCAGCGGCCACCGAGGAACGTCGTGTTCGCCCTGAACGATCAGGTAGGCCGCCAGCACCGGAAGTATGAACAGGCTCAGATTGATGGCGTAGAATGCGCTTTGTACTTCGACGCCAAACAGGGCGGGAATCTTGACAACCAGTGCTGCGGCAATGGCAAACCCCACCGCCGTGACCAGTCTCCGGTTGCCTGAATCGAAATGCTCGTTGCTGCTGGACAACACCAGCTGTCGCCACAGTCGCTCCGAGTGTGCCACGGCAAACTCCCGTGAGAGTGAATTCACATCGCCGATACGTTTCACGGCGACAAGAAACGCCTCGTCCGGCGACAAACCTGCCGAAGTGAGCAGATCCAGATGGCCGTGCAGGTGATCTTCGAGTTCGTCAATGTCATCGCTGTCCATTGCTGCCTCTCGCGAGAGATAGGTCCGCCATTGCTGGATCTGGGTCTGGAGCATTTGATAGTCGGTCATGTCAGCACCTTTCAGTTTACCTTTCAGTCAGTCCCGACAAGCAGGTCGGGCTCCGGGGCAAGCGACAGGTTGTGCCACAGTTCGCGGAGCGTCTGATCCACCAGTTGCCACTGGGCACGCTGCGCCTTCAGGTGCCGGCGTCCGTCTTCGGTGATGCGGTAGTATTTCCGGCGGCGGCCATTGGGAGACTTGCCCCACCGCGCCTCTATGTGACCCTGGCGTTCCAGCCGGTGCAGCACGGGATAGAGCATGCCGTCGGTCCACTTGAGTTCGCCGCCGGAGAGTTTGCTGACCTGTTGCAGGATTGCATAACCATAGCTCTCTTCGGCAACAAGAATGGTCAGCACGAGCGGTGTCGCAGATGCTGCCACAAGATCTTTGCTGACGTTCATTCCGGCTTTCCTGGGTTCAATACATAGAGACAATATACATTGTAGTTCTATGTATTAGAAGCAGCAGAATGCAGGTTGTCCTGGTCACTATCTGGGTCACTGTCTGGGTCACTGTCTGGGTCACTGTCCTGGCCACAGCGTTGCCACCGACAAAGCGATACAGTGTGCTACCCTGAGCATGGGACGGTTACACCACCGCAGGGATGTTCAAGAGCGAACAATTTGATCACGATACGGCGTTGAAGGCAGCGCTGGCGCTGGAAAAGACACTCGCCCGACGTACCCACGTCAAGCTGGTTAACGGTATCGAACGGGTCGTGCCGGGCACTCTGGGTGAGGCCATCGGTTTGCCGGGCATGATCTCACGGCTGCAGAGCCGGTCTTCGCGGCAGCGGGACCAGGGCCTCGAGGGTTTCCGTATTCTCTGGGCAACCTTATCGCCCCGGACGACTCGCAGGGTGCTTGATGCAATCGGCTGGTATGAACCGAAGGATCTGGAATGGGATGATCCGCGCTCGAATCGTCGTCCTGATTTGTAGTGTTCGCGCCATGGCCATCAGACCATCGACAGGTTGCGGTTGGCATTGATCGTGACCCGCCTTCCGATGTATTCCTCACGTGTCATGCTGGCCATGATGTCAGTGTCCGCTGTCATCGCCCATGTTCGTGCACCCGTATCGGTCAGTGCGGCGACAATCCCCTTTGCCGGACCGTCAGCACCGTAGACGACAACGTAGCTCTCGATCACAGCGTCGCCGATATGATCCACGACTTCGCGGCTTGGGAACTGGTCAATTTCGGCCTGGCAGTCTTCGTATTGAAATGGCAGCCTTGGTGGTCGAGCGCTGTACAGCCCAAAGGCGTGTTTGGTCAAAAGGCCCCCGTTGGAGGTGACGAAGCCGACCGCTTCCCGGTCGGACCTGAGCAGCCGAACCATTCGGACGATGGCATGCATCACGTAGTTGTTCAGCGGTCCACCCCCGAAAGTCAGGCCCCCGGTGACCGTCAGTGCCCTGTCGTAGCCAAGCCCCAGTTCGTTGACCGACACCTGTACGGCACTCGGAAAACAGCTGTAGACATCCACATAGTCAAGGTCAGCCACACCCGTATCGGCAAGTTCCAGACATCGGCGCCCTGCGATGCGAATGGCCGGGGAACTGTGCAGATTATCCCGGTGTGATACCTGCTCGGTATCGGTCCCGTGAGTGGCCGCCCAGGGATAGATCCAGCTGGATTCGGGAATACCCAGGCGGGTTGCGGTTTGGGTGTCGCACAATACCAGTGCCGCCGCCTGGTCGACGTTGTTGTTGGCGTTCATCAGTTTTGGGTAGGGGAAAGTAACCGGTCTGTTGTTCCGGGAGTGGGTTCGGATCTCTTCAGCGGAACTGGCTTGTCGTATCCAGGCGTCGGGATTGTCTGCGGCGACCTCGCTGAAACCGGCCCACATTTCACTGACCCGCTTCATATGTGCGTCGATGGTTTCTCCATTGGCCGCACGCAGAGCGTTTTCAAACAGGGCATACCAGGTGGTGGCACCACCAAGGCCTACCTCGCGTTCATGAGTGTTGGCACCGAAGCCACCTTTGTCGAACAATCGGTCTGGCGTACCGGGCGCTGTCTGCCAGGTCACCCGCTCACCTGCTCGACCAGCCTTGGCCAGCACGTTGCCACATTCCGCGCCGGTGATGACGACCATGGATTGTTTGCCGCTCTGAATATCCAGTGCAGACTGGCTGAGCACATACTGCACCATGTTGCCGCCAAGAGATGACAGCCCGGTCTCTACATCCCGCATGTCGAGGGTGTCAGCCACGACCCGCGCTGGATTCTCGTACCACCATCGACCCTTGATCGTGTGGACCGCGTCGACTTCAGGGGCGAGGTCCTGGTCACTGGCATCCCGGAGTGCAGCAGCCGCCGCCTCGATCATCAGCTCCAGTGGTTCCTTGCCGTCTTGCCAGTTCGAGATGCGTTGTTCGAGGTGTGAGACACCCACGATGACAGGGGTTTTCAGGTTGGTCATGAAACGGTCCGCGAAAAAGGGTGCCATGATACCGATTCAGGCATGGTCAGACTATCGCCCTGTAGTGCGTTCTCTTGTCTGTCCGTCACGTCGCGAGCGACCCTGTGATAGCATCCATGGCGACGCCATTACCCAGTCGGAGGTGACATCAAATGAACACGAACTCAAAGCCGGTGATTCTGTACGGCGTGCCATTCTCTCAACCCGTACGTGCGGTGATGTGGCTCATGTTTTACAAACGCCTGCCGTTTGAGATGGTGCTGATCAATCCGGGCTCCCGGGGAGAAACAGGTAGCCGAAACCCTGCTTATCTTGCAAAGAATCCGGGCGGTACGATTCCCTGTCTGGAAGACCCCAATACGGGCTATACCCTGGGCGAGGCCCACGCCATCATGTCTTATCTTTGTCGCAGGCACGGCTGGGACGACCTTTATCCTGAGGATTTCGAGCAGCGAGGGCGGGTCGACTGGTATCTCCACTACCATCATCGCAATGTGCGGGACGCATCCCTTGGTCTGGTGGCGCCGAAGATTCGCAAGGATCTCGACATTCCGCAGAGCGTGCAGCAGGCAGCGCGGAATACGCTGACCCGTGCGCTGGAGGCCCTTGATACCCACTGGCTCGCTGAGTCCCGATTCCTGGTCGGCGACAGCCTGACGATAGCGGATATGGCGGCGTATGTGGAAATCGGCCAGTTGCGGCCTGAGTTTACCCATGTCTATGACTTTGAACCCTTTCCCAACGTACGACGATGGCTGGATGACATGGCCGGTGTCGAAGGTCATGACGATGTCCACGTCGTCCTGGCGGAACTGGGTGATATCAGCGTGCAGGAGCCGGCAATGGAGAGCATTCGTAACGCCAACAAGCGTGCCCTGCAGGTGTTGAAGCAGCGGGTCGATGAGTTCAGGAATTCATGACGGAAAGCCTCGCGCCGAAGTCAGCGGCCTGGACGCCACCTGTCGCCGACGGAATATCCTGTGAAACCTGTACCGCTGCCTGCTGTCGAATGGAGGTGATGCTGCTCACAGATACGGGTGTACCTGAACGGTATATCGAGACCGATCGCTGGGGCGGCCAGACCATGGCGCGTCTCGATGATGGCTGGTGTGCGGCACTTGACCGAAGCTCGATGGCGTGCAGGATCTATGATCGGCGTCCACTCATCTGTCGGGAATTTGCGATGGGTGGGGAGGACTGCCGGCGTGCCAGGGCAGAAGCCTGACCGGTCTGATGGCGGAGTTGCTTGGGTTGCTATAGCCAGAACTCGTGCGTTTTGATGCGAGTTGCCGTACGCTGATCATCCCGATGCGGGACAGTTGACTATGATGACAAACATTCGACAGATGCCTGACAAAACGCCCTGCCGGGGAATCGGTCACGATGCCCGTGGTCGATCGGCCGCCGGTCCTGCGCCGAGGTCACGCCGATGGCTGTGTGGCTGTCTTGCCGGGTTGATGATGGTGGTGAGTCCTGTGTTTGCCGATGATTTCGGTCCACAGACAGTGCTGGACCAATATTTCGAGATCCTGACCACGCGCAAGGTAGAGCATCTATCGATGCTGATGGATTCAGGCAGCATGACCCGGTTAAAGGGATTGATGGTCGATGCATTCCGCAATGAGATGGAGCAGGGCGGGTCGTCTTTGCAGAAGCGGTTCTTTGGCAAAGCGGTGACGATGGACGATGTACAGGCGGCGCCCGCGTCGCTCTTTCTGAATGAATTTGCAAGAGAGATCCTGACTGCCGCGGAGGTTCAGCGCTTCTTCGTCGACAGGCGTGATGTCGTTGGCAGCCTGATGGAGGGTGAAGATACCGTTCACTTCGTGGTCCGGCTCTATCTGCACCAGGGGCCCCGATCGAACAGTGACGTTCTGGTCTATACCGTGGTCCGGGAGGGCGATGGCTGGAAGCTCAGATTTCCCCCGACCATCCAGCAGATTCTGACGATGTTTGAGGCACGTCTGTTGCAGTGAGCTGACCGGGTTCGACTATCGCGGTTTGGCGAAATGAGTGTCGAAGAAGTCGAAGATCGCACGCATGTTCGCTGGTGCAATATCGGTGTGGCCGCCACCGGGCACCTCGATGTATTTGACCACGGCATCCTGTGCCCTGAGGGCCTCCACCATACGACGCGAACTGTCCACGGCAACGGTTGTGTCATTGTCCCCATGGACGACGATCTGCGGGATATGAGCGATGGTTGGCGCGATTCGCGGGTCTCCCCCACCGGCGATGGGGCCGAGTGCGGCCCACAGGTCCGGATATTTGCTGGCCAGATGCCAGGTGCCAAAGCCTCCCATTGAATGACCCATGAGGTAGATCCGGTCAGGATCAATGGCGTAGCGCTCGCGGATCATTTCCAGTACCTGCATGACGTCCTGTTCGCTCAGCCTGGCCTTGTGGGAGTCTCCCATGCCGTAAAATCCGTCAGAGCGGAAACCCATGGGCGAGACGAGCAGGTAGCCCTTCTCACCGGCCAGATCAACCATGCCATAGAAGCTGGACATCATGGAGTCCTCATCGCCACCGAGTCCGTGCAGCGCCACCACAAGGGGGTAGTCGCCGGCAGACGGATAGTGGTCGGGCACGAACAGGTTGTAGGGCATGATTTCTCCGGCGTCGGCCAGCAGATAGTGTCGTTCAAAGGCACCGGTCCTGTTGGCGAAAGGATCCTTCCCCTCGCGGGTTGCCTCGGCAATCTGCTCTGCAGCGACCAGTTCCTCATCAAGGTTGAATCCCCGGGAATCAGCGAGCCCGGCATTGACCCTGCGCATGAAATCAACGGGATAGAGGATGTCTGCGCTGAGGGCGCTCGGAGCAGTGTCGGCCGCGTTCCGGAGTTGATCAATCCGTCCATTGAGCCCGGCGCGAACCTCCAGGCCTACGCTGGCACTGCCGATCTCGGCATCACCGTCCCGGACCACAAAACGAACTTCGTAGCGACCGTCGGCCTGGTCGCGCAGATCAAGCTCCGTGACGATGGGCGCTTCAATCAGGTCGAGACTTACATCCGACAGATCCGCAATGTCGCGCAGCTTTGGACCCGTCTGCCTGCCCCAGCGCCGTCCCTGTGCCGGCTCATGCAGGGCAATGGATACGGAGACGGGCCTGGTTCGAATCAGCGTTGAGGGAAATATCTGTTCCAGACGTACCATGGTACCCCGGCGGGGATCGACATAGGCCTGATCCGTGCGAGCCACCAGCGAGGCATTGAAGTCCTGCTCGTCGCTCCAGCCTCGTCCGAAGCCCACCGAGATACCCCGGGCGAGTTGCCGACGGACCTCACTGATGCGTCCGGAGGCATAGCCGTCACGGAGCTTCGCATCGACATCGGCCAACGTTTCCTGAAGCGCTTCGTCCGCCGAGGAACGACCCTTGGCGCCGTTGTACATCAGGTTCAGCATTGCGATGGTCGGCAGCGCGTCGGCGACGGAGGCTGGTACCATGCCATAGGCGGCGATGACAACTGCGAGCCAGGTGAAGGACCTCTTGATCTTGTTCATGGGGGCATCCGTGTCAAACTGCGATCTTTCAATCAAAGCAGCAAACGACCCCGGATTCAATCTGCCGGTCGTCAGTTTGTCGTCAGGTTGTCGTCAGGTTGTTATCAGATCGTGTCAGGGCTGATCTGGTGTATTCGTACTACTCGCCGCCCGGCGCGCTGCCAGCTTCACCATCTTTGGCCATATAGAGTTGATGGCATGAGACGCAGACGTTGTACAACTCGGCTCCGGTATCAAACAGGGCGACCGCGTCTTTTGCCTCAGCCGCCGCAATGACACGCTGGCCGACTGTGGTGAGACCGCTCGATATCTCGATCCAGTCGGCTTCATCTCTTGAATAGCCCGGCATCATCAGAAGATTGCCCGCTTCGGCGACCACGTTAGCGCTGTGCCGCACCGCCAGCCACTCCTCGTCGGTCTGAGGGGCCAGATCCTGTTCGCCCTCGGCAGTGATGATCGACCCGGCGGAGTCCCACAGCTTGTCGGCGGCAGGTTCCAGCAGGTGATCCATAAAGTGTTTGATGTCACCAAGCGATTGATAGGGTGGCGGCGGGTTGGGTTCGGAGCAGCCCGCAAGCAGTATGCCGGCTATGAGGATCGAGACGATAAGAGCACGCATTGCTCAGCGTTCGGTCGGGTCGCGGCCGTCTTTAGGGGCGCCGGTACCAGACGAACCCATGAAGATCTTGGAGCCGTCGGTGAAGGTAATATCCCGACCGTTGGCCCGTTTGGAACGGTCCTTGGACTGGTAGCCATCCACGATAATCTCGGTCCCGATCATCAGTGACTTCTTGTTCAGACCCCGTCTCAGCAGGGTGTTGGGTGTTCCACCCTCGACCATCCACACTGTCTTGGTGCCATCTTCTTCGGTGACTTCCAGATGAATCCAGGCATGGGGATTGACCCACTCCACCCGGACCACAGGGCCGCGCAGGAGCAACGGCCGATTGGGATCAAACTCGGCGCCAAAGGCGTGGTGGGCCTGGCTGGCCGGTGCTGCAAAGAGCAGCGGTGCTGCGATGGCAATCAGTACTGGTTTCATTGGCAACCCTCTAATGATTCATTTCGATCAGTTCACATCAAAAATACACTACAAGCACAAGCACCCGTCCTGGTGCATTAAGCAGAGCAAATCTGAAGGGGCGGGTCAACGCTAATCTGAGTGGGCTGCGATTGACAGGCTTGAGTCAGGAAACAGTGCAACTTTCACGGCGTAGGAGTTCCGGACCGGGGTGCCTTCTTGCGGCAGCCTGCGAGGCAGGACGCCGAGTGGCAGCCTACAGGGA